>NZ_JBSFIH010000003.1:0-333060 GCF_053597455.1 Streptomyces sp. NPDC001393
AAACGCCCGGTTACATTCCGAACCCGGAAGCTAAGCCTCACAGCGCCGATGGTACTGCAGGGGGGACCCTGTGGGAGAGTAGGACGCCGCCGAACAATCTTTGGGAGGACCCCTGGTCACCAGCGTTCAGCTGGGACCAGGGGTCCTTTCGTTTTTACAATGCTTGCGGTACCGAAGACAGGAGTCACCATGTCCACCAACTCTCCCGACGACCGACCGGAGCGCGACCAGCGGCGACGGGACAGTGGTGACCGCGGCGGCTACCGCGGCGACCGTGGCGGCTTCCGCCGTGACAACGACCGTGGCGGTTACGGCAGTCGGCGCGATGACCACCGCGGCGACCGCGGCGACCGCGGAGGCTTCCGACGCGACGACCGACGTGACGACCGTCGCGATGACCACCGTGGTGACCGGCGCGATGAGCGTCGTGATGACCGAGGTGGGTTCCGGCGTGACGACCGTGGTGGTTACGGCCGTAGGGACGATCGTCGTGAGGGGGACCGGGGCGCGCGTCCGGCGTTCCAGCGGGACGACCGTGACCGCGGTCCGCGCCGCGACGACCGGCGTGACGAGCGTCCGTCCTTCCGCCGTGACGACGACCGTGGCGGTTACGGCCGGCGCGATGACCACCGTGGCGACCGTGGCGGTTTCCGCCGTGACGACCGGCGTGATGACCGCCGTGACGACAGCCGGGGCGAGCGCGGAGGCTTCCGCGGCCGGGACGACCGTGGTGGTTATGGCCGTAGGGACGATCGTCGTGAGGGGGATCGGGGTGCGCGTCCGGCGTTCCAGCGGGACGACCGTGACCGTGGTCCCCGCCGGGACGACCGCCGCGACGACCGTGGCTTCCGGCGCGACGACCGGCGTGATGAGCGCCGCGACGACCGGGGTGGCGACCGTCCGTCCTTCCGCCGTGACGACGACCGTGGCGGTTACGGCCGGCGCGATGACCATCGCGGCGACCGCGGAGGCTTCCGCCGTGACGACCGGCGTGACGACCGGCGCGATGACCGCCGTGACGACAGCCGGGGCGAGCGCGGAGGCTTCCGCGGCCGGGACGACCGTGGTGGCCGTGGGCCCCGTCGGGACGACCGCGGTGGGCGGCCCGGTGGCTTCCGAGGACGTGAGGACCGGCGTGACGACCGCCGGGGCGGTGGCCGGTTCCGCGACGAGCGTGACCGTGACCGGGACCGCGAGCCGATCAAGCGGCTGCCGATCCCGGAGGACGTCACGGGTGACGAGATCGACAAGGACGTCCGGCAGGAGCTCCAGAGCCTGCCCAAGACGCTCGCGGAGGACGTCGCCAAGAACCTGGTGATGGTCGCACGGCTCATCGACGAGGACCCCGAGGGCGCCTACGGCTACTCCAAGGTGGCCCTGCGGCTGGCGTCCCGCGTGGCCGCCGTGCGCGAGGCCGCCGGATTCGCGGCGTACGCCAACCAGAAGTACGGCGAGGCCCTCGCCGAGTTCCGTGCCGCGCGGCGGATGACCGGAACCGTGGAGCTGTGGCCGGTGATGGCCGACTGCGAGCGCGGGCTCGGGCGGCCGGAGAAGGCGCTGGACATGGCCGGTGCCCCGGAGGTGCACAAGCTGGACAAGGCCGGTCAGGTCGAGATGCGGCTCGTCGCGGCCGGTGCCCGGCGTGACATGGGCCAGCTGGACGCGGCCATCGTGACTCTGCAGAGCCCGGAGCTCGCCTCCAGCTCGGTTCAGCCGTGGACCGCGCGCCTGCGGTACGCCTACGCCGATGCCCTGCTGGCCGTCGGCCGGGAAGCCGAGGCGCGGGAGTGGTTCGCGAAGGCCGTGGAGGCCGACCGGGACGGCAGCACGGACGCCTCCGACCGGCTCGCCGAGCTGGACGGCGTGGAGTTCGTCGACGCCCTGGACGAGGGTGAGGCCGAGTCCGTCGAGCCCTCGGAGGAAGACGGCGACGAGGACTGACGACGGCCACTGAGAAGAGGGCGGGTTCCCCGAGGGAGCCCGCCCTCTTCGGCGTTCCGGACGCTCAGATGTCCAGTGCCCGCAGTACCAGCCCCGACGCCGGCTTCGGGCCGAACGACGTCGACTTGCGGGGCATCGTGACCCCCTGGCGGGCCAGATCGCGTACGACCTCCTCGCGGACCGGGTGCATCAGGACGGCCGTACCGCCGTCGCGTTCGGCCTTGGCGACCGTCGCGGCCGTGTCGTGGATGTACGCGATGTGGGCCGGGGAGTCCTCGGGGATGTGCCAGACGTGGTCGAGGAGCGTGGCGTGCAGGACCGTGGCGTCCAGGGAGCGCCAGGCGGCCGGGCGGTCGGCCGGGATCGTGCGGGCCAGCAGGTCCGGGTCCGGGCGGTCGAGGAGGTGGAAGGCGCCGTCGCCGGCCAGCAGGAAGGCGTTGCCCGCGCAGGAGGCGTCCGCGAGGGCCTCCAGGGCCTCGGTGAGCGGCGCGTCGAGGCGCCGTACCCGGAACAGGCCCCGCACCGCCGCGAGCGCGTCCGCGACCGGCAGGCCGTGCAGCAGGCGGTGGATGGCGCGGACGCGCAACGGATAGCGGGCGGTGTCGACGAGCAGGACCAGGCCGTGGTCCCAGGGGCTGGGGGAGGGGTGCTCGGCGCGCAGCCGCAGGTAGGTGGCCCAGCGGTGGTGGCCGTCGGCGATCAGGGCCTGCTGGTGGGCGAGGTCGGAGCGGATGCGGGCCAGGTCGGCGGGGTCGGTGACGGACCAGAGGCGGTGGTGGTAGCCGTCCTCGGTGGTCGTGTCCAGCAGCGGGGGCTTCTCCGCCGTGCGCTCGACGACCTCGGCCGCCGTGCCGTCGCCGCGGTAGGTCAGCAGCAGTGGCTCCAGGTTCGCGCGCGTGGCCCGCATCAGGGCCGCGCGGTCGGCGACCACGGGCGGCATGACGTCCTCGTGCGGCAGCACCACGCCCTCGGCCGGCGCCGAGACCCGCAGGGCGCCGATGACACCCCGCTGGAGCATGCCGCTCTCGTCGCGCTGCTCGTAGACGTACAGGCCGGGTTCGGGGTCCGCGGTGAGGATGCCCTCGTCCAGCCAGCGGCGCAGGGTGTCGGCCGCCTGCTCGGTGCGGGCGCTCGGGGTGCCGGCCTGGGGCAGGATCAGTCGGACGATGTTGTACGGGTCGGCGGACTGGAGGTGGTGCACCCCGTCGGGGCGGACGACGACGTCGTACGGCGGGGAGGTGACGGAGGCGAGGCTGCCGACCCGGTCGGGGTCGTAGCGAAGGCCGCGGAAGGGCATGAGTTCCAGGCCCTGGCGCGTCGTTGCTTCCGAGTGACCTGCAGTGTTCATCCCGGCATCGTACGTGTGTCAGTGGCGTGCGGGATGATCGGGGGAAAGGCGACGGACAGCCTTCGGACGTCGGTGGACGAGGAGCGATGTGGAATGAGCCAGGCGGTCAGGACGAGGCCCGAGGGCAGTGGGCAGCCCCTGAGCGAGGCGTACGACACGGCGCTGCTCGATCTGGACGGGGTGGTGTATGCCGGCGGGAGCGCGATCGCACACGCGGTGGACTCGCTGGCGGTGGCGCGCGCGGGCGGTATGCATCTGGCGTACGTCACGAACAACGCGCTGCGGACGCCGGACGCGGTGGCCGAGCACCTGACGGAGCTGGGCATACCGGCGGGCGCCGATGACGTCATCACCTCCGCGCAGGCGGTCGCGCGGCTGATCAGCGAGCAGGTGCCGGCCGGGGCGCGGGTGCTGGTGATCGGCGGCGAGGGGCTGCGGGTCGCGCTGCGCGAGCGGGGCCTGACGCCGGTGGAGTCGGCGGACGACGATCCGGCGGCGGTCGTGCAGGGCTACGGCGGGCCGGATCTGACCTGGGGCCGGTTCGCGGAGGCGTCGTACGCGGTCGCGCGCGGGGTGCCGTGGTTCGCGTCCAACACCGACCTGACGATCCCGAGCGGACGGGGCATCGCGCCGGGCAACGGGGCGGCGGTGGAGGTCGTACGGATCGCGACGGGCAGGGAGCCGCAGGTGGCGGGCAAGCCGCTGCCGCCGATGCACCGCGAGACGATCATCCGGACCGGCGCGAAGCGGCCGCTGGTGATCGGGGACCGGTTGGACACGGACATCGAGGGCGCGTTCAACGGCGGGGTGGACTCGCTGCTGGTGCTGACCGGTGTCACCGACGCCGCCAGGCTGCTCGCGGCGCCGCCGCAGCACCGGCCGACGTATGTGGACGCCGATCTGCGCGGGATGCTCACCGGGCAGCCGGAGGTCACCCCGCTTGCGGAGGGTTTCCGGTGCGGTGGCTGGACGGCGACGGCCGGGGCGGACCGGCTGGAGCTGGAGGGTGACGGGGAGCCGCTGGACGGGCTGCGTGCGCTGTGCGCGGCGGCCTGGACGGCGGCCGGCGAGGGCTCCTGCGGGCTGGACGGGGGGAAGGCGCTGGCGCGACTGGGACTGTGAGCAGGGTTCAGGGGGAGACGCGTCCGCACCCCGGGGATCGAGATCGATAGCGAGGGTAGGCTAACCTAACCTCGTGTTGGTCGACAGTCCTCCGGAACAGCGCGCGGAAACCGCCCCCGCGCCCCCAACCCGCCGGGCGGCAAGGGCCCTTGGGCTCCTGCTCTCCGCCGCGATCCTGGTGCTCGTCGCCCTGGCGAGCATCGCGATCGGGGCGAAATCGCTGTCGGTGGACCAGGTCTGGCACGGCCTGTTCCACGACACGGGCACCTACGGCGACGTCGTCGTGGACGAGCGGCTCGCGCGTACGGCCCTGGGGCTGCTCGCCGGTGCCGCGCTCGGCCTCGCGGGCGCGGTGCTGCAGGCGCTCACCCGCAATCCGCTGGCCGATCCCGGACTGCTCGGGATCAACGCCGGTGCCTCGGCCGCCGTCGTCACGGCCATCACCTACTTCGGCGTCACCGGCCTCACCGGCTATGTGTGGTTCGCCTTCCTCGGGGCGGCGGCGGTCGGCGCGCTGGTGTGGTTCCTCGGCGGCAGCCGCGGCGCCACCCCGGTGCGGCTCGCGCTCGCGGGTACGGCGATCAGCGCCGCGCTGTACGGCTATCTCCAGGCCGCGATGATCCTGGACGACGCGGCGCTGGCCAAGATGCGCTTCTGGACGGTGGGTTCGCTCGCCTCGGCCACGAACTCGACCATCGTGCAGGTGCTGCCCTTCCTCGCGGCCGGCATGGTCCTCGCGCTCGCGCTGGCCCGGCCGCTGAACGCCGTGGCGATGGGCGACGACACGGCCCGCGCCCTCGGCGCGGGCCTGGGCCGCACCCGTGCCCTGGCGATGCTCGCCGCCACCGTCCTGTGCGGTGCCGCGACCGCCGCCTGCGGCCCGATCGTCTTCGTCGGCCTGATGGTGCCGCACGTCGTGCGCTCCTTCACCGGCCCGGACCTGCGCTGGATCCTGCCGTACGCCGCGGTCCTGTCACCGGTGCTGCTGCTCGGCGCGGATGTCGTCGGCCGGGTCGTGGCCCGCCCATCGGAACTCCAGGTCGGCATCGTCACCGCGATCATCGGCGGCCCGGTCTTCATCTTTCTCGTACGACGGCGGAGGACGGCCCAGCTGTGAAGAGCCGAACCATGAACCGGGCCGTCCGCACTCCCGGCGGGCTGTCCCTGCGCCTGGACCTGCGGGCCCTGCTCGTCGTCGCCCTGCTGCTGGCCGCCGCCGGTGCCGCCGGTGTCGCGCTGATCGGCACCGGGGACGCGAGGATCCCGGCGGCCGACGTGCTCAGGACCCTCGCCGGGAATGGCAACGCCTACCAGGACTTCATCGTGAACGAGCTGCGGCTGCCGCGCGTCCTCGTCGGGCTGCTGGTCGGCGCCTCGCTGGGCCTCGGCGGCGCGCTGTTCCAGTCCGTCTCCCGCAACCCGCTCGGCAGCCCGGACGTGCTGGGCCTCTCCCAGGGCTCGACGGCCGGCGCGCTGGTCGTCATCGTGCTGCTGTCCGGCAGCACCGCCCAGGTCACCGTCGGCGCGTTGATCGGCGGGCTGGTGACCGGACTCGCCATCTATCTGCTCGCCTGGAAGCAGGGCGTGCACGGATACCGGCTCGTCCTGGTCGGCATCGGTGTCTCCGCGATCGCCACCGCGGTCAACGGCTATCTCCTCACCGAGGCCGACCTGGTCGACGCGGCCCGCGCGGTGGTGTGGATGACCGGCTCCCTGGGCGGCCGTGACTGGGACCAGGTCTGGCCGCTGCTCGCCCTGTGCGCCGTCCTCGTCCCGCTGGTCCTCGCCAACGCCCGCGGCCTGCGGATGCTGGAGATGGGCGACGACGTCGCGAACGCCCTCGGGGTGCGGGTGCAGCGCGTCCGGCTGGTGCTGATGGTCTCCGCCGTACTGCTCACCGCGGCCGCCACCGCCGCCGCCGGGCCGGTCAGCTTCGTCGCGCTCACCGCCCCCCAGCTGGCCCGCCGCCTGACCCGCTCGCCGGGCCCGAACCTCGTGCCCTCCCTGTGCATGGGCGCCGCCCTGCTGGTCGCCGCCGACTGGGCCTCCCAGCGCGCCATCGGCGCCGACCAGCTGCCCGTCGGGGTGGTCACCGGCGTCCTCGGGGGCGCCTATCTGCTGTGGCTGCTGGTCACCGAGCGCAGGGCGGGCCGGATATGACCGCCACCGGCGCGCCGAACAACCCAAGGAGCACTGTGAACCGCCTGTCCGCCCAGAACGTCACCCTCGCCTACGACCAGTGCGTCATCGCCGAGCAGCTGTCCGTGGAGATCCCGGACAACTCCTTCACGGTGATCGTCGGTCCGAACGCGTGCGGCAAGTCGACGCTGCTGCGGGCGCTGTCGCGGATGCTCAGGCCCAGCCAGGGCCGGGTGCTGCTCGACGGGCAGGTCATCCAGTCGATGCCCGCCAAGAAGGTCGCCCGCACCCTCGGCCTGCTGCCCCAGTCGTCCATCGCGCCCGACGGCATCACCGTCGCCGACCTCGTCGGCCGGGGCCGCTACCCGCACCAGGGCCTGCTGCGCCAGTGGTCGGCCGAGGACGAGCGGGTCGTGAGTGAGTCGATGCGGCAGACGGGGGTCGCCGAGCTGGCCGACCGGTACGTCGACGAGCTGTCCGGCGGGCAGCGGCAGCGGGTGTGGATCGCCATGGCGCTCGCCCAGCAGACCCCGCTGCTGCTTCTGGACGAGCCGACCACCTACCTGGACATCCAGCACCAGATCGACGTCCTTGACCTCTGCGCGGAGCTGCACGAGACCCAGCGCCGCACCCTGGTCGCCGTCCTGCACGACCTCAACCACGCGGCCCGCTACGCCACCCACCTCATCGCCCTGCGCGGCGGCGAGGTGATCGCCGAGGGCGCCCCGAACGACATCGTCACGGCCGAGCTGGTGGAGCGGGTGTTCGGGCTGCGGTGTCAGGTGATCGACGATCCGGAGACCGGGACGCCGTTGGTGGTGCCCGCAGCGAGGAAGGCGCGGCTCACAGCAGCTTCCTGAGCCGGAACAGATCCAGCAGGTTCGCCTCCAGCCGCACCCGGCCCCTGCCCCAGGCGGTCGCGAAGTTCAGCTCGCCGTCCACCAGGGCCACCAGGTCGTCCCCGGCCATGGCGAGCCTGAGCTGCGCCTTCTCCCGCGGCGGGCCGGGGTGGGTCTGGTCCACCTCGATCCGCCCGCCCGTCATCCGGCCGACGAAGGTGACGTCCAGGTCGGTGATGTGACAGCTCACCGAGCGGTCCAGGGCGGCGGCCGCCCCGACGTCGCCCTCGGCGCCCTGCATGTTGTCCGAAAGCTTTCCCAGTGCGGCGCGGCACTCCTCGATCGTGGCCATCGCCCACGACGGTACCCCAGCGGTTCGCGGTAGCGTCGGGGCATGAGCGACTCGGTTCCGGAGACGGAGAACCCGCAGGATGCGGTGCGGGAGGCGGCGGAGGCACTTCAGGCGTACGACCCCGCCGCGCCCGCCCCTCTGAACGTCCCGCGCACCCCCACGGGCAGTGCCGAGGTCGACGCCCAGCTGGAGCGGCTGGCCGACGCCGACCACCTCGCCACCGACGGCCACATCGAGGTGTACGAGGATGTACACGGGGGGCTGCGCGACGCGCTCACCGCGCTCGACGCCCGCCCGGGACCTCCGGCCCCCCAGTCACCCCCGTACCACCAGAGCAGGAGCTGAACCGAACGTGGCAGGAGTCGCACGCCGCCGTCTGGACGCGGAGCTGGTCCGCCGGAAGCTCGCGCGCTCGCGCGAGCACGCCAGCCAGCTGATCGCCGCCGGGCGGGTCACCGTCGGCAAGACCGTGGCGACCAAGCCGGCCACCCAGGTGGAGACCGCCGCGGCCATCGTGGTCCAGGCCGACGACAGCGACCCCGAGTACGTCTCCCGCGGCGGGCACAAGCTCGCCGGCGCGCTGGAGGTCTTCGTGCCGCAGGGCCTCGTGGTCGAGGGCCGGCGCGCGCTGGACGCCGGCGCGTCCACCGGCGGCTTCACCGACGTCCTGCTGCGCGCGGGCGCCGCGCACGTGGTCGCCGTGGACGTCGGCTACGGACAGCTCGCCTGGTCTCTCCAGAACGATGAACGCGTCACCGTCAAGGACCGTACGAACGTACGCGAGTTGACGCTCGAGGCGATCGATGGGGAACCTGTGGATCTTGTCGTGGGCGATCTGTCCTTCATCCCGCTCGGGTTGGTGCTGCCGGCCCTGAAGCGGTGCGTGAAGCCGGACGCCGACCTGGTGATGATGGTCAAGCCGCAGTTCGAGGTCGGCAAGGAGCGGCTCGGCAGCGGGGGTGTCGTACGGAGTCCGCAGTTGCGGGCGGAGGCCGTGCGGAAAGTGGCCGGGAAGGCCTGGGAGCTGGGGCTCGGGGTGCAGTCAGTCACCGCCAGTCCGCTGCCCGGCCCCTCGGGGAACGTCGAGTACTTTCTCTGGCTGCGGGCGGGGGCACCCGAGGTGGACCCGGCCGACGTCGACCGTGCAGTGGCGGAGGGGCCGCGTTGACACAGAACCTGGTGCGTACTGTTTTCCTGCTCGCCCACACCGGGCGGCCCGCGGCGATCCGCAGTGCGGAACTCGTCGTCAAGGGCCTGCTGCGGCACGGCATCGGGGTGCGGGTGCTGGAGGAGGAGGCGCGCGACCTGCCGCTGCCGGACGAGGTGCAGCTGGTCAAGGAGGCCACTCCGCAGTGCCTCGACGGGTGCGAGCTGCTGATCGTGCTCGGCGGCGACGGCACGCTGCTGCGGGGCGCCGAGTTCGCCCGCGCCTCCGGGGTGCCGATGCTCGGCGTCAACCTCGGGCGGGTGGGGTTCCTCGCGGAGGCCGAGCGGGACGACCTCGATCGGGTGGTCGACCGGGTGGTGGCACGGTCGTACGAGGTCGAGGAGCGGATGACCGTCGACGTCGTCGTGCACCGCAACGGGGACATCGTGCACACGGACTGGGCGCTGAACGAGGCGGCCGTGCAGAAGGCCGGCGCCGAGAAGCTGCTGGAAGTCGTGCTGGAGATCGACGGGCGCCCGGTGACGGGGTTCGGGTGCGACGGCGTCGTGCTCTCCACGCCGACCGGCTCCACGGCATACGCGTTCTCTGCCGGCGGGCCCGTGGTGTGGCCCGAGGTGGAGGCGCTGCTGATGGTGCCGATCAGCGCGCACGCGCTGTTCGCGAAGCCACTGGTGACCTCGCCGGACTCGGTGCTCGCGGTGGAGGTGCTGCCGCACGTCCCGTCCGGGGTGCTGTGGTGCGACGGGCGGCGGACGGTCGAGTTGCCGCCGGGGGCGCGGGTGGAGGTGCGGCGGGGGGCGGTGCCGGTGCGGCTTGCTCGGCTTCATCACTCTTCGTTCACGGATAGGTTGGTGGCGAAGTTCGCGTTGCCGACGACCGGGTGGCGGGGGGCGCCTCACTAGAAAGAGCGGCCTGTGTGCACTCCCCGCCCCGGACCTCGTATGGTCTGTTCCGTGTTGGAGGAGATGCGGATACGGTCGCTCGGGGTCATCGACGATGCCGTCGTCGAGCTGTCGCCCGGGTTCACCGCCGTCACCGGTGAGACGGGTGCGGGCAAGACCATGGTGGTCACCAGCCTGGGGCTGCTGCTCGGTGGGCGGGCGGACCCGGCGCTGGTGCGGATCGGGGCCGAGAAGGCGGTCGTGGAGGGGCGGGTCACCGTTCCCGCCGGCACCGCCGCCGTCGTACGCGCGGAGGAGGCCGGGGCCGAGCTGGACGACGGGGCCCTGCTGATCAGCCGTACCGTTTCCGCCGAGGGACGTTCCCGGGCTCATCTGGGCGGGCGCAGCGTGCCCGTGGGGCTGCTCGCCGAGCTGGCCGACGACCTGGTGGCCGTGCACGGGCAGACCGACCAGCAGGGGCTGCTGAAGCTGTCCCGGCAGCGGCAGGCGCTGGACCGGTACGCGGGCGACGCCGTCGCCGTACCGCTCGCCAAGTACACCGAGGCCTACCGGCGGCTGCGGGCCGTCGCCGCCGAGCTGGAGGAGATCACCACGCGCGCGCGTGAGCGGGCGCAGGAAGCCGACATGCTGCGGTACGGCCTCGAGGAGATCGCCGCCGTGGAGCCGCGCGCCGGGGAGGACGCCGAGCTGTCCGAGGAGGCCGAGCGGCTCGGGCACGCCGAGGCGCTGTCGTCCGCCGCGACGGCCGCGCACGCCGCTCTCGCGGGCAATCCCGAGGACCCCGAGGGGATCGACGCCCAGGCCCTCGTCGCGGGCGCCCATCGCGCGCTGGAGGCCGTGCGCTCGCACGACCCGGCGCTGGCCTCCCTCGCCGACCGGATCGGGGAGATCGGGATCCTGCTCGGCGATGTCGCCGGGGAGCTGGCGGGGTACGCCGACGACCTGGACGCCGATCCGCTGCGGCTGGCCGCGGTGGAGGAGCGGCGGGCGGCGCTGACCGCGTTGACGCGGAAGTACGGCGAGGACGTGAACGCCGTCCTCACCTGGGCCGAGCAGAGCGCCGCCCGGCTCACCGACCTGGACGGCGACGACGAACGGATCGCGGAGCTGACCGCCGAGCGGGATGCGCTCCGTGCCGAACTGGGCGGTCTGGCCCAGGCGTTGACGGACGCGCGGGCCGATGCCGCCGAACGGTTCGCCGCCGCCGTGACGGCCGAGCTGGCCTCGCTGGCGATGCCCCACGCGCGCGTGTCGTTCGACATCCGGCAGACCGAGGACCCGGAGGGCGTCGAGGTCGGCGGGCGTACGGTCGCCTACGGGCCGTCCGGCGTGGACGAGGTCGAGCTGTTGCTCGCCCCGCACCCGGGTGCCCCGCCGCGGCCCATCGCCAAGGGCGCGTCCGGTGGTGAGCTGTCCCGGGTGATGCTTGCCGTGGAGGTCGTGTTCGCGGGCACCGACCCGGTGCCGACGTACCTCTTCGACGAGGTCGACGCCGGAGTCGGCGGCAAGGCCGCGGTCGAGATCGGGCGCCGGCTGGCGAAGCTCGCCAGGACCGCGCAGGTCGTGGTCGTCACCCACCTGCCGCAGGTCGCCGCCTTCGCCGACCGGCAGTTGCTGGTGGAGAAGACCAACGACGGCTCGGTGACCCGCTCCGGCGTGAAGGTCCTGGAGGGCGAGGAGCGAATCCGCGAGCTGTCCCGGATGCTGGCCGGCCAGGAGGACTCCGAGACGGCCCGCGCCCACGCCGAGGAACTGCTGGCGACGGCCCGGGCGGACCTGTAGGCGGCCCGGCTCCTAGGCCCTGTCGTCAAACTCCCGTCTGCCCCGCGACGCCATGCACGCACTCTCGCCCGGCACTCCCCCAGCCTTCGGCCGGGGGGACCCCCAGAGCACGCACCTACGGCATTCATGAGCCGCTCCGCGGCGGGCGCAGGGCCGCCCTTCGGGCGACGACGGGAGTTTGACGACAGGACCTAGGGTGGCGGGATGATCGTCAAGCGTGAGTCCCGCTCCTTCCTGCTGTCCGCCGCGCTCACCCGGGCCGGCCAGGCCCTCCTGCGCAGCGATCCGCCCGGCGGACGGGAGCGCTGGGAACGGAGGAACCACGCCGGGCGCACGGTCGGGCTCTACGCCGGGCCCGCCTCGGCGATCGGTGCGGCCGTCGCCGCCGCGCGGGTGCGTCCCGTGGCCGGGTTCGCCGTGCTCGCCGCCGGGGTCTGCGGGGCGTACGACGATGTCGCCGGGGACGACCGGCGGGGGTTCCGGGCGCATCTGCGGGCTTTGCGGGACGGGGAAGTCACCAGCGGGGCCGTGAAGTTGTTCGGGATCTCGGCCGCCGGGCTGGTCGCGGGGGCGCTGATGAAGGAGCGGCCGCTGGACAAGCTGCTCGCCGGGATCGTGATCGCCGGCACCGCACACTTCGTGAACCTCGTCGACGTACGGCCCGGGCGGGCCGCGGGGGCGGTGCTCGCGCTCGGGGCGCCGGGGCTGCTGCGCAAGGGGCGGGGGAGCGAACTGTCGGCCGTCGCGACGGGCGGCGCCGCGGCCGTCCTGCCCGACGACCTCGGGGAGCGCGTGATGATCGGGGACACGGGGGCGCACGCGCTCGGCGCCGCGCTGGGGGCGGCCGTCGTGGCGGGCAACCGGCGCGCGGGACTGCTCGCGCACGCCGTCGCGGTCGTGGCCGCCGCCGTCCACGGGGACCGGGTGAGTGCGTGGGCGCGGGCGCTGTGAGCGTCTGACCTCGCCGGACGCAATCGCACAGCGTTTGCCCGCGCCGAGCTTTTCTTCACCCGTGTGGGTGACGTGCTCCGGCGCATTGCCCCGGCCCGCCGCACAGTGCGCCCTGAAGGATTTCCCGTAACGGCCGTGTCCCCTGGCATGCTTGAAGGCACACGGTCCGCGCGGGAGGGCGCGCGGGGTACGTCCTTCCGCCCCCTTGAGCCCGCTACCTTCTGTACGTTTCCTCGTGACCGCCCACGCCGAACCAGGAGCCCCGGCCCCGTGAGCCCCCTGAGCAGCAACGCACCGCACGGCCAGTCGCCGCTGCGCACCGTGCAGGTGCTGGGCGGGGGCAACGCCGGCAGCAGCGCGCACGTGCGCTCGCTGACCGAGGGGCTCGTGGCGAGGGGCGTGCGGGTCACGGTGTGCGCCCCCGTCGAGGCCGACCGCGCCTACGACTTCACCGGTACCGGCGCCGACCATGTGCACGTGCCGCGCAGCAGCGACCCCGTCTCCGTGGCCGCGCTGCGGACGGCCTGCGCCCACGCCGACCTGGTGCACGCGCACGGACTGCACGCCTCCTTCCGGGCCGTCCTCGCGCTCAGCGGCCGCAGCACCCCGCTGGTGGTGACCTGGCACAACCGGGCCCAGGCGGAGGGCCCGCGGGCGCATCTGCTGCGGCTGCTGGAGCGGCGGGTGGTGCGCACGGCGGCCGTGGTCCTCGGCACCAGCTCCGACCTGGTGGACCGGGCCCGGGACACGGGGGCGCGGGACGCCCGGCTCGCCGCCGTCGGCCTGCCGGGGCAGCGGCGGCCCGTCGTCCTCGACGACCCCGACCGGCTGCGTCCCAAGGTCCGGGCGGAACTCGGTGCCATCGGCCGCCCGTTGCTCATCGCGGTCGGTGCCCTCGACGGGCAGCGCGGCTACGACCACCTGCTCGACGCGGCCCGCGCCTGGCGGGAGATGGACCCGGTGCCGCTGGTCGTCATCGCCGGCGAGGGGCCGCTGCGGGCGGCGCTGCAGCGGCGGATCGAGGACGAGGAACTGCCCGTACGGCTCGTCGGGCGCCGTGAGGACGTGCCCGATCTGCTCGCCGCCGCCGATCTCGCGCTGCTCACGAGCAGGTGGGAGTCGAGGTCCGTCCTCGCCCAGGAGGCCCTCTACGCGCGCGTGCCCCTCGTCGCGACCCGGGTCGGCGGCATCCCCGACCTCGTCGGCGACGCGGCCGAACTCGTCCCGTACGGCGACCCGGAGGCGCTCGCGGCCACCGTCGTACGGCTCCTCGCGGACCCGGAGCGCCGGGAGGAACTGCGCGAACGCGGGGTCCGGCAGGCGGCCGGCTGGCCGACCGAGGACGAGACGGTCGCCCAAGTGCTCAGCATCTACGACGAGTTGACCCAGCCGCGGCCACTCGCTTAGGAAGCGTGAGCTCAGGGCACGTGCCGACGGGCCCGCAGGGCCAGGCTCAACGCCAGGACCGTCTGCGGGTCGTCGAGGTCGGTGCCCAGCAACTCCCCGATGCGGGCGAGCCGGTTGTAGAGGGTCTGCCGGTTGAGGTGGAGCTCGCGGGCCGTCTCCGCCTTGCGGCCGGCGTGCGCCAGATAGGTCTGCAGGGTCGGCAGCAGCGGCGGCTTGGACCGGTTGTCGTGCTCGCGCAGCGGGCCGATCGCCCGGTCCACGAACGCGGCGAGGTCCGGATGGTCGCGCAGCCGCCACAGCAGCAGGTCGATGTCGAGGCGGCGGGCGTCGTACCAGGGCCGGTCGGTCAGGCCCTGGGCCGCGGTCGCGGTCTCCGCCGCATGCCGCAGCCCCGCGGAGGCGGCCGCCCAGCCGCCGGCCACGCCGACCACCACGACCGGCGGCGGCGAGCCGGGCCGGCGCATCCCCGCCCGCTCCACGCCCGCCCGCAGCGCCGCCGCCACCCGGTCGGCGACCGCCGAGCGCTCCGCCTCCGCGCGCAGGCCCAGCAGCACCAGCACCCGGCCCTCCACCGGCCGAACACCCAGCAGCACCGGCACGCCCACGGCGGCCAGCTCCTCGGAGACCGCCCGCGCCAGCACCGCCCAACCCCCGCCGGGCGCAAGGGAGTCACCGATCCGCATCACCACCGGCAGCAGCGGGCTGTCGCCCGGCTTGAAGCCGAGGACCCGGGCCTGCGCCGGGGCGTCCTCCGCGGTGATCCGGCCCTCGGCGAGATCCGTGAGGAAGTCACCGCGCCCGCGCGCCGCCAGCTCCTCCTCCTGCCGGGCCTGCATCAGCACCACGGCCAGGATGCCCGCGGCCCGCTCGGCGGCGATCCGGTGCACCGGGGCCAGCGGGGCGCGGACCGGCAGCAGGACCAGGCGGGCCCGCACGGAACCGGCCGTACCGGGCCCGCCGCCGGGCACGTCCACCAGCACCGAACCCGCGGGCGGCGGCGCGCCCTTGTGCGGGCCGCGCAACCCCTCCCACACCTGCAGCGGGTCCGCGCCCTCGGGCCCCTCCCCGGCGGCGTACAGCAGGCGGCCGTCGGCCGTCTCCAAGAACACCGGGTTGCCGCTGAAGTCCGCCAGGATGCCCAGCACCTGCGGCACCCCGCCGCCGCCCAGCAGCGCCTCGGTGCACCGCCGGTGCACCTCCTCGGCCCGCTGCAGCAGGGCGTAGTGGCCGTTGACGATCTCGGTGTGGATCTCCTCGGTCACCGTCACGAACGGCACCTCGCGGTGCAGCTGGACCAGCGGCAGCCCGGCGGCGCGGGCGGTGTCCACCAGAGCCGAGGGCAGCCGGCTGAAGCGCGGGCCCAGCTCCACCACCAGCGCGGCGATCCCGCGCTCGGCGAGGGTGCGCACGAACGCCCGCTGTTCGGCCGGGCGGGTACCGAGGCCGTAGCCGGTGGTCAGGAGCAGCTCGCCGCCCTTGAGCAGCGAGGCGATGTTGGGCACCTCGCCCGCGTGCACCCAGCGCACCGTGCGGCCCAGCCGGTCGGCACCCGCCAGGATCTCCGGCAGCCCGCTGCGCAGACCGGGCAGTTCCAGCGCGCGCTGAACGGTGATCCCGGCGCCCTGGGTGTCGAATCGGCTGTCCGTACGGCTGTCCATGCAGCGGACGCTACCTGCGTAAACACCCTTCAGGACAGCTCCGGGCTACACGGGCGCGATGTTGTGGTTGAACCGGAAGACGTTGTCGGGGTCCCAGCGCCGCTTGACCTTCTCCAGACGCAGCAGGTTCCCGGCGCCCAGGCCCGCCCGCACCCGCTCGGGCCCCTCGTCGCCGATGAGGTCGAGCGGGACGGCACCGGTGCGCCACGGCCGGACGTCGGCGCACACCTCCCGCACCCAGGCGAGGGCACGCTCGTCATCGGCCGGGTCCGTCCAGCGGGCGAAGGGGTGCAGCAGCCAGGGCGCGTCCCGGTACGGCACCGGGTACGCGGCCGGGCCGGTGACGGCCGCACCGCCCAGCGGGAGGAGCACGGGACGGAAGCCGCCCGGCGCCGGTACGGCCTGCGCCCGCGCACAGAAGACGTCCACCAGCTCGTCCGGCAGGCCCGTCAGGCACTCCGCCGACCAGTGGGCCCGCCCGGCCGGGGAGCACAGCAGGCGCCCGGCCTCGGCACCGGTCAGCTCGGCCGTGTGCGGCAGCGCCAGCAGCGGTTCGGCGAGTTCGCGCAGCTCCGCCTCGCCACCGGCGTAGGTCAGCAGCGTGCCGCACAGCACCCTGTCCGGGGCCAGATACATCACGGCGCCGCTCACCTCGTCCGGACCGGTGCGGACGAGCTCACGGAAGGCGCGGACCACGTCCGGGCCGGACTCCGGCAGGCACAGCAGCAGCACCTGGGACAACTCCGGCAGCTCGTGCAGCTCCAGGGTGAGCGCCGTCGCGACGCCGAAGTTGCCGCCCCCGCCGTGCAGTGCCCAGAACAGCTCGGGGTTCTCATCGGCGTTGGCGTGCACCCGCTCGGCGTCGGCGGTGACCAGCTCGACCCCGATCAGGTCGTCCACGGCGAGGCCGAAGGCACGGTCCAGCCGGCCGGTGCCGCCGCCGAGCACGAAGCCGCCGACACCGGTGGCCGAAGCAGGGGCGCCGGCGGTCGCGAGGCCGTACGGCCGGGTCGCCCGGTCCAGGTCGCCCATCGTGGCGCCGCCCTCGACCCGGACCGCCTCGGCCGCCGGGTCGACGGTGACCGAGTGCATCCGGCGCAGGTCCACCACGAGCGCGCCGTCGACCCGGGCCCCCGCCAGGCCGCGCCCGCCGCCGCGCACCGCGATGTGCAGGTCCAGCTCGCGCGCGAAACGGACGGCTCGCGCCACGTCGGCCGGGTGCAGGCACTGGGCGATGACGGCCGGGCGCGGGTCGATCATCGCGTTGAAGACGACCCGGGCCTCGTCGTAGCCCGGGTCCCCTGGGGCGAAAACCTCGCCCGTCAGATCCTCACGGAGCGCGGCGAGGGCCGTGTGCGCCGTGGAACGGGTGGCCATGGCCGAAAGCCCCCTTCCAGGAGGGGTCACCTTCCAGCCTAGGGGCCCGCTAACCCCCGTACGCCCCGGACGCCGTCAGCCGCAGTGCGGTGTCGATCAGTGGCACGTGGCTGAACGCCTGCGGGAAGTTGCCCACCTGACGCTGCAGGCGCGGGTCCCACTCCTCCGCCAGCAGGCCAAGGTCGTTGCGCAGGGCGAGGAGCTTCTCGAACAGCTTGCGGGCCTCGTCGACCCGGCCGATCATCGCCAGGTCGTCCGCCATCCAGAACGAGCAGGCCAGGAAGGCGCCCTCGTCGCCGGGCAGGCCGTCGACGCCCGCGTGGGCGCCCTCCGTCGGGTAGCGCAGGATGAACCCGTCCGGGGTGGACAGCTCGCGCTGGATCGCCTCGATCGTGCCGATCACCCGCTTGTCGTCCGGCGGCAGGAAGCCCATCTGCGGGATCAGCAGCAGCGAGGCGTCCAGCTCCTGGGAGCCGTAGGACTGCGTGAAGGTGTTGCGCTCCTTGTCGTAGCCCTTCTCGCACACGTCCCGGTGGATGTCGTCGCGCAGCTCCTTCCAGCGCTCCAGCGGGCCGTCCGCGTCCCCGGACTCGATCAGCTTGATGGTGCGGTCCACCGCGACCCAGGCCATCACCTTGGAGTGCACGAAGTGCCGGCGCGGGCCGCGCACCTCCCAGATGCCCTCGTCCGGCTCCTGCCAGTGGTCCTCGAGGTAGCGGATCAGCTTCAGCTGGAGCAGGGAGGCGTAGTCGTTGCGGGCCAGGCCCGTCATGTGCGCCAGGTGCAGGGCCTCGGTGACCTCGCCGTACACGTCCAGCTGGAGCTGGTGCGCGGCGCCGTTGCCCACCCGGACCGGGGCCGAGGCCTCGTAGCCCGGCAGCCAGTCCAGCTCGGCCTCGCCCAGCTCGCGCTCGCCGGCGATGCCGTACATGATCTGCAGGTTGTCCGGGTCGCCGGCGACCGCGCGCAGCAGCCACTCGCGCCAGGCGCGGGCCTCCTCGCGGTAGCCGGTGCGCAGCAGGGAGGACAGGGTGATCGCCGCGTCGCGCAGCCAGGTGTAGCGGTAGTCCCAGTTGCGGACCCCGCCGATGTCCTCCGGGAGCGAGGTCGTCGGGGCCGCGACGATGCCGCCCGTGGGGGCGTACGTCAGGGCCTTGAGGGTGATCAGGGAGCGGACCACCGCCTCGCGGTACGGCCCGTGGTACGTGCAGTGCTCGACCCACTCGCGCCAGAACTCCTCGGTCGCCTCCAGCGAGGCCTCCGGCTCCGGCAGCGGCGGCGGCTCCTTGTGCGAGGGCTGCCACGAGATGGTGAACGCGATCCGGTCACCCGGGGCGACCGTGAAGTCGGCGTACGTGGTCAGCGACTTCCCGTAGGTCTCGGCCTCCGTGTCGAACCACACCGAGTCCGGCCCGGCGACCGCCACCGTACGGCCCTCGTGCTTGTGCACCCAGGGGATGACCCGGCCGTAGGAGAACCGCATCCTGAGGGCCGAGCGCATCGGCACCCGGCCGGTGACGCCCTCCACGATCCGGATCAGCTGGGGCGCGCCCTCGCGCGGGGGCATGAAGTCGGTCACCCGGACCGTGCCGCGCGGGGTGTCCCACTCCGACTCCAGGATCAGCGAGTCGCCGCGGTAGCTCCGCCGGGCGGCCGTGGGCGGCTGGGCGTCGGCGGCGTGGGCCGGGCCGAGCCGCCAGAAGCCGTGCTCCTCGGTGCCCAGCAGGCCGGCGAAGATGGCATGCGAGTCGAAGCGGGGCAGGCACAGCCAGTCCACCGTGCCATCCCGGCAGACCAGGGCTGCGGTCTGCATGTCTCCGATGAGTGCGTAGTCTTCGATGCGCCCGGCCACGTGCAACTCCAGTCGAACGGCCACGTCACCCCCGCGCAGGGGGCTGTCGCTAGTGCGGTCAAGGGGTCGTTGTTATGCGTCGTTGAGCGGTGAAGCAAAGCAGCCCGCCGCGCCCTGAGGCAATACGACAGTCTTTGCTCAACGAACTGCCGCGCTCAAGGTGTTCCGGGTGATGCTGGCGGGGGTGTGCCGTCGTTCCGGCCGGGCTCGGCAGCGAGTGTCCGAGCAGGATACGACGCACGTAGATGATCTGCGTCCCGCTCCGGGCAACCCGTGTGGGCCGAACGGGTGAGCAGCCGGTGATAGCCGTGTGACGTGTGCGTGCCTGTGCTGACATGTGTGGCGACCTGCACCGTCCCGTCGGCCCCGCACCGGGCCGAGCGAGCCGCCCGGTACCCGGGCGAGCGCGGAGCGTGGCCGGAAGCCATCCGTCCCAGGCGCTGATACCCTGGTAGCCCGTGGACCGGTGGGCCCCAGAGGAGAAGAAAGGGGTCCCCCGAACCGCAGCGACGGCACCCCCGGAAGGCTCCGGACGGCAGCCGCACCGCATCACAGACAGCGACCACGGGAGCCCCCTCTTGGCCATGCCGCCGAAATCTACGACGACCAAGCACATCTTCGTCACCGGGGGTGTCGCCTCCTCGCTCGGCAAGGGCCTCACCGCCTCCAGCCTGGGCATGCTGCTCAAGGCCCGCGGCCTGCGCGTCGTGATGCAGAAGCTCGACCCGTACCTGAACGTGGACCCGGGCACGATGAACCCCTTCCAGCACGGTGAGGTGTTCGTCACCAACGACGGTGCCGAGACCGACCTGGACATCGGACACTACGAGCGCTTCCTCGACCGTGACCTGGACGGCACCGCCAATGTCACTACAGGCCAGGTGTACTCGACGGTGATCGCCAAGGAGCGGCGCGGCGAGTACCTGGGCGACACGGTGCAGGTCATCCCGCACATTACGAACGAGATCAAGCACCGCATCCGGCGCATGGCCACCGACGAGGTGGACGTCGTCATCACCGAGGTCGGCGGCACGGTCGGCGACATCGAGTCGCTCCCCTTCCTTGAGACGGTACGCCAGGTCCGCCACGAGGTCGGCCGGGACAACGTCTTCGTCGTCCACATCTCCCTGCTGCCGTACATCGGCCCCTCCGGCGAGCTGAAGACCAAGCCGACCCAGCACTCCGTCGCCGCGCTGCGCAACATCGGTATCCAGCCCGACGCGATCGTGCTGCGCTGCGACCGCGAGGTACCGACCGCCATCAAGCGCAAGATCTCGCTGATGTGCGACGTCGACGAGGCCGCCGTGGTCGCCTGCCCCGACGCCCGCTCGATCTACGACATCCCGAAGGTCGTGCACTCCGAGGGCCTGGACGCCTACGTCGTGCGCAAGCTCGACCTGCCGTTCCGCGACGTCGACTGGACCACCTGGGACGACCTGCTGGACCGCGTCCACAACCCCGACCACGAGATCACCCTCGCGCTGGTCGGCAAGTACATCGACCTGCCCGACGCCTACCTCTCGGTCACCGAGGCGCTGCGCGCCGGCGGCTTCGCCAACCGCGCCCGCGTGAAGATCAAGTGGGTGACCTCGGACGACTGCAAGACCCCGGCCGGCGCCAAGGCCCAGCTCGGCGACGTCGACGGCATCTGCATCCCGGGCGGCTTCGGCGACCGCGGTGTGCTCGGCAAGGTCGGCGCGATCCGCTTCGCCCGCGAGAACAAGATCCCGCTGCTCGGCCTCTGCCTGGGCCTGCAGTGCATCGTGATCGAGGCCGCGCGCAACCTCGCGGACATCCCGGACGCCAACTCCACCGAGTTCGACCCGGCCACCGGCCACCCGGTCATCTCCACCATGGCCGAGCAGCTGGACATCGTCGCCGGTGAGGGCGACATGGGCGGCACCATGCGGCTCGGCATGTACCCTGCGAAGCTCGCCGAGGGCTCGATCGTGCGCGAGGTGTACGACGGCAAGGAGTACGTGGAGGAGCGGCACCGGCACCGCTACGAGGTCAACAACGCCTACCGCGCGGAGCTGGAGAAGAAGGCCGGCATCCTCTTCTCGGGCACCTCGCCGGACGGCAAGCTCGTGGAGTACGTGGAGTACCCGCGTGACGTCCACCCCTACCTCGTGGCCACGCAGGCGCACCCCGAGCTGCGCTCGCGGCCGACGCGTCCGCACCCGCTGTTCGCCGGGCTGGTGAAGGCCGCGGTCGAGCGGAAGATCTCGAAGTAACACAAGGGTTGTACGGTGGCCGGGGCGCGCGCATTCAAAACGATCGCGCCCCGGCCGCTGGGCGTTTTCGGGGAAGGACAGGGCATGACGATCAAGGACACCGCGGAGGAGTGGGAGATCCGGGCGACGGAGACCCCCTTCACGGGCAACAAGACCTCCGTCCGCACGGACGACGTGGTCATGCCCGACGGCTCGGTGGCCCGCCGCGACTACCAGGTCCACCCCGGCTCGGTCGCCGTCCTCGCCCTCGACGAGGAGGACCGGGTGCTGCTGATCAACCAGTACCGCCACCCGGTGCGGCACAAGCTGTGGGAGATCCCGGCCGGCCTGCTCGACGTGCCCGGCGAGAACCCGCTGCACGCCGCCCAGCGCGAGCTGTACGAGGAGGCGCACGTCAAGGCCGAGGACTGGCGGGTGCTGACCGACGTCTACACCACGCCCGGCGGCTGCGACGAGGCCGTACGGATCTTCCTCGCCCGCGATCTGTCCGCGGCCGAGGGCGAGCGGTTCGAGGCGGAGCACGAGGAGACCGACATGGAGCACGCGCGCGTGCCGGTCGAGGAACTGGTGCGCCGCGTGCTGGCCGGCGACGTGCACAACAACTGCCTGGTCGTCGGCGTCCTCTCCCTGGTCGCCGCGCGCGGCGGCGACGGCCTCGACGCGCTCCGCCCGGCCGACGCCCCGTGGCCGGCCCGCCCCTTCCCGTCCTGAGCCACACGCGCCGCCCCGTGCCCCACTCGTAAGGCGCAGTGGTGTGACGATCGCCTGATCCGATCGGGGGACCTGGTCGTCGCGCTCCTCACGGCACCCGCAAGAGCGTGAACTAGGCTCTTCTCGCCCGCAGTGGACCATCCGGCGGGCTTGCGCGTGCGGTGGGACGGGAGTGTGGCCCGTGACGGATCAGGTCGTGGACACAGGCGGCGTGCGGCTCTCGGGTCACGAGAGCGCGGAGAGCCATTTCCTGGGCCGTACACGGGAGTTGAAGGAGCTGCGCGCCGACATCGAGCGCGCGGGTCTGGACACCCTCTCCGGCCGCAAGGCGCCACGCGCGCGCGTGCTCCTGATCGCGGGCCGCCCCGGCTCCGGCCGCACCGCCCTCGCCGGGGAACTCGTACGCCAGGTTGCCGACCGTTACCCCGACGGGGTGCTGCGGGCCCGGCTCAGTGAGCCCGACGGCACCCCCGTCCCCGTCGGGCGCGCCGCCCGTGACCTGCTCGCCGCGCTGGAGCTGCCGGCCCCGGCCGGCGCCGCCGAGGACGACCTCACCGAGGCACTGCGCACCGCCCTCGCCGGCCGGCGCACCCTGCTGCTGCTGGATGACGCGGCCGGCGCCGAGCAGGTCGACGCGCTGCTCCCCGAGGCCCCGGACTGCCTGGTGGTGGCAGTCTCCTCCGGCCCCCTCACCGGCATCGCGGACGTCCGCCCCTGCACCCTGGGCGGCCTGGACACCAAGTCGGCGGTGGCACTCCTCACCCGCTACACCGGCACCGTCCGCATCACGGTCGACCCGCGCTCCGCCGAGAGCCTGGTCGAGGCCTGCCAGGGCCATCCGGCCGCGCTGGTCCTGGCAGGCGGCTGGCTCGCCGCCCGCCCCAAGGCCGCCGTCTCCGACCTCGCCAAACGGCTGCACACGGCAGCCGACGACGGCCCGGACGTCTCCCCGCTGGCCCGTGTCTTCCGGCACGTCCTCGGCGAGTTGCCCGGCCCGGCCGCCCGGATACTGCGCCTGCTCTCCCTCGCCCCGACCGGGCTGATCGACCCGCACACCGCCTCGGCTCTGGCCGGCTGCTCGGTGAGTGCCGCCCGCGCGACCCTGGACGACCTCGTCGCCCTCGGCCTGCTGCGCCCGGTGGACTCCCCGCTGCCCCAGTACGAGGTCCCCGGCTGCCTGCATCCGCTGCTGCACGCCTGCGCCCAGGGCCAGGAGCGGCCCGCGGAGCTGCAGCTGGCCCGGGCGCGGATGCTGGAGCGGACCGTGCGGCTGCTGCAGTCGTGCCGGGCGATCACCGAGACGGACAGCCCGCAGGCCCGGGAGAAGCTGAACGCGATGGCCCCGGAGGTGCGTTTCCCGAACCCCAGGGCGGCCGCCGACTGGCTGCGCATCCGGCGCCCCGCGCTGCTGGCGTGCGCGCGTCTGGCGGTGGCCGACGGCGAGCTGGACACCCTCGCCCGGCGACTGACGTCCCAGCTGGTCAGGGCCTTGGTGGCGCACGTCGGCACGCAGGCCGCCGCCGCCGACCTGTACGAGATGCACAGCCTGGTCCTCGATGTCGCCGAGCGCCGCGGGCTGGCCCGGGAGCAGGCCGCGGCCCTGCTGAACCTGGGTGACGTGGACGCGCAGACCGGCCGTACCCGGGACGCGCTGGCACGGTATCGGTCGGCATTGGACGCCGGACGCCGAGCAAATGACCCGTACGCGACCGGTCGCGCAATGGAATCCGTAGGTGGTGCCTACCAGGAGCTCGCGGACCACGACCGGGCCGCGGACTGGTTCGGCCGTGCCCTCGCCGAGCGGCTGGCCCGCGGCGAGCGTGAGCACGCCGCCCGGCTGTACGGCCGGATCGCCACCGCCCACACCTACGCGGGCCGCTACGGCGAGGCCCTGCGGAACTGGCGGGCCGCCGTCGCCGGCTACCGCAAGGCCGGCGATGTCGCCGCCCACGCGCGGGCGTTGAGCGAGGTGGCCCGGGTGCAGGAGTACGCGGGGCGGTTCGAGGAGTCCCTGCGCACCTGCCACGAGGCGGTGGAGTGGGCTCGGCGCGCCGACGACGTCCGGCTGCAGGCCGCCCTGCAGCTCCGGCTCGCCGACACGCTGGAGCACCTGGGCGACGCGGCCGCCGCCCGTCTGCACCGCACGGCGGCCGCGCGCATGCTGGACGAGGAGGGCCAGGCGGGCCAGGAGGGCGAGACAAGGGCGGAACAGGACACGAACGCCTGCGAAATCCGTAGTGCATCCAGCGAAGATTGATGCAATGAAAGGCTAGACACGCGGAACACCTTCATTAGACTGGCTCTGCCGCACATTCTCCTGCGGTGTCTCCCGGTGTGCCCTTGCGTGCCCGGGTATGTCATGTAATGCACCCCCCATACCCTCTGAGCCAAGGACCGTGATCGACGTGAAGGTCGGCATCCCCCGCGAGGTCAAGAACAACGAGTTCCGGGTGGCCATCACCCCCGCCGGTGTGCACGAGCTGGTGCGCAACGGGCACCAGGTCGTCATCGAGCGGGGCGCCGGCCTCGGCTCCTCCATCACGGACGAGGAGTACGTCTCCGCCGGCGCCGCGATCCTCGACACCGCCGACGAGGTCTGGGCCACCGCCGACCTGCTGCTGAAGGTCAAGGAGCCCATCGCGGAGGAGTACCACCGTCTCCGCAAGGACCAGATCCTCTTCACCTACCTGCACCTGGCCGCCTCCAAGGAGTGCACGGACGCGCTCATCGAGTCCGGCACCACGGCCATCGCCTACGAGACCGTCGAGCTGCCGAACCGCGCACTGCCGCTGCTCGCCCCGATGTCCGAGGTCGCGGGCCGGCTCGCCCCGCAGGTCGGCGCCTACCACCTGATGCGCGCGGCCGGCGGCCGTGGCGTGCTGCCCGGCGGCGTCCCGGGCGTGACCCCGGCCAAGGCCGTCGTCATCGGCGGCGGTGTCTCCGGCTGGAACGCCACCCAGGTCGCCGTCGGCATGGGCTTCGACGTGACCCTGCTCGACCGCGACATCAACAAGCTGCGCGAGGCCGACAAGATCTTCGGTACGAAGGTCAAGGCGATCATGTCCAACTCCTTCGAGCTGGAGAAGGCCGTCCTCGACGCCGACCTCGTCATCGGCGCGGTCCTCATCCCGGGTGCCAAGGCCCCGAAGCTGGTCACCAACGAGCTGGTGGCCCGCATGAAGCCCGGAAGTGTCCTTGTCGACATCGCGATCGACCAGGGCGGCTGCTTCGAGGACTCCCGCCCGACGACGCACGCCGAGCCGACCTTCCCGGTGCACAACTCGGTCTTCTACTGCGTCGCCAACATGCCCGGCGCGGTGCCCAACACCTCCACCAACGCCCTCACCAACGCGACGCTGCCGTACATCGTCTCCCTCGCCAACAACGGCTGGGTCGAGGCGCTGCGCCGCGACGCCGCGCTCGCCAAGGGTCTCAACACCCATGACGGCAAGGTCGTTTACAAGGAGGTCGCCGAGGCGCACGGCCTGGAGCACGTGGAGCTGGAGGCCCTGCTCGGCTGACCCAAAAGGCGATTCGTCAACACGACTCGTCAACAGCGCGCGCCCGGCCGGACCTTGCCCGACAAGGTCCGGCCGGATGTGTGTATGGTCACTTGGCGACTCTTGGCCAACTCGCCTCGAACGCAACCCTTCGACCGATTCGTACACCGGTGAAACCTGCTGTGCGACGGCCGTACGCCCTTGACAGCGAGATGTTTCATTGCCGACACATCCTGCCGGGTCCGGCGGATTGTGTTGCTGCGGACCGCCGACACGCCATAGAGTCGCCAACCGTCGGCATGGTGCCACGCTGACCTTGTCTAGAAGTTTCCTGGTCACCAAGGAGGTAAGACGACTTGTGAATGAGTCGACATTTTCTCCCGGGGGTGGTCAACCAGGAATGCCCGCACGGGGCCAGGGCCCCGCGGGATTCGAGGCTGTCGGCTCCGTAGCTGTGCGCACCTTCGCAGCCCACCAGAGTTCCGGTCCGCAGGTGGCCGGGACAGCACACCAGAGCATGGATGGCCATCACGTGAACGCCATGGCCGGCGACGGAAGTGGCGCGCCCCACAACCAATTCGCCGACTACGACGAACTGCCCGAGGGGCACTTCTACGACCCCGACGCCGAGTACGAGCCCGATCCGGAGTACGCGGCCACGCTCGCGCCCGACGCGGCCCGCCAGCGCCGCGAGCGCGTCGGTCCGACCGGACGCCCGCTGCCGTACTTCCCGATCCCGGGCCCGCTGACCGACCACGGCCCCGCGAAGATCATCGCGATGTGCAACCAGAAGGGCGGCGTCGGCAAGACGACGTCGACCATCAACCTGGGTGCCGCGCTCGCGGAGTACGGGCGGCGCGTGCTGCTCGTGGACTTCGACCCGCAGGGCGCGCTGTCGGTGGGTCTCGGTGTCAACCCGATGGAACTCGACCTGACGGTCTACAACCTGCTCATGGAGCGGGGCATGTCCGCGGACGAGGTCCTGCTGAAGACGGCGGTCCCCAACATGGACCTGCTGCCGTCCAACATCGACCTGTCGGCCGCCGAGGTCCAGCTGGTCTCCGAGGTGGCCCGCGAGTCGACGCTGCAGCGCGCCCTGAAACCGCTGATGCCCGACTACGACTACATCGTGATCGACTGTCAGCCCTCGCTCGGCCTGCTCACCGTCAACGCCCTGACGGCCGCTCACAAGGTGATCGTGCCGCTGGAGTGCGAGTTCTTCGCGCTGCGCGGTGTGGCCCTGCTGACCGAGACCATCGAGAAGGTCCAGGAGCGGCTCAACCCCGAGCTCGAACTGGACGGCATCCTCGCCACGATGTACGACTCGCGCACGGTGCACAGCCGTGAGGTCCTGGCCCGCGTGGTCGAGGCGTTCGACGACCACGTCTACCACACGGTCATCGGCCGCACGGTCCGGTTCCCGGAGACCACGGTCGCCGGTGAGCCCATCACCACGTACGCCTCCAACTCCGTCGGTGCCGCCGCCTACCGCCAGCTCGCCAGGGAGGTGCTCGCCCGGTGTCACGCCGAGTGAGTCTGCCCGGGGCCGACGAACTCTTCCGTACGACAGGAGGGACGGCGCTGCAGCCGTCGACTCCCCGGCGCGCGGCCAACGGTGAGGCCCGCGTGCCGGCTCCCGCAGGGGAGCGCGACGACGTGGCCGCCGCCGAGGACGCACCGCAGGCGGTGCCGGTCCAGGGCGGTGACGGCGAGGGCGCGGAGCATGTCGCGGCGGAGGCCGAGCCGGACGGGACCGGCGAGTCCCGCAGCCGCCCGCCGCGCCGCCAGGCGGCGCAGGAAGGCTCCGGCGGACCCGACGCGGCCGCGCCGCCGCGGAAGCGGGGGCGGTCGGCGGCGCGGCGGCCCAGTGGGCGCGAGCGCCACGACGAGAAGATCACCGTGTATGTGTCGGCCGAGGAGCTGATGGACCTCGAGCACGCCCGTCTGGTGCTCCGCGGTGAGCACGGGCTCGCGGTCGACCGGGGGCGGATCGTCCGCGAGGCGGTGGCCGTGGTCCTGGCCGATCTGGAGTCCCGCGGGGACGCGAGCATCCTCGTACGCCGGCTGCGGGGGCGGTAGCGGTAGCCTGCGGGGGCCATGACCTCGTCCGACGTTCCCGCCCCTGCCTCCGGCCCCGCCGCCGGCCGCCGGCGTGCGCTGGGGCGGGGACCGGGGGTCGTACCTGCCGCGCAGCCCGAACCACCGGAGCCCGCTCCCGAAGCCGAGCCGGCCCCCCAACCTGGGCCCATTGCCGAGCCTGAGCCGGTTCCCGAGCCCATGCCCGCTCCCGAAGCCGAGCCCGCTCCTGAGCCCACTGCCGAACCTGGGCCCGCTCCCGAGCCTGAGCCGGTTCCCGAGCCCGTTCCGGTACCGCATCCGGAGTCCGGCGCGCCCCCCGCGCCCGAAGAGCCCCGTGACGGCGTCTTCAAGGTTCGGCTCGCCAACTTCGAGGGGCCCTTCGACCTGCTCCTCCAGCTGATCTCCAAGCACAAGCTGGACGTCACCGAAGTGGCCCTGTCCAAGGTCACCGACGAGTTCATGGCGCACATCCGGGCCATGGGACCCGACTGGGACCTGGACCAGACGACCGAGTTCCTCGTCGTGGCCGCCACGCTGCTCGACCTGAAGGCGGCCCGGCTGCTGCCCGCCGCCGAGGTCGAGGACGAGGCCGACCTGGCGCTGCTGGAGGCGCGGGACCTGCTGTTCGCGCGGCTGCTGCAGTACCGGGCGTACAAACAGATCGCGGACATCTTCAACCGGCGGCTCGACGACGAGGCTCGGCGCTGGCCCCGTACCGTGGGCCTGGAACCGCACCACGCCGAGCTGCTGCCCGAGGTCGTCATCAGCATCGGTCCCGATGGGTTCGCCCGGCTCGCGGTCAAGGCGATGCAGCCCAAGCCCAAACCGCAGGTGTACGTCGACCACATCCACGCACCCCTGGTCAGCGTGCAGGAGCAGGCCGGGATCGTGGTCGCGCGGCTGAGGGAGCTGGGCGAGGCCAGCTTCCGGGCGCTGGTCGAGGACACCGACGACACGCTCACCGTCGTGGCCCGGTTCCTCGCCCTGCTGGAGCTGTACCGCGAGAAGGCCGTCGCCCTGGAGCAGGAGGCCGCGCTCGGGGAGCTGCTCGTGCGCTGGACCGGCGGGGACACCGACGCGGCGCCGACGGTCACCGACGAGTTCGACCGGCCGCCCGAGCAGCCCGAGGAGGAGAAGAAGGCATGAGCGAGACCACCGAGCTCCCCCCGGGGCTGCGCGGCGTCGCCGACCTCGACCTCAAGCCCGCCCTGGAGGCGATGCTCATGGTCGTGGACGAGCCCGCGACCGAGGAGCACCTGGCCAAGCTGCTGGAGCGGCCGAAACGGCAGGTCGCGGACGCGCTGCGGGAGCTGGCCGACGAGTACACCGTGCAGGGCCGCGGCTTCGAGCTGCGGTTCGTCGCGGGCGGCTGGCGCTTCTACACCCGCGCCGACTACGCCCCGGCCGTCGAGCGCCTCGTCCTGGACGGCCAGACCGCCCGGCTCACCCAGGCCGCGCTGGAGACCCTCGCGGTCGTCGCCTACCGCCAGCCGGTCAGCCGCAGCCGCGTCTCCGCCGTACGCGGGGTCAACTGCGACGGTGTGATGCGCACCCTTCTGCAGCGGGGTCTGGTCGAGGAGGCGGGCACGGAACCCGAAATAGGTGCGATCCTGTACAGGACGACGAACTACTTCCTGGAGCGGATGGGCCTGCGTGGCCTGGACGAGCTTCCGGAGCTCGCGCCCTTCCTCCCGGAGGCGGAGGCGATCGAGGCCGAGACCCAGGAGGGGGTCCCGTCGTTCGACCCGGACGCGCCCGACGCGCCCGGCGGTCAGGACGCAGACGACTAAGACGGAACTTTGATGCGAAGCAGCGGCAGCGGCAAGAGCGGCGGGCGCGGTAACTACCGCGGTGCCGGCAACAACAGGGACCAGAAGCAGGGGCAGGGCCGTCCCCGCAAGCCCCGCCCCGAGGAGCGCCGCTACGACGTGGGTCCCGGCGCCTCCCAGGACGGCCCGAAGTCCGGACGCGGCGGTGCCGCCCGCGGGGGAGCCAAGGGCGGCCCGAAGAAGCCCCAGCAGGGCGGCCGCACGGCCCCCGCGCGCTCGCGTGAGTACGAGACGCGGGTGGAGGAGCGCAACCGGGAGCGCTACGCCGGGAAGAAGGACATCAAGCTGCCCAAGACCTTCCCGGGCGCCGAGCTGGAGGGCGAGCGGCTGCAGAAGGTCCTCGCGCGCGCCGGCTACGGCTCGCGGCGGGCCTGCGAGGAGCTGATCGAGCAGGCGCGGGTGGAGGTCAACGGCGAGATCGTCCTGGAGCAGGGCCGCCGGGTCGACCCGGAGAAGGACGAGGTCAAGGTCGACGGCCTGACGGTCGCGACGCAGTCGTACCAGTTCTTCTCGCTGAACAAGCCGGCGGGCGTGGTGTCCACCATGGAGGACCCGGAGGGGCGGCAGTGCCTCGGGGACTACGTCACCAACCGCGAGACGCGGCTGTTCCACGTCGGCCGGCTGGACACCGAGACCGAGGGCGTCATCCTGCTCACCAACCACGGTGAGCTGGCGCACCGCCTGACCCACCCCAAGTACGGCGTGAAGAAGACCTATCTCGCGGCGATCGTCGGCCCGATCCCGCGCGACCTGGGCAAGCGCCTGAAGGACGGCATCCAGCTGGAGGACGGCTACGCGCGCGCGGACCACTTCCGGGTCGTGGAGCAGACCGGCAAGAACTACCTGGTCGAGGTGACCCTGCACGAGGGCCGCAAGCACATCGTGCGGCGCATGCTGGCCGAGGCCGGCTTCCCCGTGGAGAAGCTGGTGCGGACCTCCTTCGGCCCGATCACCCTCGGCGACCAGAAGTCGGGCTGGCTGCGGCGTCTGTCCAACACCGAGGTCGGGATGCTGATGAAGGAAGTCGACCTCTGAGTCGATCTCCCGAACGTCGATCTCCAGAACGACTTGCGGTGATCACCATCCCCCTTTATTGTCAAGGTGACGATAAAGGGGGATGGTGATCCTATGTCCAAGCACGCCGCCACCGGGGCACTCCTGGGCCTCGCCCTCGGGGACGCCCTGGGCTTCCCGACCGAGTTCAAGACCGTGCCACTGATCCACACGATGTTCGGGCCTTGGCGCCGGATGGAACTGCCGCAGCGCGCCCGGGTGTCCGACGACACGCAGATGACCCTCGCCGTCGGGCGCGGGCTCAGGACGGCCATGGAGCGCGGGTACCTCGCCCCGCTGCGGCTGGAGCGGCCGCTGCGCGAGGAGTTCGTGGACTGGTACCACTCGCCGGAGAACAACCGCGCCCCGGGCAACACCTGCCTGACCGCGTGCGGCCTGCTGAAGGAGGAGGGCCGCGTCTGGCAGCACGCCAGCCAGATCGACTCCAAGGGCTGCGGCGCCAACATGAGGGTCGCCCCCGTCGGCCTCGCCCCCGGTCTGAGCGACGAACAGCGCGCCGGCGCCGCCCAGTTGCAGTCCGCGCTCACCCACGGCCACCCCACCGCGCTCGCCGCCTCCGACCTCACCGCCCGCGCCGTCCACCTGCTCGCCCGGGGCACCGACCCGACCGGACTGGTCGGACAGCTGCGCTCGTACGCCCTCGACCACCGCACGCACTACGACCACACCTGGCTCGGCGACCTGTGGACCCGCTCCCAGGACCCCACCCCCGAGCACTTCATCGCGCGCGGCTGGGACGAGTGCCTGGCAATCCTCGACCGGCTCCAGGAGGCCGTGCGGACCGTCTCCCCGGAGACCGACCCGTGCCTGGCCACCGGCGAGGGCTGGATCGCCGAGGAGGCCCTCGCCACCGGGCTGCTGTGCTTCCTGCTCTTCCCCGACGAGCCCGTCACCGCCCTGCGCCGGGCCGCCTGCACCTCCGGCGACTCCGACTCCATCGCCTGCCTCACCGGCGCCTTCGCGGGCGCCTGGCTCGGCGCGGAGGCCTGGCCGGCCGACTGGGCCGAGCGGATCGAGTACCGGGGCGACCTGTTGGCCCTGGGAGCACTCTGGGACGCTTAGGCCCATGATCGACGACCTCGACATCGACCTGAAGCCCGTGGTCGCGGAACAGCCCGACCCCCTGCTGTTCGCGACCGTCTCCGGAGCCCACCTGTACGGGTTCCCCTCGCAGGACTCGGACGTGGACCTGCGGGGTGTCCATCTGCTCCCGGCGGCCGACCTGGTCGGGCTGCGCGAGCCGGAGGAGACCCGCTCCCGGGCCTGGGTGCGCTACGGCGTCGAACTGGACCTGGTCACCCACGATCTGCGCAAGTTCGTACGGTTGATGCTGCGCCGCAACGGCTATGTGCTGGAGCAGCTGCTCTCGCCGCTGGTCGTGCACACCGGGGACGCGCACCGCGAGCTGGCCGCGCTGGCCCCCGGTGTCCTCACCAGCCACCACGCCCACCACTACCGGGGGTTCGCGGTGACCCAGTGGCGGCTGTTCGAGAAGACCGGCGAACTCAAGCCGCTGCTCTACACGTTCCGGGTGCTGCTCACCGGCATCCACCTCATGCGCAGCGGAGAGGTGCAGGCCCATCTGCCCACCCTGCTGGACCTGGTGGACGCTCCCGCCTATGTGCCCGAGCTGATAGCGGCCAAGGCGGAGCAGGAGCACGGGACGGCGAGCGTCGACCACGCGCGCGTGGAGGCCGACGTGGAGCGGCTGCACGCCGTCCTCGACGAGACGCAGGCCGCCTCAGCCCTGCCCGACGCGCCCAGCGCCCACGACGCCCTGCACGACCTCGTGGTCCGCGTGCGCCTGCAGGGCTGAGTCCCGGCGCGCCCGGAACAGGAAGTCGGCCACGCGCGCGTGGTCCGGCTCCGGCGGCAGCGGGGTGCCCCGAAGGGCCTCCTCGGCCTCGTCCGCCAGCCGGACCATCCACGCCTCGACGGCCGGCCACGGCATCTCGCCCCGCTTCACCGCGAGCAGCGGCTCCCGCTGGTCGCCGACGTCGATCCGCAGCTCGCCGGTGCGCAGCAGGTCCCGGGCGCTCATCAGCAGGCGCAGCAGGTGCATGGCGTGCTTCCAGCGCGGGGCGCCCGTCGTGCGGACGTCGGCGTCGAGCTTCTTGCGCTGGCCGAGGGTGTAGCGCGTGAAGGTGTCGTAGGCGCGGCGGGAGAGGAAGGCCCCGCGCAGGGACAGCAGCTCCCGGCCGGTGTCGTCCAGCTGCTCCACCAGCGGGGAGTGCAGGCACTCCAGGATGTTCGGGTTGCCGCCCAGCGCCAGCTCGCAGAACCGCTCCAGCTCCCAGGAGAACTGTTCCTCGCCCGGCCCCTCCACATGCGTCGGCGGCTTTTCGAACCGCCAGAACAGAGGGGTGGGGGCGAGGAACACACCCCGCCGGTCGGTGTCGCTCGTGTCCGTCGCCAGACCGAAGGCCCGGGACCCCATGACACAGGCGTAGACGGTGTGGTCGCGGACCAGGGTCTCGGGCTGCATGCCCGGAGCGTACGCCGACCCCTCACACCAGTTTGATCGAATTTCCCTGCACCTTGATCGACTTCGCGGGCAGGGGCCTGGTCGCGGGGCCGTGCGCCACCGAACCGTCGGCGATGTGGAACTTGCTGCCGTGACAGGGACAGTCGATCGTGCCGTTCGCGACCCTGCTCACCGTGCAGCCCAGGTGCGTGCAGATCGCCGAGAAGGCCTTGAAGTCGCCCTTCTTCGGCTGGGTGACCACCACCTTCTGGTCCTTGAAGATCTTGCCGCCGCCCTCGGGGATGTCCTTGGTCTTGCCGAGATCCCCGCCGCTCTCGCCGTCGGCGTTGCCGCCGCATGCCGCGACGGGTGCGACGACCGCCGCCGCGCCCGTCGCCAGAACCGTGCGCCGCGTCGCGCCCTCAGTCATGCCGGCCTCCGTACAACACGTAGAAATCGGTGAACACCCGATGCACTGCATCGTCTCAGCGTCCGGGCGCCGTGCGCTTGGTCCGCGCGTGCTGACTACGCTGGACGGACCAAGAAAAGATCCGCATGTCAGCAGGGAGCAGCGCCGTGGCGGTACGAGCGGTCCGGGGGGCCGTCCAACTCGAGCGGGACGAGGCCGGGCACATGGACGAGCAGGTCGGAGCCCTGCTCACCGCGGTCCTGGAGCGGAACGGGCTGACGGCCGACGACCTGATCAGCATCTGGTTCACGGCGACGCCCGACCTGCACAGCGACTTCCCGGCCGCCGCGGCCCGCAAGCTCGGCATCGTCGACGTACCCCTGATCTGCGCCCAGGAACTGGCCATCGAGGGCGCCATGCCCCGGGTCGTACGGCTGCTCGCGCACATCGAGTCGGACAGGCACCGCTCCGAGATCAACCACGTCTACCTCGGCGCCGCGGCCGCCCTGCGCAAGGACATCGCCCAGTGAGAACCGCACTCGTCATCGGCACCGGCCTCATCGGCACCTCCGCCGCCCTGGCCCTGGTCCAGCGCGGCGTCACCGTCCACCTCGCCGACCACGACCCCGAGCAGGCCCGTACGGCCGCCGCGCTGGGCGCCGGCACCGACGAGGCCCCCGAGGGCCCGGTCGACCTGGCGATCGTGGCCGCCCCGCCCGCCCATGTGGCCGGTGTCGTCGCCGACGCCATGCGCCGGGGCGTGGCCCGCGGCTATGTCGACGTGGCCAGCGTCAAGGGCGGCCCGCGCCGCGAGCTTCAGGCGCTCGGCCTGGACCTGTCGGCGTACATCGGCACGCACCCCATGTCCGGCCGGGAGAAGTCCGGCCCGCTGGCCGCGACCGGCGACCTCTTCGAGGGCCGGCCCTGGGTGCTCACCCCGACCCGGGACACCGACACCGAGGTGCTGAACCTCGCCCTGGAGCTGGTCTCGCACTGCCGGGCGGTACCGGTCGTCATGGACGCCGACGCCCACGACCGCGCCGTGGCCCTCGTCTCCCACATGCCCCACCTGGTCTCCAGCATGGTCGCCGCGCGCCTGGAGAACGCCGAGGAGGCCGCCGTACGGCTGTGCGGGCAGGGCATCCGGGACGTGACCCGGATCGCCGCCTCCGACCCGCGCATGTGGATCGACATCCTCTCCGCGAACCCCGGCCCGGTCGCCGACCTGCTCTCCGACGTCGCCGCCGACCTGGGCGAGACCGTCGAGGCGCTGCGCGCCCTGCAGTCCTCCGACGAGGCCAAGCGGCGCGAGGGCACCGCCGGCATCGAGGACGTGCTGCGCCGCGGGAACGCGGGCCAGGTGCGGGTGCCGGGCAAGCACGGGTCCGCGCCGCGGGTCTACGAGGTCGTGGCCGTGCTCATCGACGACCAGCCCGGGCAGCTGGCCCGCATCTTCGCCGACGCCGGACGGGCCGGGGTCAACATCGAGGACGTACGGATCGAGCACGCGACCGGACAGCAGGCGGGCCTGGTGCAGCTCATGGTCGAGCCGAAGGCGGTGGCGGTGCTGAAGGAGGCGCTGCGGGAGCGGGGCTGGGCGCTGCGGCAGTAGGGCGGTCCACAGGCGTCCGGACGAGTGACCCGCGCCCGGTAACCTTGTGCAGGGCGCTCTCGCTCCCCGCACCCCGCCCACACCGCACCAGGAAGGTGTCCCTCCGTGGAAAACGGCGCCGCCCCGACCGCCAAGCCCGTGATCGTCGCGATCGACGGCCCCTCCGGCACGGGCAAGTCGAGCACGTCGAAGGCCGTCGCCGCCCAGCTCGGCCTGAGCTACCTGGACACCGGCGCCCAGTACCGGGCGATCACCTGGTGGATGGTGAACAACGGCATCGACCTGGAGGACCCGACCGCCATCGCCGCCGTCGCGGGCAAGCCGGAGATCGTCTCCGGCACCGACCCGGCCGCCCCGACCATCACGGTCGACGGCGTCGACGTGTCCGGTCCGATCCGCACCCAGGAGGTCACCTCCAAGGTCAGCGCGGTCAGCGCGGTGCCCGAGGTGCGCTCCCGGATCACCGAGCTGCAGCGCTCGATCGCCTCCGGCGCGGAGAACGGCATCGTGGTCGAGGGCCGTGACATCGGTACGACCGTCCTCCCGGACGCCGGCCTGAAGATCTTCCTCACCGCCTCCCCGGAGGCCCGCGCGGCCCGCCGCAGCGGCGAGCTGAAGGGCGCCGACATCCACGCCACCCGGGAGGCCCTGATCAAGCGGGACGCGGCCGACTCCTCCCGCACGACCTCGCCGCTCGCCAAGGCCGATGACGCGGTCGAGGTGGACACCACCGAGCTCACCCTCTCCCAGGTCATCGAGTGCGTCGTCACCCTGGTCGAGGAGAAGCGGGCCGGCAAGTGAACCTGCCTTCCGAGAGGGGCGCCGAGGTCGGGCGGCGCATCGGCGTCGGCCTGATGCACGGGCTGTTCAGGCCGCGTGTGCTCGGCGCCTGGAAGGTGCCCGCGAGCGGCCCGGTGATTTTCGCCGTGAACCACTCCCACAACATCGACGGCCCGATGGTCATGGGTGTGGCACCCCGGCCGACGCACTTCCTGATCAAGAAGGAGGCGTTCGTCGGCCCGCTGGACCCCTTCCTGACCGGCATCGGCCAGCTGAAGGTGGACCGCGCCGCCGCCGACCGCACCGCGATCACCCAGGCCCTCGGCGTGCTGGAGGCCGGGGGAGTGCTGGGCATCTTCCCGGAGGGCACCCGGGGCGAGGGCGACTTCGCCTCGCTGCGCGCCGGGCTCGCCTACTTCGCCGTACGCAGCGGGGCGCCGATCGTGCCCGTCGCCGTACTGGGAAGTTCCGGCCGGCGCGGACGGTTGATAAAGGGACTCCCGCCCCTGCGTTCCCGCATCGACGTCGTCTTCGGCGACCCCTTCGAGGCCATCGAAGGAGTGCGAAGCTCCTACACGGGTGGTGGTGGGCGACGGGCGGGCGGCAGCGGGCGGCGTACGCGCAGGGCGCTGGACGAGGCGACCGAGCGCATCCAGAAGCAGCTCACCAGCCACCTGGAAAACGCCAGGCGCCTGACCGGGCGCTAGGCGACACTTGAGTAGTGGATCAGCCCGCGAGGGTGCACCCCGTCGGGACCTGTTCCACCGATCACCACGATGAACGACGAGGTACGGACTACATGAACGACGACATCCAGCCCGGCGACTCGGCTGAGCACGAGTACGACCACGGGGCTCTCGGCGACGCCGAGTACGCGGAGTTCATGGAGCTCGCCGCGGAAGAGGGCTTCGACATCGAGGACGTCGAGGGCGCCATCGAGGCGGCGGGCCACGGTCCGCTGCCCGTGCTCGCCGTCGTCGGCCGCCCCAATGTCGGCAAGTCGACCCTGGTCAACCGGATCATCGGCCGCCGCGAGGCGGTCGTCGAGGACAAGCCGGGCGTCACCCGCGACCGCGTCACCTACGAGGCCGAGTGGGCCGGCCGCCGCTTCAAGGTCGTCGACACCGGCGGCTGGGAGCAGGACGTCCTCGGCATCGACGCCTCCGTGGCCGCCCAGGCCGAGTACGCGATCGAGGCGGCCGACGCAGTCGTCTTCGTCGTGGACGCCAAGGTCGGCGCGACGGACACCGACGAGGCGGTGGTCCGGCTGCTGCGCAAGGCCGGCAAGCCGGTCGTGCTGTGCGCCAACAAGGTCGACGGCCCGAGCGGCGAGGCCGACGCGGCCTACCTGTGGAGCCTTGGCCTCGGTGAGCCGCACCCCGTCTCGGCGCTGCACGGCCGCGGCACCGGCGACATGCTGGACGCGGTCCTGGAGGTCCTGCCGGACGCGCCGCGCGAGACCTTCGGCGGCACCGGCATCGGCGGCCCGCGCCGGATCGCCCTGATCGGCCGCCCGAACGTCGGCAAGTCCTCCCTGCTGAACAAGGTGGCCGGCGAGGAGCGCGTCGTCGTCAACGAACTGGCCGGCACCACCCGCGACCCGGTCGACGAGCTGATCGAACTGGGCGGCGTGACCTGGAAGTTCGTCGACACGGCGGGCATCCGCAAGCGCGTCCACCTCCAGCAGGGCGCCGACTACTACGCCTCCCTGCGCACCGCGGCCGCGGTGGAGAAGGCGGAGGTCGCCGTCATCCTGATCGACGCCTCCGAGAACATCTCCGTGCAGGACCAGCGGATCGTCACCATGGCCGTCGAGGCGGGCCGCGCGATGGTCATCGCCTACAACAAGTGGGACACCCTCGACGAGGAGCGCCGCTACTACCTGGAGCGGGAGATCGAGACCGAGCTGGGCCAGGTCGCCTGGGCGCCCCGCGTGAACGTCTCGGCGCGCACCGGCCGCCACATGGAGAAGCTGGTCCCGGCCATCGAGACCGCCCTGGCCGGCTGGGAGACCCGGGTGCCCACCGGCCGCCTGAACGCCTTCCTGGGCGAGCTGGTCTCGGCCCACCCGCACCCGATCCGGGGCGGCAAGCAGCCGCGCATCCTGTTCGGCACCCAGGCCGGCACCAAGCCCCCGCGGTTCGTCCTCTTCGCCTCCGGCTTCATCGAGGCGGGCTACCGGCGCTTCATCGAGCGCCGCCTGCGCGAGGAGTTCGGCTTCGAGGGCACCCCGATCCACATCTCGGTGCGGGTGCGCGAGAAGCGCGGCACGAAGAAGAAGTAACGCCGGTACGGCACGAAGGGCGGCCCCTGGATCTCCAGGGGCCGCCCTTCGTGCCGTACCGCCGGTCACATGCCCCGGCGCGGCCCCGGCGGCAGGGCCGCCGGAACGTGCTGCATCCCGGTGTCCTGCGGCCGCCCCAGCGAGCTCACCCGCTGCCACTGCGACTGCTGCCGCGCGCTGTACGCGCCCGCGCTGTAGGCGCTGTACGAGCTGCTGAACGACCCCGCGCGGTGGCCCCCGTAGGAGCCCGTACGGTCCGGAAGACTCCCGAAGGGGCAGAACCTCAGCCCTTCCTCCCCGCTCCGGTCGCCCGGCAGCGTACGGAAGGTCTTGACCCACTCCGCGTAGAGCGAGTCGTAGATCGGCGTGGCCGAGGCAGCACCGCCCCCGTCCTGCGCCAACCGGGCAGACGGAACAGAGACGAAGGCGGACCGGCGGGGAGGGGGAGTGTCGTATGCGTGCACGTATGTCCAAACGACCGCATCCCCAAAGAGATGCGGTTGTGCGGCATGCCTTTGGGGGCGCCGCATGCCTTGGGGGGCGCGGAGAACCGTCACGTACCCGCGAGAGGAAGCGCCGCGGCGACCAGCTTCCCCTGCGCCGCCGCCTTGTCGAGGGACTCCCGCAGCAGGTCCTCCCGCGGCTGCCGGCCGATGGACCCCACCGGCGCCGCGAACATCAGCACCTGCTGGTGCTTGTTGGCAGCCGCCCGCCAGCTGTCCGTCACCTGCAGCGGCTGATGCGCCTGCCACCAGGCGACCGGCTGCCCGCCGTGCGCCGAGGGCTGCAGCACCGCGTGCAGCTGGCCCACGGCGAGCAGCACCGACCAGCCGTGCAGCACCGGCGGCACGGACGCCAGCTCGGTGAGCGGCATGAACCCCTGCTCGATGAGCAGCGGAAGGAAGTCGTCACCGGCCCCGGTGGAGCCCGGACGCACGATCGGCGAGGTCGGCTCGACCACGAGCGCGGGATGCAGTTCGCCCTCGATCAGGACGAGTCCGCTGGTCACGCCGAGGACCGCCTGCTCGGGCGCGGCCTGTCGCGGTTCGCCCGCCGAGGCGGCGATGCCGCCGATGGACCGGACGGCGCCCTGCAGCTGCTCCTCGGTGACCTGGACGACCTGTGAGGGCAGGCAGCTGGCGTGGGCGAAGGCGAGGACGGCGGTCTCGTCGCCGACGAACAGAACGGTGCTGGTGCGCTCCTGCTCGGAGTCGCCCGGGGTGCGGCAGGACGTGCAGTCGTAACTGCCCGGGGCGTTCTCTCCGGCGAGCAGCCGGTCGGCTTCTTCGTCGCCGATCTCGGCGCGTACGGCGTCACTGACGTCGAGCATGCGCGGCACGGTGGCTCCCTCGGGATGCGTGCTGGGGTCGGCCGGGTGGCTCCCGGCCGCTGAGTTCCGGGGTTCCGGGCTCATGAAGAAGACAACGGGCGTCCTGTGGTGGGAGTCACGCCCCGACGACAACCGGTTCGAACCAACCAGCGCACACGGTCACCAACAGTCCGGAATGCGCTACTCCCGGTCAACTCATCGCCACGTCAAGGAACTTGAAGGGGTGAAGTGGGTCACAGACCGCCTCGGTCACTGGTCGACAAATCAGGAAATCAGCGAATGTAGTGGGTGGCCGAAAATCGCCGATACTCGCGGTAACCAGCAACTGGCCTGGAATGACAGGGAGTTGGTTGATTCCGCCCGCTCGTCCTCCCTACATTCCTCCGCCGTGTGCAACGAGCACCGCTCGGGTACGTCCGACGCCCGGCACCGGCAGAGCACGAACGCCGGTACCGGTCACCCGGACGGGGCGGGCACGAGCAACCGCGGTCCTGCGCGGCGAGGCGTGCTCCGCCCGGGGGAGCCCGGGTTCGTGGAGAGGGAATTACATGTCCGAGTGTGCCGATACCACCCGCAACACCGCCCGTCCCGAGGGTGCCCGCAAGGGCCGTACGGCGGCCGCGCTGGCCGGAGCCGCGCTGCTGGCCCCGCTGGGACTGCTGGCCGCCACCGGCAACGCCGCCGCGGCGGACAGCGGAGTGTGGGACCGCATCGCCCAGTGCGAGAGCGGCGGCAACTGGCACATCAACACCGGCAACGGCTACTACGGCGGGCTGCAGTTCTCCGCCGGCACCTGGAGCGCGTACGGCGGCACCGCCTACGCCCCGACGGCCGACCAGGCCTCCAGGAGCGCCCAGATCGCCGTCGCCACCAAGGTCCAGCAGGCCCAGGGCTGGGGCGCCTGGCCGGTCTGCTCCGCCCGCGCCGGAGCCTATGGCGCCGCTCCCGCGGCGGCCCACACCGGTTCCTCCGGTACGGCGGCCCCGGAGAGCAGCGTGACGACGGAGTCCGCCCCGGCGAAGACGCCGGAGCGCCCGAGCGGCCACACCAACCGCAGTGAGTCCCGTGGCACGGGTGACTACACCGTCCGCGAGGGCGACACCCTGAGCGCCATCGCCGCGCGGCACGGGACCACCTGGCAGCGGATCTACGCCGCCAACAAGAAGGTCATCGGCGACGACCCGAACCTGATCGTGCCCGGCCAGCGCCTCGCGCTCTGACCGCCGAGCATCCTTGCCGAACAGCCGCTGCCCGTCGAGGACAGCGGCTGTCCGCGTTCCCTGACAGCTCGATGCGGCTCCGGCGCGGGGTACCCACGGACCGGCGCCATGACGCTCGCGGTGCCGCCCGCTCCGGCAGGGTGCGTACGGTGGTTATGTGCTGAAGTCGTGAAATTCCTATGCGGCGTCAGCTGCCGTGGCCCCGCTGCCCGATTGCCCGGGGAATGACATCTCCGGACGCTGTCGTGATCCCGGCGGGGGAACTTTCCACCGGGTAATTCGACGCGCTGATCAGGGCGCGTGAATTCTGTTCGATTGCCCCGGCGGGCTCCGCGGAAACCCTCGTACGTGTGACGCCCGCCGCGGCAGCGGCTAATGACGCGGCGAGGGATACGCAGCCCTGCGGCTGTGACAGAAGTGTGACGGGAGACTGATACAACTCTTACCCTGCGCTGCGCGGTAGCGTGGCGGCATGGCACCGAATCCCTCTCCGCCAGCGGAGCCCCAGGACAGTCCCGAAGGGTATGTCGGCCTCGATGCCGCGGACGCCGAGCGGCTCGCTCGGGAGCGGGGGTGGTCGACCGTGCGGTCGCTGCCGCCGGACGCGATCATCACCATGGAGTACCGGGTGGGCCGGCTGAACTTCGAGGTGCGCGACGGGCGGGTGGTCCGCGCCTGGAAGGGCTGAGGACCACCGCTACGTACACCTGCACGACGTAGGCCCCGTTTCCCTCCTCGGGGAAGCGGGGCCTACGACGTGTGTGCGCGGGGCGGTTGTGCGTACCGGGCCCCGTGGTCAGCCGCCCGTCAGCGGGCGGGCCGGCTGGGTGGTGCCGCGCGGGATGCGGTGGTCGGTGTGCGGCGGGCGGCGGCTGCCCACCGGGGTGACCGGGGTGCGTTCCGAGCGGGCCGTGTGCGGTCCCGGGGCCAGATGCGCCGGCCCTCTGGAGGCACGGGTCGAGGCGACCGGCTCGCGCGCCGGGGCCGGCTGCTCCACCGGTGCGCCGCGCGGCCTGAGCACCACCGGCGCGACCGGGACGAGCGGTTCCGGCACGGGCCGGCCGCGGCGGGCACGCCAGCGGTCGCGCAGGTCGAACAGCGCGGTCTCGGACTTGGCGATCAGCGGCTCGAACCACGGCAGGGCGAGCAGGATCAGCAGGCCCGCGGCCCAGCCCAGCAGGACGTCGCTCAGCCAGTGCGTACCGAGGTAGACGGTGGTGAGGCCGACGCCCAGCGAGGTGATCGCGGACAGTGCCGACAGCCAGCGGCGCGCTCTCGGGGTGGAGGCCAGATAGGCCAGGATGCCCCAGGTCACGACCGCGTTGGCGGTGTGGCCGCTGGGAAATATATCGCCGCCCCGCATCATCTCGTTCGAGCCGATCACGGTCGCGTAGTGCGGACCGAGGCGCCCCATGCCGTACTTGGCGGCGCCGACCGTGATGTTCAGCAGCAGCAGCGAGGTGGCGAGGGTGAGCAGCGGGCGGAGGGTGTGCTGGCGCCAGGAGCGCCAGCCGAGCCAGGCCGCGACCATCACCGCGGTGGGGCCGCGCTGGCCGAGCACCACGTAGTAGTCGAGGAAGGCGTGGATCTGCGGCCACTGCTGGTACGGCCGGAAGAACATGACCTGCCAGTCGAGCCGGACCAGCCAGGACGTGATCACCACGGCCCACACGATGGCCAGGTAGAAAGCCAGGGTCGCCGTGAACAGAACGACCCGGTGCCGGCTCATCCTTGGCACATCGATGTGGGCCGGTCGTTCCGGCTCACGGTCGAGTCTGGCGAACACCCGGTCCAGACGCCGGGTGAGGTTTCGTTCGGTACGCACCCAATCGACGTTACAGCGAGTGAGGTGTGTGCCCGGTCGAAACAGCGGGTTTGTGATGACGATGTGATGTGGGAAACCTCTCAAGGGCGGCCCGAATTCCAGGGATTCCGCAATCCTGTGAGGCCCTTTCCTGCAATTCCTTTGATCATGCCGGGTGTTGTTTATATGGCGCTTGTGAATGCGTTAACCCGGTCCTGGCGCGGAATTTTCCGGGGCGTCACCGCCGGGAGAAGTCGATCACGGGGGACCGGAGCCGTTCAGCCAGAACGCCCCATAGACCGCCGTGACGAGGGCCAGTCCGGTCGTGACCAGCGCGGATCGGGACGTGCGCAGCCGGGCGAGGGCGCAGGCGAGCGGCAGCAGCACGGGGAAGGCGGGCATCAGCAGCCGCGGCTTGGAGCCGAAGTAGCTCGACGCGCACAGGGCGAGGGCGAGCACGACACCCGTGTACACCAGCAGTTCGACCGGCTGACGCCTTCGGACGCCGGTCGCGTACAGCCAGAGCAGCAGGGCCACCCCGATGATCAGGCCGGCGCCCGCGAACGCGGTCGGAAATGACGTGAACTTGTCGGCCACGAAGCGCCCGAAGGCATAGCCGCCGTCGAACCCGTTGCGCCATCCGGCCTGAACGTCCAGATACCCGAACACTCCCTTCCCGGTCCGCTGCCCGACCCAGAGCACGTAACCGGCGGCGCCGAGCGGAGCGATCACCATGCCGAGCACGCGACGCCACAGGGGGGCATGTGGGGTGCCGGGGGCATGAGTGACGTTAGGGGGCTCAGGTGTTTGTGGGTTGTGCGAGGTGAGGGGTGTGCCGGGTGTGCGAGCTGGGGCGTGTGTGCCGCTGGACGCGCCGGATGTGTGCGCCGGGGCGTGCTCGTTGTCGTACGCGCCGGGCGGGCGCATCACGCTCCGGTCCCGCACGAACGAGATCACGCCCGCCACCCACACCGCCGCGACCACCGCGGCCCCCACCGGCCGGGTCAGCCCCGCCAGCCCCGCCAGGGTGCCCGCGGTGATCCACCGTCCCGTCAGCAACGCGTACAGCGACCACGCCGCCAGCGCCGTGAACAGTGACTCGCTGTACGCCATCGACTGCACGATCCCGACCGGCAGCACCGCCCACAGCAGCACGGCGCAGACGCCCACCCGCGGGCCGTGCAGCCGCTCGGCGACGGCGAAGATCCCGCAGGCCGCGGCGAGCGAGGCGAGCAGGCTGACGACGAAACCGGCGTCCGCGTACGACAGCGGCAGGGCCGCGTGCCCCAGCCGCTCCAGCCACGGCAGCAGCGGGAAGAACGCCAGGTTGGAGTGCACGTCGCCGTTCGGCAGCCGCACCTCGTAGCCGTACCCCAGCTCGGCGACCCGCGTGTACCACAGCGCGTCCCAGCGTGCCGTCAACAGGGTGTACGCACTCTTGCCGCGCGCGGCGCCCCACCCGGCCAGCACCACCAGCCCCAGGGCGCGCACCGCCGCATAGCCCAGGAGGGCCGGTACCGCCCGGCGCAGGAGTGGGGCGTGGCGGGGGTCCACGCGCGTGTCAAGATCGGTCACGGACCCGATTATCGACAGGCGGCGGAACCGCACCGGCCGCCGGGGCGTGGTCAAGAGGGGGCGACGTGGCGTACGCCACACGGGTTCCGTCGCGCGTGTGAGAGGTCCGCCACGTGTCACCGTGGCGGACTCGCGTACGCTGACGAGTCACCCGCGTGGGTTTGCGCGGGCCGGAGACCCCGCTCCTCTCCGGCCGTACGACAGGGAGTCCCCACCCCGTCGGTCCGCCCCGCGCGCGGCACATCTGGGAGGTACGTACATGTCCGGGACGACCACGGCTGCCGTGGCCCCGAGCCGTCGGCCGGCCGGGGCCGGTGCGAGCCGCTGGGTCGTCCTCGTCGTCCTCTGCGTCAGCCTGCTGCTCGTCGCCCTCGACGCGACCGTGCTGCACGTGGCGGTCCCCGCCGTCACCCAGGACCTCAAGCCCAGCGCCATAGAGCTGCTCTGGATCGTCGACGTCTATCCGCTGGTCTGCGCCTCGCTGCTGATCCTCTTCGGCACCCTCGGCGACCGGGTCGGCCGCAGACGCGTCCTGCTGCTCGGCTACGGCCTGTTCGGCGTCGCCTCCGCCGTGGCCGCCCTCGCGCAGACGGCCGAGATGCTGATCCTGGCCCGCGCGCTGCTCGGCGTCGGCGGCGCCATGATCATGCCGGCGACCCTGTCGATCCTGCGTCAGGTCTTCCCGGACCGGCGCGAGCGCGCGCTCGCGATCGGCATCTGGAGCGCGGTGGCCGCCGTCGGCGCGGCCGTCGGTCCGCTGCTCGGCGGCTTCCTGCTGGAGCACTTCTGGTGGGGCGCGGCCTTCCTCGTCAACATCCCGCTGATGCTGGTCAGCCTTCCGGTCGGCCGGATCCTGCTGCCCGAGTCCCGTGGCGACCGCAGCGGCCCGTGGGACGTCGTCGGCGCCCTGATGGCGGCCGGCGGTCTCTTCGGCGTCGTCCTCGGCGTGAAGCGGCTGGGCGGTGGCGAGGCGCCGGCGAGTCCCTTCACCGTGCTGCCGCTGCTGGTCGGCGCGGCCCTCCTCGTGCTCTTCGTACGGCGGCAGCGCAGGCTTGCGCATCCGCTGGTGGACCTGCGGATGTTCCGCCGGCCCGCGTTCAGCACCTCGGTGGGCTGCATCGTGCTGGCGATGCTCGCGCTGGTCGGCCTGGAGCTGATCGCCGCCCAGTACCTGCAACTGGTGCTCGGGCTCTCCCCGCTGCAGACCGGCCTCAGGCTGCTGCCCCTGACCGTCGCGGCGATGGCGGCCGGGCTGGCGGGCGCGCGGATGCTGCGCCGCTTCGGGCCGCGCCGGATGGTCTGCTTCGGCTTCTGCCTCACCGCCGTCGCGGTCCTGACGCTCACCGCGATGGGCGGCACCGACAACGCACCGCTGCTGCTCGCCGGTTTCGTGCTGCTCGGCTTCGGTCTGGAGACCACGCTCTTCGGGGCGTACGAGTCGATGCTCAGCGAGGCCCAGGCGGACCAGGCCGGCGGGGCGGCCGCCATCGGCGAGACGTCGTACCAGCTCGGCGCCGGCATCGGCATCGCCCTGCTGGGCAGCGTGATGAACGCGGCCTACGCCCCGCATCTGCGCTCGGTGCCGGGCGTTCCGCACCACGCGTCGGCGCGGGCGCGCCACTCGCTCGGCGAGGCCTACGAGGTCGCCGGACGGCTGGGCGGCCCCACCGGGGCGGCGCTGCGCCGGGCCGCGCGGGAGTCCTTCGTGCACGGGCTGCATGTGACGCTGCTGGTGAGCGCCGGCCTGTTGCTGCTGGGCGCGGTGATGGCGCTGCGACTGCCGCGGATCATGCAGTGCGCGCAGCCCGAGGCGGCGGTGGAGGCGGTGGAGCTGCCCGCGCAGCGGGACGTGGTGGAGTCCCGCGTCTCGGCCTGAGGTGTTTGGTGTACTGGACGTGCAGGACACCGCGCCGTAACGTCGGCGGCACATAAGTAATTAGCGGTGCTAGTTTTCTGTGTGCCGGAGGGTGTCCCATGTCCGCGTCCGCGAAGTTGCCCCCGTTCGATCCCGCCGACCCGCTCGGGATCGACGACCTGCTGGAACCGGAGGACCTGGCCGTGCGGGACACCGTGCGGGCCTGGGCGGCGGACCGGGTGCTGCCGTACGTCGCCGAGTGGTACGAGAAGGGCGAGCTGCCCGGCATCCGTGAACTCGCGCGCGAACTCGGCTCCCTCGGTGCCCTGGGCATGTCCCTGACCGGATACGGCTGTGCGGGGGCGACGGCCGTGCAGTACGGCCTGGCCTGCCTGGAGCTGGAGGCCGCCGACTCCGGCATCCGGTCCCTCGTCTCCGTGCAGGGCTCGCTCGCCATGTACGCGATCCACCGCTTCGGCAGCGAGGAGCAGAAGCTTGAGTGGCTGCCCCGCATGGCGGCCGGCGAGGTGATCGGCTGCTTCGGGCTGACCGAGCCCGACCACGGCTCCGACCCCGCCTCCATGCGCACCCACGCCAAGCGTGACGGCGACGACTGGGTGCTCAGCGGCCGCAAGATGTGGATCACCAACGGATCGGTCGCCGGGGTGGCCGTCGTCTGGGCGCAGACCGAGGACGGCATCCGCGGTTTCGTGGTCCCCACCGGCACCCCGGGCTTCTCTGCGCCGGAGATCAAGCACAAGTGGTCCCTGCGCGCCTCCGTCACCAGCGAACTGGTGATGGACGACGTACGGCTGCCCGCGGACGCCGTACTCCCGGAGGTCACCGGACTGCGCGGACCGCTCAGCTGTCTGTCCCACGCCCGGTACGGCATCGTCTGGGGTGCGATGGGCGCGGCGCGCAGCAGTTTCGAGGCGGCGGTCGACTACGCGAAGACGCGGGAGCAGTTCGGGCGGCCCATCGGCGGCTTCCAGCTCACCCAGGCCAAGCTCGCCGACATGGCGGTGGAACTGCACAAGGGGATCCTGCTCGCCCATCATCTGGGGCGGCGGATGGACGCCGGCCGCCTGCGCCCGGAGCAGGTCAGCTTCGGCAAGCTCAACAACGTCCGCGAGGCGATCGAGATCTGCCGTACGGCGCGGACGATCCTCGGTGCCAACGGGATCTCCCTGGAATACCCCGTGATGCGGCACGCGACCAACCTCGAGTCGGTGCTCACCTACGAGGGCACCGTCGAGATGCACCAGCTCGTGCTGGGCAAGGCGCTCACCGGGCTCGACGCCTTCCGCTGACCGGAGTCGGCAGGCAGGGCCGGTGAGCGGCCCTGCCTCAGCTCTGGTTGAAGAAGCCGTCCTCGCGGTGGGCGGACGCCTCGCCGCTGATGATCTGGGTGTCGGCCGGCGTGAGCAGGAACACCCGGTTGGACACGCGGTCGATCGAGCCGCGCAGACCGAAGATGAGCCCCGCCGCGAAGTCCACGACCCGCTTGGCGTCGCCCGGCTCCATGTTGGTGAGGTTCATGATGACCGGGACCCCGTCCCGGAAGAGCTCACCGATGGCGCGGGCGTCCCGGAAGCTGTCCGGGGTGACCGTGCCGATCCGGCGGCCCTTCTCCTCGGCCGTGTCCGAGGCCACCTTCACGCGGGGGTCGGTGACCCAGGCGCCCTCGGACTCGGTGCCCTCGGAGTACTCGTCGTCGTAGTAACGCTCGTCATCGTTGTCGTCGACGAGGCCGAGCCACGCACTCGCCTTGCGTACCGATCCCATGGACGCCTCCTCTCACAGCGGTCTTTTTCTGCTTTCCGCGTCCCTATGGTCATCCATGATGCGGACGGCGCGCCAAGTGGATAGGCGCCGCGCGGGGGGTTTGTGACGGTACTGGTGCACAGCCGATCCGTCGAGAGTCCTTGTGCCCCAAGGGTCGTGACTCATACGGCTGCTGACTGAGAGTGAAATATGATAGTCGTCGGCGGATGGGTGATGATCGGTGCGTCCGGGTGAACGTCAACGTCGTACCACATCACGGGGGATCGTCGTGTTCGGAATCGTCAGACCGTGCTCTCATCGGCTCGGTGAGCATCTCAAGGCCGAGTGGATGGCGCACTTGTGCGGGCTGTGTCTCGCCCTGCGCCGCGATCACGGGCAACTCGCGCGCATTGTGACAAACTATGACGGCCTTCTCGTCTCGGTCCTGACGGAGGCTCAGGCGGGACGGACCGCCGACGGCCGCCGCACGGCCGGTCCCTGCGCGCTGCGCGGGATGCGCACCGCGTCCGTCGCCCGGGGCGAGGGCGCCCGGCTCGCCGCCGCCGTCTCCCTGGTGCTCGCCGCGGCGAAGGTGCGCGACCATGTCGCCGACCGGGACGGGCTGCTGGCCCGCCGGCCCATGGCCGCCGCCGCGCGCCGGGTCGCCGCGGGCTGGGGCCGGGCCGGCGCCCACAGCGGCGCCGCGGTCGGCTTCGACACCGGCGTCCTCGTCGAGGCCGTCGACCGGCAGCTGGGCCTGGAGACCCTCGCCGGGTACGGCACCCCGGTCCTGACCGTCACCGAGCCGACCGAGAGCGCGACCGCCGCCGCCTTCGCCCACACCGCGGTGCTGGCCGGACGGCCGGGCAACGCGACTCCGCTCGCCGAGGCGGGCCGGCTCTTCGGCCGGCTCGCACATCTGCTGGACGCCGTGGAGGACCAGCAGGCCGACGCCGCGTCGGGCGCCTGGAACCCGCTCACCGCCACGGGCACCTCCCGCACCGAGGCCCGCCGGCTCGCCGACGACGCCGTGCACGGCATCCGGCTCGCCCTGCGGGAGGCCGAGTTCGCCGACGGCAGGCTGGTCCACCGGCTGCTCGTGCACGAGCTGGAGCGTTCCGTGGACCGCGCGTTCGGCACCCGCTCGTGCGGACACGCGCCCGAGGCCTCCTTCGGACCGCCGCCCGGTCACCACGCACCGAACACACCGGGCCACCCGTACGGCAACCCCTTCGGCGGCCAGCCGCCGCACCCGGACAAGCGCGGCTTCTGGGCCGGCTGCGCGGCCGCCCTCGGCCTGTGCTGCACCTGCAAGGTGTGCTGCGCCGACGAGTTCGAGGGTCCCTGGTCGCGGAAGAAGCGCGAGGGCTGCTGCAACGACTGCGACTGTGACTGCGACCTGTCGTGCTGCGAGTGCTGCGAGTGCTGTGAGTGTTGTGAGTGCTGCTCGGGTTGTGACTGCGGGTTGTGATCGCCGGTTGTGACCGCGGGTTGTGACCGCCCGAACCGTTCCGCTCAGTTCTTCAGTTCCGGCGGGCTGATCCGCGACCTGGTGATGGCCGAGCCCGTCGTGCCCCACTTCCTGAGGATCTTCTCGTACGTGCCGTCGGCGATCAGCCTGTTCACCGCCGCCTGGAAGGCGGGCGCCAGCCCGGTGCCCTTCTTGAAGGCGAAGCCCACGTCCAGGCGGTGGTACTCGTTCAGGAACTTCAGGCCCTGCTGGTGGGCCACGGCGTAGCGCAGGCCGTTGATGGTGGACATCACCACATCGCTGCGGCCCTGCTGGACGGAGGACCAGATCGCGCTCGACTCGGAGTACGTCTGCACCTGGTACGGCTTCTTGCCGGCGTCGGTGCAGACGTGCCTGCTCTGCTGCAGCGTGGCCTCGAAGGTCGTGCCGGCGCCGGTCGCCACGTTCAGCCCGCAGAGCTGCCTCAGATCGGTGATCTTCGTCAGCTTGCTGTCCGTGCGGGCGGCGAAGCCCTGGCCGTCGTTGACGTAGGTGACGAAGTCGATGGTCCTGCGGCGCTCGTCGGTGACGCCGAAGTTGGACGCGCCGAAGTCGTACTTGCCGCTGTCCAGCGCGGGCAGGATCGCCTCGAAACCCGCCTGCTCCACCTTCAGCTCGATGCCGAGCACCTTGGCGACCGCCTTGGTGAAGTCGACGTCCTGGCCGGTCAGCGTCCTGCCGTCGGACAGATAGGTGGTGCCGGGCGGTGTGCCGCCGACGCTGATGGCGACGGTGAGGCGGGTGGTGCCGGCGGGCAGCAGCTTCGCCGCCGCGTCGTCCTTCTTCTCGGCGGAGACGACATCGGTGGTGGGCACCTGGCCGGACTTGGCGGCCACCGCGGACGTGCCTGTCCCGCCCGAACCGCAGGCGGTGAGCAGCAGAGTGGCGGCCGTAATGCCAATAAAAGGTACAACAAGGCGCGTACGCATCGGGTGCGGTCTCCTGGGAGCAGACAGGGTGGCGGAGCGCGAGGGGAGGGGAGTGCGCGTGAAGGCGAGGGAGAGGGAGAACGCGAGTGCGCCCGCCCGGAGGGCAGGCGCATGCAGGGGGTCAGCTCAACAGGAAGAGGACCACACGCGACCGAAGTCGATGTGGGAGCGGGTGACCAGCCACTGCTGTGGATGCATGGGCCAAGTGGAACAGGCATCCGGTTCCGCGTCAACTGACTTGAGACGTACGGCTCACAGTTCGGACAGCCTTGACAGCGGCGGGAAACGCCCACGTACTCTCGGTGGACGGCCCTGCTGAGGGGCTCGGCCGTGTGAAGGCGCCACCCGACTCTTTCGTGTCACGGAGCCTTCGCATGTCATCCGACACCCTCGCCAAAATCCCCACCGCGGCCGGGACACCCGAGCCCGGCCACGCCCCGCGGATCGTCCCGCAGCGCCGGTACGGCCAGTGGACGGCAGCCGTCGTCGTGCTCGTGCTGCTCGGGTTCGCCGTCACCTCCGTCCTGCGCAACAAGGCGTTCCAGTGGGACGTCGTCGCCGACAACTTCACCTCCGGCTCCATCCTGCGCGGGCTCTGGCTCACGCTGTGGCTGACCGCGGTCGTGATGGTCCTCGGCTTCGCCCTCGGCACCCTGCTCGCCGCCTTCCGGCTCTCCGCCAACCCCGTGCTGCGAGCGGTCAGTTGGGGCTATGTGTGGCTGTTCCGGTCGATCCCGATCCTGGTGCAGCTGCTGCTGTGGTTCAACATCGGGGCGCTGTACCCGCAGGTGCTCGGCGTGCGGACCGTCAACCTGCTCACCCCGGTCGCCGTCGCGATCGTCGGACTCACCCTGCACGAGGCCGCCTTCGCCGCCGAGGTCGTCCGGGCCGGCATCCTCTCCGTCGACCGCGGGCAGATCGAGGCCGCCCAGGCGCTCGGCCTGAGCCGGTCGCGGCGCTGGTGGCGGATCGTGCTGCCGCAGGCCATGCGCTCCATCGTGCCGCCCGCCGGCAACATGCTCATCGGCACCCTCAAGGGCACCTCGATCGTCAGTGTCATCGCCGTCAACGACCTGCTGTTCTCTGCCCAGCTGATCTACCACCAGACCTATCAGGTGATCCCGCTGCTCATGGTCGCGACCCTCTGGTACGCGGTCGTCACCTCGGCCCTCGGCCTCGGCCAGCACTACATCGAGAAGTACTACGCGCGCGGCACGGAGCACGCCCGATGAGGCCGCAGCTGGTGATCGTGGGAGCCGGGCCGCGGGGGACCGGACTGCTGGAACGTATTGCCGCCAACGCCCCCGAGCTGTACGCCGGTTCGGGACTCGATATCCACCTGGTCGACCCGTATCCGCCGGGCGGCGGACGCATCTGGCGCGAGAAGCAGTCACCGCTGCTGTGGATGAACTCCCACGCCGAGGACGTCACCATGTTCACCGACGAGACGGTGACCATGGACGGCCCGGTGCGCGAGGGCCCCACGCTGCACGAGTGGGCGGGCCTCGACGGCGGCACCTTCGCCGACCGGCAGCTCCAGGGCCGCTATCTGCGCTGGGTGTACGAGCGCGCACGGGCCGAGCTGCCCGAGGGCGTCACCGTCCACCACCATCCCCGGCGGGCCCTGCGGATCGGCGGCCCGCGCGAGGGCCGCCAGCGGGTCTGGCTGGAGGGCCGGCCGCATCCCCTCCTGGCCGACCTGGTGATCCTCGCGATCGGTCACCTCGACGCCGAACTCGACGACAACCAGGAAGAGTTGGCCGCCTACGCCCGCGAGCACGGACTGGTGCACCTGCCGCCCGACTTCACCGCCGACAGCGACCTGTCCCCGCTGCTGCCCGGCGAACCCGTGCTCGTGCGCGGCTTCGGGCTGGCCTTCGTCGACCTGATGGTGCTGCTCACCGAGGGGCGCGGCGGGCGGTACGAGGGCGACACCTACCTCCCCTCCGGGCGGGAGCCGGTGCTCCACGTGGGCTCGCGGCGCGGAGTGCCGTACCACGCCAAGATCGGCTACGACTGGACCGGCGACCGGCCCCCGCTGCCCCGCTTCCTGGGGCCGGCCGAGGTCGAGGCCCTGCTGGCCCGGCCGGGAGGCTTCGACTTCCGGCGCGATGTGTGGCCGCTGGTGGAGAAGGAGCTGGGCTTCGCCCACTACCACCGCCTCTTCACCGCCCACGCCGAGCGCACGGCCATGGCCTGGGCCGACTTCGAGGAGAAGTACGCGGCCGCGAGCGACGTCGCCGAGGTGCGGGCGCTGGTCGCCGCCGCCGTGCCGGATCCGGCCGACCGCCTCGACCTCACCGCGCTCGACCATCCGCTGGACGGGGTGCGGTACGCCTCCCACGAGGACTTCCAGGAGGGCATGCGGCGGTATGTGGAGGCCGACCTGAACCGCCGTCATGACCCCTCCCACAGCGCGGACCTGGGTGTCTTCCTCGGGCTGCTCTCCGTCTACGGGCAGCTCGTCCGCCTCGGGAACACCGGCCCCTGGTGGCACGGCTTCTTCAGCTACCTGGCCTCCGGGCCGCCCGGACCCCGGCTGCGGCAGATGCTCGCGCTGTCCCGGGCCGGCCTGCTCAGGTTCGTCGGCGCCGACATGACCGTCACCGCCGAGGACGGGGTGTTCCGGGCCGCGAGTCCCACCGTGCCGGGCTTCTCCGTCGAGGCCCGGGCCCTGGTCGAGGCCCGGCTGCCCGAGCCCACCGTCGGCCGGGCCCGCGACCGCCTGCTGCGCCAACTGCACATCGACGGCGCCGCCGAGACACCGGACGGACTGCTCCGGGTCGACCCCGGCGACGGCCGGATCCTCGACGGCGCGGGGCGGCCGCATCCCCGGCGCTTCGCGCTCGGCCCGTACACCGACGCCCGCACCCCCGGCGCCTTCACCCGGCCGCGCACCGGAGGGGCCGCGTTCCGGCAGAACGACGCCACCGCCCGCGCGGCGCTGGCCTTCCTGAGCACCTCACGGAGAAGGGAACCCGCACGATGAGCGTCATGGTCGACATCAGGTCGGTGCACAAGAGCTTCGGCTCGCTCGACGTCCTCAAGGGCATCGATCTGCAGGTGCGCGCCGGTGAGGTGACCGTCGTGCTCGGCCCCTCCGGCTCGGGCAAGTCCACGCTGCTGCGCACCATCAACCACCTGGAGAAGGTGGACCGGGGGGAGATCAGCGTCGACGGCTCGCTGATGGGGTACCGGCGCGCCGGGGACAAGCTGTACGAGCTGCCCGAGCGGGAGGTGCTGCGGCAGCGCACCCGGATCGGGTTCGTCTTCCAGAACTTCAACCTCTTTCCCCACCTCACGGTCCTCGACAACGTCGTCGAGGCCCCGGTGTCCGCCCTGAAACGGCCCCGGAGGGAGGCGGTGGAGGGCGCGCGCCGGCTGCTCGAGCGGGTGGGGCTCGGCGACAAGGCCGACGCCTATCCACGGCAGCTGTCCGGCGGGCAGCAGCAGCGGGTGGCCATCGCGCGGGCGCTCGCGCTGGAGCCGAAGCTGCTGCTGTTCGACGAGCCGACCTCGGCGCTCGATCCCGAACTGGTCGGCGAGGTCCTCGACGTCATCCGGGGCCTGGCGGCCCAGGGCACGACGATGATCGTCGTCACCCACGAGATCGCCTTCGCCCGTGAGGTCGCCGACACGGTGGTGTTCATGGCCGACGGCAGGATCGTCGAACAGGGGCCGCCGGGTGAGGTGCTGGACCGGCCGCGGCACGAGCGGACCCGGGCGTTCCTGGCGAAGGTGCTGTGAGGGTGGGCACGCGATGGCAGGAGACACCGAGGTGAGCGCGCGGTACGGCCGTGGGCTGCTGCATCTCGCCGCCGCCGTCGATCTGCCGGAGTGTTCCGGTGCCGAACCGCACGTCGAGCTGGTCCGGCTCGCCGAGCGCGGTGGGCTGGACTTCGTGACGCTGGACGACTCCTTCGCCCGGCCCGGGCCCGACGCGCTCGCCGTGCTGTCCCGGGCGGCGCCCGCGACCCGGCGCATCGGTCTGGTCCCGACCGTCACCACCACCCACACCGAGCCCTTGGTGGTGCAGGCCGCCGTGGCGACGCTGGACCGGGTCAGCGGTGGGCGGGCCGGCTGGCGCATCGAGGTGTCGACCGGTGCGGGCGAGGACCGGCTCTTCGGCCGCCGGCCCGCGCCGTCGGTCCGGCAGCTGTGGGACGAGGCGGGCGAAGTCGCCGACGCGGTGGCCAGGTTGTGGGACAGCCGGGAGGACGGCGCCGAGGTCCGGGACGCGTCGACCGGCCGTTTCCCGGGCCGGGACAAGCCGCACCACGTCGACGTCACCGGCACCGCCTTCCCGGTCCGGGGCCCCTCGACCGTGGCCCGGCCGCCGCAGGGCCACCCCGTCCGTCTGGTCGACGCCACCGAGCGCGAGGCCCGTACCGTCGCCGCCCGCCACGCCGACGTCGCCCTGGTCCGCGCCGTGACCCCGGCGCAGGCCGCCGCCGTACGCGAGGAACTGCGCGCCGGTGCCGCCGGGTTCGGGCGGCACCCGGACACCCTGCGGGTGCTGGTGAGCCTGCTGGTCGACCTCGGCGACGGCGAGCACGCGGCCGAGCCGGGACACGGAGGTGGGGGTCCGCGGGCGACCGTGCGGGGGCCGCTGTACCGGGGCGGCCCCGTCGACCTGGCCGAACTGGTCGCCGGCTGGTACGCCGACGGGGTCACCGACGGCTTCCACCTCGTGCCCGTCGAGCCGCGCCGTGACCTGGAGCGGCTGGTCAACGGCACGGTGGCGCTGCTCCAGCACCGCGGCCTGTTCCGCACCTTCTACCCGGGCAGCACCCTGCGCGAGCACCTGGGCCTGGCCCTGCCCGCCAACCGGTACGCCGGACTGGGCGGCGGAACGTCATGACCGGGGGAACGTCATGACCGTACGACCGCGGATGCACCTGGCGGTCCGCCTCCCGTCGACCGGTGACGGGCTGGAGCACCCGGCAGAGGAAGCCGGCAGAGGAAGGCCGAGCACGGATGAAAGGGAAGAGGACATGACGACGGACGCAGCCGATGCGTGGAAGCAGTGGCACGAGACGCGGGTCGAGAGGGTCTCGGCGCCGTTCGGGCCGCTCGCGCTGACCGGAACGTACTGGGTGGAGGACTATCCGGACGGGCGACTTCCGGAGATCCCCGGGACCTGGGCGGCCGTGGGGGAGGGCGTGGTGCTCACCGCCGGTGAGGCCGACGGCCTGAGCGTGGACGGGCGGCCGTTCGCCGGTGAGGTCCGGCTCGACGCCGACCGCGGTCCGGAGGCGGAGGCGCGGGTCGCGCTGGGGGACAGGCGGCTGGTCGTACTGGTGCGCGAGGGGGTGTGGGGGGTACGGGTCTACGACCCCGACTCCGCGGCCCGGCGCGCCTTCCGGGGCATCGAGGCCACCCCGTACGACGCCCGCTGGTCGGTGCCGGGTCGGTTCACGCCGTACGGCGACACCCGCACCGTGCGGGTCGGCAACGCGGACGGGCGTGAGCGCGGGCTCGCCCTCGCCGGGGAGCTCGCCTTCGCTCTGGCCGGGCAGCAGCTGACGCTGCAGGTCGCGCAGCAGGGCGACGGGGCGCTGTGGGCGGTGTTCGCCGACACCACCAGCGGCGACACCACCTTCCGGTTCCGCTTCCTCCACCCGGCCGCGCCGGACGCCGAGGGGCGTACCACCGTCGACTTCAACCGCGTCCAGCTCCCGCCGTGCGCCTTCGCCGACCACTTCCTCTGCCCGTTCCCGCCGCCCGGCAACACCCTGGACGTGGCGATCGAGGCGGGGGAGCGTGCGGTGAGCTGATCCCGTCCTGCGCTGATCCGGTGTCAGGGGAGGCCACGTAAAGGTGGTTTAAAAGCCAACGGCCGAAAGGCACCCTTGTGCCGACCGGTCATTCGGCCGAATACTCCCCCTCAGCGCTTGTCAGGGGGCATGCATGTTCGCAACCCGGCGCGCCCCCTGGCTGCGCCTCACGGGCCCCGACCCCACGCGGGCCCCCGACTTCCCCTGGGAGGGAACGAAAAGTGAGGATCAAGCGCACCACTCCCCACATCGGCACCGCGAGACGGAGCCGGCTGACCGCCCTGGCCGCCGGACTCCTGGCCGCGGCCGCGTTCGCCGCCCCCACCGCGAACGCCAGCGACGACCACACGTTCAGCGCAGCCCAGCTCAGCAGGGCCAACGACGCCGTCCTCAAGGCCGACGTACCCGGTACGGCCTGGGCGGTGGACAGCAAGACCGACCGCGTCCTCCTCACCGTCGACAGCACCGTGTCCAAGGCCGAGATCGCCAGGATCAAGCGGCAGGCCGGCACCAACGCGGACGCGCTCACCATCAAGCACACCCCGGGTAAGTTCAACAAGCTGATCAGCGGCGGCGACGCCATCTACGGCGGCCAGTACCGCTGCTCGCTCGGCTTCAACGTGCACAGCGGCAGTACGTACTACTTCCTCACCGCCGGTCACTGCGGCCAGGTGGCCTCCACCTGGTACAGCAACTCCAGCCACACCACCGTGCTCGGCACCAACGTCGGCTACAGCTTCCCGGGCAACGACTTCGCCCTGGTCCGGTACACCAACTCCTCGGTCTCGCACCCGAGTGCCGTGGGCAGCCAGTCCATCACCAGCGCGGCCACGCCGTCCGTGGGCAAGACCGTGTACCGGCGTGGCTCCACCACCGGTACGCACAGCGGCCGGGTCACCGCGCTGAACGCCACCGTCAACTACGGCAGCGGTGACATCGTCTACGGGCTGATCCAGACCACTGTGTGCGCCGAGGGCGGCGACAGCGGTGGTCCGCTGTACGCGGGTTCCGTGGCCTACGGGCTGACCTCCGGCGGCAGCGGTGACTGCACCTCCGGCGGTACGACGTTCTTCCAGCCGGTGACCGAGGCGTTGAGCTACTACGGGGTCACGCTGCCGTAGCGAGTCCGACTCCGGCTTCCTCGAAAGCCCCCGCATGCCCTGGGGTGTGCGGGGGCTTCCTGGTGGCTGCGATGCATATGGTTTCGGCCAGCCGGTGTCGTGACCGTCCGGCGCGAGTTACTTGCGTGTCGTGTTTGCTGTGCGAATTCCCTGCGTGACCGTGGTCAGTCAAGACGGGGGCGGGTGTGCGCGCCCTCTCTACGCGCGTCCTGAAGTCAACCTTGTGCGCTCCCTGTGTCGTTCGGAAGAGTGGTCGCTCGTCAACCAGCCTTCCGGTCCGACGGGTCCCCACACCTCGCGGGCCATCCCCCCACAGGAGGACGTGAGTTGAAGCACCGACGCATACCCCGGCGGCGGATCGCCGTGGCCGGCGCGGGAATCGCCGCACTGGTCGCCGCGGGTGTCACCTTGCAGAATGCGAACGCCAGCGAGCCCGCGAAGCCGGCTTCGCAGCCGAAGGTCCTGTCCGCCCCGGCGGCCGGAAACCTCGCCTCGACGCTGCTGAACCGCCTCGGATCCGAGGCCGCGGGCAGCTACTACGACGCCTCGGCCAGGAGGCTCGTCGTCAACGTGGTCGACCAGGACGCGGTGAGCGCCGTCGAGGCGGCCGGGGCCAAGGCGAGACTCGTCGCCAACTCGCTGGCCGCGCTCGACGGCGCGCGGACGACGCTGAAGAAGGACGCGACCATACCGGGGACGTCCTGGGCGGCCGACCCGGTGAGCAACAAGGTCGTCGTCACCGCCGACAGGACGGTCTCCGGCGCCCAGTGGGCCAAGCTGAGCAAGGTGGTCGACGGGCTCGGCGGCAAGGCGGAACTGAAGCGGTCGAAGGGGGAGTTCAAGCCCTTCATCGCCGGGGGTGACGCGATCAGCGGGTCCGGCGGGCGCTGCTCGCTCGGCTTCAACGTGGTCAAGGACGGGCAGCCGTACTTCCTGACCGCCGGGCACTGCACCTCTGCCATCACCACCTGGTCGGACTCCAGCGGCAAGGAGATCGGGCAGAACGCGGAGTCCCACTTCCCGGGGACCGACTTCGGGCTCGTGAAGTACACGGCGCAGGTCGACCACCCGAGCGAGGTCGACCTGTACAACGGGTCCACCCAGAAGATCACCGGGGCCGCCGAGGCGACGGTGGGGATGAAGGTGACGCGCAGCGGGTCGACGACCCATGTGCACGACGGGACGGTCACCGGGCTGAACGCCACGGTGAACTACCAGGAGGGCTCCGTCAGCGGTCTCATCCAGACCGATGTGTGCGCCGAGCCCGGTGACAGCGGCGGGTCGCTGTTCTCGGGGAGCAGCGCCATCGGGCTGACGTCCGGCGGCAGCGGCGACTGCACCTCCGGTGGGGAGACGTTCTTCCAGCCGGTCACCGCCGCGCTGTCCGCCACGGGGGCGCAGATCGGCTGACGCCGTCGGGTGTGCGTTCCGCGGAGTCCCGTCCCCCGGGTGCGGTGGGGGGCGGGGCTCCGTGTCGTGTTTGTGCAGGTGGGAAGCGGTCGAACGGATGTCGTACACACGTTCGAGAATGGGGGTATGGTGGGGGTGGAAGTAGGGAACTGATGTTCGAGAGCTGTTCGGGGCTCACGAGTGCGGGAGGTGCGCGTGCCGGGCTTCGCGCATCTGCACACCGTCTCCGGGTTCTCCCTGAGGTACGGGGCATCCCATCCGGAGCGGCTGGCGGAGCGTGCCTCGGAGCGGGGGATGGACGCGCTCGCCCTCACCGACCGGGACACCGTCGCGGGGGCGGTGCGGTTCGCCAGGGCCTGCGCCGGGGTGGGGGTGCGGCCGGTCTTCGGGGTGGATCTGGCGGTGGGTGCGGCCGAGGCCGTACGCCGCGAGAGGAGAAAGGTGCCGGTGCGGGGCGGGGCCTTCGTGGACGAGTCGGCCCCCCGTGTGATCTTTCTCGCCCGGGACGGGGCCCGGGGGTGGGCCGACCTGTGCCGGATCGTCACGGCGGCGCACACGGGAGAAGGCGTGCCCCTGCTGCCCTGGCCGGACAATCACGGCGACGGCCTGACCGTGCTGCTCGGCCCGGGGTCGGACGTGGGCCGGGCCCTTGCCGCGGGGCGTCCCGACCGGGCCGCGAAGCTGCTCGGCCCCTGGCGCGAGGTCTACGGCGACGCGCTGCGCCTGGAGGTCGTCTGGCACGGTCGTGGCGGTACGGGGCCCGGCTCGCTGCGGCTGGCCGCCCGTACCGTCGGCTTCGCCGCCGAGCAGGGGGTCCGGCCGGTGCTCAGCAACGCCGTCCGGTACGCCGATCCCGGGGCGGGGCCCGTCGCCGATGTGCTGGATGCCGCGCGACGGCTGGTCCCGATCGACCCGCGCGGGGAGCTGGACTCCGGCGAGGCCTGGCTGAAGGACGCGCAGGGCATGCTGCAGGTCGGCGAGCGGGTCGTGGAGGCCGCGGGATACCGGCGGGACACCGCCCACCGGCTGCTGGAGCAGACCCTGGCCACGGCCGCCGGGTGCCGGGTCGACCCCGAGGGGGACCTCGGCATCGGGACCGTGCACTTTCCCGAGGCGCATCTGGTGGGTGCCGGGCGGCGCACCGCCCAGCGGGCCCTCGCCTCGCGGGCGGTGGCCGGGATGGTGCGGCTCGGGTACGGCGGGCGGCGCGAGTACTGGGAGCGGATGCGCCACGAGCTGGACATCATCGCCCATCACGGCTTCGCCTCTTACTTTCTGACTGTTGCTCAGGTCGTCGATGACGTGCGGAGGATGGGGATCCGGGTGGCCGCCCGGGGGTCCGGGGCCGGGTCGCTCGTCAATCACCTTCTGGGGATCGCGCACGCCGATCCGGTCGAGCACGGGTTGCTGATGGAGCGCTTCCTCTCCAAGGAGCGGGTGGTGCTGCCCGATATCGACATCGACGTGGAGTCCGCCCGGCGGCTGGAGGTCTACCGGGCGATCATCGGCCGGTTCGGCGCCGAGCGGGTCGCGACCGTGTCCATGCCGGAGACCTACCGGGTGCGGCACGCCATCCGGGACGTGGGCGCCGCGCTGTCCATGGACCCGGCCGAGATCGATCGGGTGGCCAAGTCCTTCCCGCACATCCGGGCCCGGGACGCGCGCGCCGCGCTGGAGGAGCTGCCCGAGCTGAGGCGGCTCGCGGGGGAGAAGCAGCGGTACGGCAGGCTGTGGGAGCTCGTCGAGGCGCTCGACGCCCTGCCGCGCGGGGTCGCCATGCATCCGTGCGGGGTGCTGCTGTCCGACGCCTCGCTCCTCGCCCGTACGCCGGTGGTGCCCACCAGCGGTGAGGGGCTGCCCATGTCGCAGTTCGACAAGGAGGACGTGGAGGACCTCGGGCTGCTCAAGCTCGATGTGCTGGGCGTGCGGATGCAGTCGGCCATGGCGCACGCGGTCGCCGAGGTGGAGCGGGTGACGGGCGAGCGGGTCGACCTGGACGCGGTGCCGGCCGGGGACCCGGAGACGTACCGGCTGATCCGGTCCACCGAGACGCTGGGCTGCTTCCAGATCGAGTCGCCGGGGCAGCGGGACCTGGTGGGGCGGCTGCAGCCGAGCACCTTCCATGATCTGGTCGTCGACATCTCGCTGTTCCGGCCCGGTCCCGTCGCCGCCGACATGGTGCGGCCCTTCATCGAGGCGCGGCACGGGCGGGCGCCGGTGCGATACCCGCATCCCGATCTGGAGCGGCCGCTGGCGGGGACGTACGGGGTCGTCGTCTTCCACGAGCAGGTCATCGACATCGTCGCCATCATGACCGGGTGCGGGCGGGGCGAGGCCGACCGGGTGCGGCGGGGGCTGTCCGACCCGGAGTCGCAGGAGCGGATCAAGGTGTGGTTCGCACAGCAGGCGGCAGGGAACGGGTACGACGCGGAAACGATTCGGCGCACCTGGGAGATCATGGCGGCCTTCGGGTCGTACGGGTTCTGCAAGGCGCATGCGGTCGCCTTCGCCGTGCCGACGTATCAGTCGGCCTGGCTGAAGGCCCATCACCCGGCCGCCTTCTACGCCGGGCTGCTCACGCATGACCCGGGGATGTATCCCAAGCGGCTGCTGCTGGCCGACGCGCGGCGGCGTGGGGTGCCGATCCTGCCGTTGGACGTGAACGTGTCCGGGGTCGCCCATCGGATCGAACTGGTGTCCGAGTCCGGGGTGTGGGGGCTGCGGCTCGCCCTCTGTGATGTGCACGGCATCAGCGAGGCCGAGGCGAAGAGGATCGCGGACGGGCAGCCGTACTCCTCCCTGGTGGACTTCTGGGAGCGGGCGCGACCGAGCCGGCCGCTGGCGCAAAGGCTCGCCCAGGTGGGGGCGTTGGACGCCTTCGGCGCCAACCGGCGCGATCTGCAACTGCACCTGACCGAGCTCCACCGGGGCGTCCGGGGCGGTGGCGGCGGCCAACTGCCGTTGGCCGGCGGGCGGAAGACCGCCTCGGCCGGGCTGCCCGACCTGACCTCGGCGGAGAAGCTCAGCGCAGAGCTGGGTGTGCTGTCCATGGACGCCTCGCGCAACCTGATGGACGACTACCGCACGTTCCTGGACGAGCTGGGCGTGGTCTCCGCGCGCCGGCTGCGCGAGGCGCGGCACGGCGAGACCGTGCTGGTCGCGGGCGCCAAGGCGGCCACCCAGACCCCGCCGATCCGCTCCGGCAAGCGGGTCATCTTCTCCACGCTGGACGACGGCACGGGGCTGGTCGACCTCGCGTTCTTCGACGATTCGCACGACGCCTGCGCCCACACCGTCTTCCACTCGTGGCTGCTGCTGGTGCGGGGAGTGGTGCAGCGGCGTGGCCCGCGCAGTCTGAGTGTGGTGGGCTCCGCCGCCTGGAACCTCGCCGAGCTGGTGGAACTGCGTGCCGAGGGCGGGCTCGACGAGGTGGCGGCACGGCTCGCGGAGCCGGTGGCCGGGGACGCGGGCGGCGACCCGACCGGTGGGCGGCGGATCCAGCTGCCGACCGGATACGAGATGCATCCGTGGGCCGATCTGCGGCCCGCGGGGCAGGAGGCCTCACAAGGGCCTGCTGCCCTGAGGAAGTTGTGGCACCAGAGTCCGGGGAGTGCGGGATGACCATCCTCTGCGTACGTTTCCAGCTGCCGCCGATGTACGAGGCGGCCCTGCCCGGACTGCTCGGGCTGCTGGAGGACTTCACCCCGGTCGTTCAGGCACTACCGCCGGACGGGGTGCTGGCCGATCTGCGGGGCGCCGAGCGGTACTTCGGGCGCAGCGCGGTGGAGCTGGCCTCGGTGATCCGGGTGCGGGCCCTCGCGCTGTACGGCGTCGACTGTGCGATCGGCGCCGGTCCGGGGCCGATGCTGGCCCGGGTGGCGCTGCAGGGCGCCCGGCCCGGGGTGACGTGTGTCGTGCCGGAGGACGCCGTCGCCGAGTTCCTCGCCGACAAGCCCGTCGCCGCGCTGCCCGGGGTCGGCGCGGCGACCGCCCGCACCCTGAGCGAGTACGGCCTGGACACCCTGGGCCTGGTCGCCGCCGCGCCGCTGTCCACGCTCCAGCGGCTGATCGGCGCGAAGGCCGGCCGCGAACTGCGCGAGCAGGCGAGCGGCATCGACCGGGGGCGGGTCGTGCCGAACGCCGTCTCGCGGTCGCTGGCCACGGAACGCGCCTTCGACCTCGACGAGTTGAACCCCGACCTGCACCGCAGGGCGCTGCTGTCCGCCGCCGAGGAGCTCGGCGCCCGGCTGCGGGCGGTGCAGAAGGTCTGCCGCACCCTGACCCTCACCGTGCGCTACGCCGACCGGTCCTCGACCACCCGCAGCCGCACCCTGAAGGAGCCGACCGCACACTCGGCGGCGCTGACGAAGGCGGCCTACGGCATGTACGACGCGCTCGGCCTGCAGCGCGCCCGGGTCCGCGCGCTCACTCTGCGCGCCGAGGGCCTGGCCCCCGCCGACCAGGCCTCCCACCAGCTCACCTTCGACCCCGTGGACGAGAAGGTCCGCCGCATCGAGGAGGTCGCGGACCGCGCGCGGGCGAGGTTCGGGCCCCGCGCCGTGATGCCGGGGGCGCTGGGGCGCGGCGGCGGCTCCACGGGGGTCAGTTGGCCCAGGGCGGCGTGATACGGCTGCCGTCGGTCGTCTAGGACGTGAAGTGCGGGTGCTGGGGGAGTGTTTGGCGCGGATGGCGCCCTGTGGTCCGATCCGGCCTGCCCGGTGATGGTCCGTCAGGGGTCGAGCGGCGCTCCGGTTATCACTGGAAGTTTTTACTGACGCGTAACTTCACAGCTGGGCTACTCGCCCGTAACTTGACGGGTGAACAGCATCCTCGTGATCCGGATCACAGGGTAAGGCCCCCACCTCCCTTGAGCCGCAAGGAGATCACCCGATGCTGCCTTGGAAACGTGCGCTCAGACCCCTCGCCGCGCTCCTCCTCACCGCCGCCGTCGCCACCGTCCCCGCCGCGACGGCCGCCGCCGACACGGCGCCCAGCAGCGGCTGGAACGACTGGTCCTGCAAGCCCTCCGCCGAACATCCCCGCCCGGTCGTCCTGGTGCACGGCACCCTGGGCAACTCGGTCGACAACTGGCTCTCCCTCGCCCCCTACCTGGAGGACCGCGGATACTGCGTCTACTCCCTGGACTACGGCCAGCTGACCGGCGTCCCCCTCTTCTACGGCCTCGGCCCCATCGACAAGTCGGCCGAGCAGCTGTCGGCCTTCGTGGACAAGGTGCTGGCCGCGACCGGAGCCGCCAAGGCCGACCTGGTCGGTCACTCCCAGGGCGGCATGATGCCCCGCTACTACCTGAAGTTCCTCGGCGGTGCCGCCAAGGTGAACGCCCTCGTGGGCCTCGCCCCCGACAACCACGGCGCCTCGCTGAGCGGATTCACCAACCTGCTGCCGTACTTCCCCGGCGCCTCGGACCTCATCAAGGCCACCACCCCCGGCCTCGCCGACCAGGTCCCCGGCTCCGACTTCCTCACCAAGCTCAACGCGGGCGGCGACACCGTCCCCGGAGTGCACTACACGGTCATCGCCACCAAGTACGACGAGGTGGCCACCCCCTGGCAGAGCGACTACCTGAGCGGCTCCGACGTCCACAACGTCCTGCTCCAGGACCTCTGCCCGCTCGACCTCTCCGAGCACGTCGCCATCGGCCTGTTCGACCGCATCGCCTTCCACGAGGTGGCCGACGCGCTCGACCCGGCCCACGCCACGGCCACCACCTGCGCCTCGGCCTTCAGCTGACGTGCCGCCGGGGCCTGTCCGGCCTGAGCCGCCGGACAGGCCCCGGAACCTCAGCGGCGGTGCGCGCCACCCACCGCGCGCCGCCGCACCGACAGGAACAGCGCAGCCGAACCGAGCGCCAGCGCCGCCGCGCCGCCGATCGCGACGTAGGAGGTGCCGGAGGAGGCGCCGGTCTCCGCGAGGTCGCGCGAAGTACCGGTAGCCGCAGGCGTGTTGGGCGCGGCGGAGGGCTGTGGTGCGGGGGTGTTCGTTCCCCCGTAGCCGTGACCGTGATGCCGCATCGTCGACTTGCCGGCGCCGGCCGCGATCTGCCGCTCGGAGGGCGCGGAGGCGGTCGGGGCGGGGGTGGAGCCCGTGCTCCCCGCGCCGGCGCCGCCGAAGTCCACGTCCGAGCAGGAGTAGAACGCCTCCGGGCTGTCCGAGCGCTGCCAGATCGTATACAGCAGCTGCCGGCCGGACCGCTTCGGAAGCGTGCCGGAGAACGTGTAGAAGCCGCCCGAGGCGACCGGGTCGGTAGCCGTCGCCACCGGGTGCTCCAGATCCAGCTCGGACCAGGCCGGCGGCCCCGCGGGGTCGTGACCGGGCTTGGTGAGATACACCTTGAAGGTGCCCTTGTGCGGCGCCGTCACCCGGTACCTGAAGGTGTACGACCCGCCGCGTACGCGCGTCGCCGGCCAGTCGGCGCGGGCCAGGTCGGCCCTTGAACTCCTCGTTGCCCGCGCTGCACAGCTTGCCGTCGGGGATCAGCTTCCGGTGCTGTCCCGCGGCGTCGCCGATCCGGATGCCGTTCCAGTCGTACAGCGCCTGGGTGCCGCCGGCCGCCACGGCCGCCCTGCACGCGGCCGACTTCGGGCTCTCCGGGCCCTCCGCGTAGCACTGCGAGACCCGGCTGACCGGGTCGCCCATCGAACCGTGCGCGGACGCCGGAGCGGCGGCGAGCACGGCCAGGGCGACGGTCGGCAGGCCGAGCGCGGCGGCGACGGCGGGCGCGCGGCGGGCACGAGCGGGCATGCGGAACTCCTCGACAGACGGACCTTCGGCGGGGCGGATCCCGTGGGGGTGGATCCGAAGCTAGCCCCAAGAAACCGTGAAAGGGCCTGCTGGGGGCGGGCGGAGGACATCCTTATGGCGCCGTTAAGGCAGGACTAACCGAGGGCTCAGGAAAGGTCCGGTCCGTAGTACAGCCGCAGGAACTCCTCCATCGCCGCGTCGACGCCGGCGCGGTCACCGGTGGCGAGGAGGTCGAGCAGCAGACCGCGGACCGTGGCGAGTCCCAGCCGGGCGCGGTTCCGGGCCGTCACGGGGTCCGCCCCGGCGCCGGTCTCGGCGGCCACCAGCGGCTCCAGCCAGTCCGTCACGAGCCCTTCGAGGACCGGGACGGCCTCGGGGCGGCCACGCAGCGCGTGCCCGCAGATCTCGAAGAAGAGCCGCTCCTGACCGGCCAGCCGAGGGTCCGTCAGCTGCCGCCAGAGCAGCCGCGCGACGTCGGCCGGCGAGCGGCCGGGCTCCAGACGGAGCCGCGACAGCAGCTCGCGCTGGCGTCGCTCCGAGGTCCGGACGATCTCGACGAGCAACTGCTCCTTGGAGCCGAAGTAGTGGATGAGCATGCGGTGGCTGACGCCGATCGCGGCGCCGAGGCGGCGCAGGCTCAGGTCCGCGATGCCGTGCGCCGCGACGTGGTCGACAGCCGCGTCCACCAGGTGTGCGCGCCGGTCCCGGTCCGCGCCGTGCCCGGCCTCGCCGCCGGGATGCGAGTCGCCCGTCTTCACCACGCCGCGAGTGTACCAATCGGTACATGATGCATGTACCGTGTGGTACATGAAGCCTGTCACCGTGTCGATCGACGTGGCACAGACGCCCGAGCAGGTCTACGACTTCCTCGATGTCATGGCTCACCACGAGCGGTTCACCGACCACTACCTGACCGACTGGCACTACAGCGGCCCCCGCCGGGGCGTCGGAGCGTGCGCCGGGGTCACCGCGGCACTGGGCGGGGTGCGGACCGACGTCACCATCGAGGTCGTCGAGGCCGAGGCGCCGCGGCGGATCGTCGAACGCAACGTCAGCGCGGCCGGCCGGCGCCTGGCCCACGGCACCTACGGCATCGACCCGCTGCCCGCCGGCGGCAGCCGTGTCTCGTTCACGTACGCCTGGGTGCGCGCCCCGCTGGCCGACCGGTTGCTCGCCCCCGTCGTGCGGAGCGTGATGGAACGCGCCAACCGCACGGTCATGCGGCGCCTGGCCGCCGAGTTGGCCCGGGCGGATAGCGTACGTCCATGATCGAGGAGAACCCCGAGCGGGTGCGGCCGGCCGTCGCCGAGGACGTGCCGGCCGTCAAGGCGGTGACGGATGCGGCCTACCACCACTACATCGCGCGCATCGGTGTGGTGCCGCAGCCCATGGAGGCGGATCACACCGCGGACGTGGCCGCCGGCAAGGTGTTCGTCACCGGAGAACCCGTCGACGGGCTGGTCGTGGTCGAGCCGTTCGCCGACCACCTCTTCCTGGACAGCATCGCCGTCCGCCCCGGCGCCCACGGCACGGGCATCGGACGACGGCTGCTGCACTTCGTCGACGCCCGCGCGCGTGCGCTGGGTCTCGGCGAGATCAGGCTCTACACCAACGCGTTGATGTGGGAGAACCAGCAGATCTATCCGAAGTACGGATACGAGGTCGTGGAACGCCGCGTCGACGGGCCCTACGACCGGATCCACTACCGCAAGCGGCTGGACTGACGGCCGCGGCGGGTCAACCGTCGGGCCACCAGGTGCGCGCGATGTCCTTGCGCACCTCGGATCGTCCCGCGGGGCGGTCCTCCGCCTCGTCGCGGGTCCGGCGGCTGTCCGTCTTCTTCAGGGGCTTCTGCACGGTGACGCGGCGCATGGCTGCCTCCTTCAGTGCCTACCGGGTTTCCGTGGTGTCACGGTGGTAGACGCTTTGGGCGAGAGTTCCTCATCGGAGCCGGGTTGTCAGTGGCGGCTGTCACTCTTCGGGTATGACGAACAAGAGTGACGACACGGTTGCGGCGGGTGTCCTCGGAGTCGACTGGGACGCCGAGGCCGACGCCTTCGACGACGAGCCCGACCACGGCCTGCGCGACCCCGGCACCCGCGCGGCCTGGGCCGACCGGCTCCGCTCCTGGCTGCCCGAGCGCCCCGCCGACGTCCTCGACCTCGGCTGCGGCACCGGCAGCCTGTCGCTCCTCGCCGCCGAACAGGGACACCGGGTGACGGGCGTCGACTCGTCCCCGGCCATGGTCGAGCGGGCCCGCGCCAAGCTCGCCGGGCGCGACGCCGTGATCCTGCGCGGTCAGGCCGCGACGCCGCCGGTGGGGGAGCAGCGCTTCGACGTCGTCCTCGTACGGCATGTCCTGTGGACCCTCCCCGAGCCCGCCAGAATCCTGCGGCACTGGCGGGACCTGCTGCGCCCCGGGGGCCGTTTCGTGCTCGTCGAGGGTGTCTGGGGCACGCTGCACCCCGTGGGCATCCCCGCCGACCGACTCGCCGCGCTGCTGGCACCGCTGACCTCGGACGTGCGCGTCGAGCGGCTGTCCGGCGACTGCGTGCTGTGGGGCAGGCCGGTGGAGGACGAGCGGTACGCGGTGGTGGCCGTGGTGTGAGAGCGAGGGCATCAGGCCAGCAGCTTCTCGAAGTCTTCGGTGCGGGCCAGCGACTCGAGTTCGTCGAGGGCGGCCACGGCGGCGGACGCGGCCTCGGGGTCCGTCTCCGTCAGGCCGCTCTCCGCGAACTCGTCCTCGTCCAGACGCCGTACGTCGCTGCCGTCGGCGGAGCGCCACAGGTCCAGGTCGAGGTCCTCCACGACCAGTTCACCGGCGGTGCGGACGGCCGGCCGGGTGATGTCGCAGTACCAGCCCTTCACCGTGCCGTCGGCGGCCCGCACCTCCTTCACCGAGTACCAGCGGTTCCGCCAGTAGTACTCGGTGAAGACGTCGCCCGCCTCGAAGCGGACGAAGCCGAAGTCGCGCAGGCCGGAGCCCGCCCAGGGCGCGCGTACGGCGATGCGGGTGCCGTCGTCGGCGAGCAGCTCGGCCGGGTAACGGATCTTCGTCCGGCCCGCCTTGACCAGCACGACCTCCAACCGGGCCGTCGGTTCAGCCGAGTTCGCGGACATAGCGCACCTCCCTGGCGCAGACCTCGTATCCGAGCCACTTGTTGATCGCGATCATGGGCTCGTTGCCGGCGTCGTTGCCCGTGAAGGCCTCGGTGAGACCGGCGGCGCGGGCCCGGTACAGGGAGTGGATCTTGGCGAGCTTGGCCAGGCCACGGCCGCGGTGGGCACGGGCGGTACCGGTCATCGCGGTGGAGTAGCCGCCGGTCGCGCGGTCGGTGTAGGCCACGCTGAAGGCGACGGGACGGCCGTCGACACACGCGGCCACCGTCAGGCCACGGTCCAGCAGCGGATGCTTCCAGTACTCCTCGACCCAGGCGTCGTAGTCCGTGTACGCGAAATCGACGTCGCCCGGTTCGTCCAGCATCGTCTCCGCGTCCAGCTCGAACAGCGGGCGTGGGTCGTCCGCGAAGTCCGCGGCCGTGCGCAGTTCGACGTCCGGCGGGGTCCGGGGCAGCGGCGGGAGAGCGGCGCCCGCCAGATCGAGGCGGAGGAAAAGGGCCGGCCGGCTCCCGCGGTAGCCGTGCCGCTGCGCGAAGGCGTGGCTGGCCGGCTCGTCGAGGACCCAGCTGAGCAGCCTGGTCGCGCCCTGCGCGGCGAGGTGCTCCTCGGCCGCCCGCAGCAGCAGCCCACCGGCGCCGCGACCGGTCCGGTCCGGCCGGACATGGATGTTCACCAGGCCCTGGCCCGGCTCGGTGCTGTCGTGGGCCAGGTGGACCTGGGCCGTGCCGATCACCTCGCCGTCCTCCTCCGCGACCAGCGGGCGGTAGCGGGCCTCGGGCGGCATGTGGACGGCGTTGTGGCGGACCGAGTCCGAGGTGAACAGGATGTACGGCAGGGCGAGATGGCGGACCCGGGCGAAACCCTCGGTGTCGGCCGGGACGTCGGGGCGGAGATCCCGCACGATCACTGTCATGGTGAGGCACCGTACGGGGCTGCGGGCCGCGGATGCCTCTCATTTTCCGCCGGGTACGGGACAATCGGCCCGTGAGCCTGAAGATCCGCATCGATGACAGCGCGCCCCCGTACGAGCAGGTGCGGGCGCAGATTTCCGAGCAGGCGCGGTCCGGAGCAGTGCCGGTGGGATACCGGCTGCCGACCGTGCGGGGGCTGGCCGAGTCCCTGGGCCTCGCGGTGAACACGGTCGCCAAGGCCTACCGGGCGCTGGAGAGCGACGGGGTGATCGAGACGCGGGGGCGCAACGGAACGTTCGTGGCTGCCGCCGGCTCGGCCGCGGAACGTGAGGCCTCCCTGGCCGCGCAGGCGTACGCGGAGCGGGTGCGGCGGCTGGGGCTGGGGGAGTCGGAGGCGCTGGCCGCGGTACGCGATGCCGTGCGGGCGGTCTATGGGGAGTGAGCGGTCAGGGAGGTTCGGTCATGGAGGCTCGGTGACTACTGGCGTGTTGCGAGCTCCGGGATCCGGGTCACCGGCAGCCCCGCCCGTCCCGCCGCTCTGCCGAACGTCACCGCGTCCCGCACCGCCGCCCCGCCCGGATCGTTGTTGAAGTACGCGTACACGTCCTCTCCCTGCTCCCACGTCGTCGCGATGCGGTCGACCCACGTCTCCAGGGACCGCTTGCCGTAGCGGGGCCAGGGGTGGGCGCGGCCCTGGTGGAAGCGGACGTAGCCCCAGCCGGTGGTGCGCCACAGCGGGGTGACCGGGCGGGCCAGGACGTCCGCCCAGCACAGGGCCGCGCCCCGGGCCGACAGCACCGCCCGCACCTCGGGTGTCCACCAGGAGTCGTGGCGCGGCTCGACCGCGACCCGCGTACCGGACGGGAAGCAGGCCAGGCAGGCGTCCAGCAGCGCGGGGTCGGCGCGGAGCGTCGGGGGGAGCTGGAGCAGGACCGGGCCCAGGCGGTCGCCGAGGCCCGCCGCATGGCTCATCAGGCGGTGGACCGGCTCCTCGGGCTCCTTCAGACGCTTGATGTGGGTCAGATAGCGGCTGGCCTTGACCGCGACCGTGAAGTCCGCCGGAACCCGGTCCCGCCACGCTGCGAAGTTCTCACGGGAGGGAAGACGGTAGAACGCGTTGTTGATCTCCACCGTCGCGAACAGGCGCGTGTACTCCTCCAGCCACAGCCGCGCCGGGACCCCGGCCGGATAGACGAGGTCCCGCCAGTCCTTGTACTGCCACCCGGAGGTGCCGACGAACAAGGTCACAGCACCATCAAAGCACTACAGGTACAGGCCCGCGTCCGCGCCGTCCCGCGCCCCCGGCACCGAGGTCGGTGCCGTGCCCCGGCGCAGGGCGTACAGCTCGGCCAGCGTCGCCCCGTCCCGGCCGACGGCGTCCTCCCGGCCCTGGGCCTCGCTGCCGAGCCAGTCCACCGCCTCCCGGTGGGTCAGCCTGCCCACCTCGATGCGGGCCAGACAGCGGCCGGGGCGGACCACGGCCGGGTGCAGGCGCTCCAGGTCCTCGTTGGTGGTGACGCCGACCAGGACGTTGCGGCCCTGGCCCAGCAGGCCGTCGGTGAGGTTCAGCAGCCGGGACAGGGCCTGGCCGGCGGTGTGCTTGGCCTCGCCGCGGATCAGTTCGTCGCAGTCCTCCAGCAGCAGCAGCCGCCAGCGGCCCTTGCCCGCCGAGTCCTCCTCGCCGATCGCGATGTCCATCAGATAGCCGACGTCGGAGAACAGGCGCTCGGGGTCCAGCACGCAGTCCACCTGGCACCAGTCGCGCCAGGAGCGGGCCAGGGTGCGCAGCGCGGAGGTCTTGCCGGTGCCCGGCGGGCCGTGCAGGAGGAGCAGGCGGCCCGCGATGTCCTCCGGGGTCGTCCGCATCAGGCGGTCCATCGCCTCCGCCACCGGTGCCGTGTAGTTGGGCCGGACCTCGTCCCAGGTGCCCGCGGAGATCTGCCGGGTGGTGCGGTGCGGGCCGCGCCTGGGGGAGACGTACCAGAAGCCCATCGTCACGTTCTCGGGCTGGGGCTCCGGCTCGTCGGCGGCGCCGTCCGTGGCCTGGTCGAGGACCTTCTTGGCCAGTTCGGCGCTGGTCGCGGTCACCGTGACGTCCGCGCCGCGGTTCCAGCGGGAGACCAGCAGGGTCCAGCCGTCGCCCTCGGCGAGGGTGGCGCTGCGGTCGTCGTCCCGGGCGACCCGGAGCACCCGGGCGCCGTCGGGCAGCAGGGTCGCGCCGGAGCGGACGCGGTCGATGTTCGCCGCGTGCGAGTACGGCTGCTCGCCCGTCGCGAAGCGGCCGAGGAACAGCGCGTCGACGACGTCGGACGGCGAGTCGGAGTCGTCGACGTGGAGCCGGATCGGCAGAGCGTCGTGTGGGTTCGCAGACATGGGGCCATGATCCGGCACGAAGGTGCTGTGCGCACGGCATTTCGCCGGGGTGGCCCATTGCCGGTTCAGAGTCTGCGGGCGCATCGTGGCTGGTCGCGCAGTTCCCCGCGCCCCTTTGGGGCGCTCATGTTCCCGGTGTTGCAAAGACCTCCGGAGGCCCTGCCTCCGCCGTTACTGTTGTCCCCGATGGGACGTCATGGGTGGGATTCGGATACTCGGCGGTGGCGGCTCACCGCCCTGCTCGGTGTGGGCGCCGTCGCGCTGGCCCTGGTGGTGACCCTGGTCAGTACGCTGTCCGGCGGGCCCAGCACGGCCGGCACCACACGCGACGGCGCCACGGTGCACGGCACCCCCGGCCGGCCCGGCGCGAAACCGGAGCCGTACGTCGGCTGGGGCTTCACCCACACCCAGTACAGCGCCGACGAGGGCGCCGGCGCGGCGACCACCCGCGTGGAGAAGCTGCTCGGACAGGACGCCGGGCTGGCGCAGAACCAGCACATCATGGGGTGGGGCGCGGACAATCCCGAACCGGTCCGGGGGCATTACGACTTCGGCGCCCTCGACCGCCGTGTCGACTTCATGCGCGCCTCCGGCGGCACCCCGGTGATCACCCTGTGCTGCTCGCCGGACTGGATGAAGGGCGGCAAGCCCGGCGTCGGCAACACGAACTGGAGCCAGGCCGCCCTGGAGACCGCCCCCACCCCCGACCACTACCAGGACTTCGCCGACCTCGCCGCCACCGTCGCTCGGCGCTACCCGGACGTGAAGCACTTCATCGTCTGGAACGAGTTCAAGGGCTTCTGGAACGACGCCGCGTCCCGCTGGGACTACGAGGGCTACACGAAGATGTACAACCTCGTGTACCAGGCACTGAAAAAGGTCGACAAGGACATCATGGTCGGTGGGCCGTACCTGGTCATGGACAGTGTCGACCCGCGCGACCAGAACGCCTCCCGCACGGTGAAGGGGCCCTGGGGCGCCATGGACCAGCGGGTGCTCGACGCCTTCTCCTACTGGAACACCCACAAGGCCGGCGCCGACTTCGCCGTGGTCGACGGCTCCAGCTACACCCGCGACGACGACCTGCTGCCGAACGAGTTCGCGGCCACCGACAAGCTGACGGCGGTCAGTGAGTGGGTACGGCAGCAGACCCACGACCTGCCGCTGTGGTGGGCCGAGTACTACGTGGAGCCCGGCGACGGCAACGACGACCGCAAGGGCTGGACCGAGCCGCACCGGGTCGCCGTCCAGGCCACCGGGATGATCGCCATGGTCAAGGGCGGCGCGGAGTCCGGCTTCTACTGGAACCCGGAGGACAGGACAGGCACCGGCTGCGCCGGCTGTCTGTGGACACCCACCGACAGCGCCGGCGGGGGACAGGCGCTTCCCATGTACGACCTCGTGTTCCGGTTCGCCAGGGCGTTCCCGCCGGGGACGCGGTACGAGAACGTGTCCGTGGCGGCCGATGAGGCACCCGACGTCCGGGTCCTGGCCACGGCCCGGACCGTCCTCGTGGTCAACACGCAGAACCGGCAGATCGCCGCCCAGGCCGACGGCAAGCGGTTCGACATGCGGCCCTACGAGGTGAAGTGGCTCGACCGGTGACCCGGCCGAGCCTGCCTCACTTCATGGTCAGGAACCGCTGCACCAGCGAGGCCAGCACCACCGCCAGCAGCGGCAGCGCGAACCAGAAGGTGCCCTGGAGCAGCCGCAGCTGACGCACGCCCGGCCGGAGCGCGACCCGCAGAACCTCCCGCGCGGCCAGCAGCAGGATCAGGACGACGGCGGACAGCGCGCCGACCACCGACCAGGGGGTCCAGGTCACCAGGGGCCCGATGGGCCCGGGCTTCGGCTGCGGCACCGGCCCCGCCGGCTGCCTGCGCAGCGCGAACACGGTGACGTCGTCGTTGACCAGGACCTTCGTCAGCTCCTGCCGGTTGTCCAGGTTCTCGACCAGCCGGGGCGCCCAGGTCGCGGAATAGCCCGCGTCCAGCTGCAGATAGGTCACCTGACTCTTGTTGATCATCAGGTACGAGTTCGGGCCGGCGTCCTTGAGCGCCTTGACCAGGCCCGACACCAGCACCGGGTCGGTCGGGGCAAGAGTGGGCACATAGTTCACCCGCTCCATGTCCTTCGACCCCCACGGCATCGCCGGAGTCACGTCGTTGACCGTGTCCTGGGTCAGCCACAGCAGCCGCAGGGTCGGCTTGTCGTGGGCGTACACCCAGTTCATGGCCGCGACCTCGCCGGGCCGCGTGCGCTCGAACGGCTCGTTGCCCCAGCGGGCCACCAGGAAGCCGCCCATCAGCAGCAGCCCGGCCAGCAGCGCGGCCAGCGGGGCGAGGCTCACCCGGTCCTTCTCGCGCTCCTGCGCGGTGACACCGGTGCGCGGGAAGAGGGCGAGCGCGCCCAGCAGGGCCGCACCCGGCACCGCGAACATGAAGACACGCAGTGCCATCTCACCGCCGTACGACTGCATGCCGAAGCCCAGGAACGGCACGAAGGTCAGCACCAGCAGGGAGCGTTCGCGGTAGCGGTGGAAGCGCCGGCGCCACCAGCCCCAGCAGGCGAACGCCATGACCGAGCCGGCCAGCAGCACCCGGGTGTAGAGCACCAGCTTGTGGGTCGAACTGCCGCCCTGGATCCGGCCGGAGACGGAGGTCGAGACATTGCTGCCGACCCCGCCGACCCCGCCGAACAGGTCGTTGAAGTGCCCCGACCAGTACGGCTCGGCCATGAAGCCCACCCAGACCGCCACCAGCACCGCGAAGAGCAGCGGCAGCCCGCGCAGTTCCGAGCGGCCGAGCAGGACGAGGGCGGCGAGCACGCCGAGCATGACGAACGGGGTGAGCTGGTGCGCGGGCACACTCGCCGCGTACAGGCCGATCAGCACGAGGAGCAGCACGGCCCGCTGGCGGCGGTCGGCCGGCTCCACCTCGGCCTCGCCCGGACGGAACCTCGTCCAGATCACGCGCGGCGGGCGGAACCAGACCAGCAGGATCGCCACGAACACCAGGTACAGCAGATAGGTGAAGCCCTGCGGTGAGAAGTAGTCCTGGCCGACCCAGCCGCACAGCACGAACAGCCAGACGCCGGTCCACTTCGCCCGCCAGCTCGCCCGCAGGGACCTGGTGAGCAGGAACATCGGTACCAGATAGGCGAGTTGGATCGCCGTCGGCCACCAGCGGATGACCTCGGTGAAGTCCGTGACCCCGCAGGCCCGGCCGACGAACGCGGCCACCGCGAAGAACCCCGGCCAGCTCCAGCGGGCGTCCAGGTCCGGTACGGCGGACCCGGTGCGGTCGATGTAGTCGATGAACCCGAGGTGCTGCCAGGCCGTCGGGAACCGCGGCTCGCTCTCGATCACGGCGGGCAGCGCGTGCAGCGAGACGACCGTCGCCACCAGGGTGAGCAGCAGCAGCGCCCGGTGCTCGCGGCGCAGCCAGAGAAGCGCGGCGAAGACGACGACCAGCAGGGCCGCTCCGACCAGCGTGGGCAGCGGCAGCACCGAGATCAGCCCGAGCCCGCCCGTCCGGTCCAGGTCGGCCTCGCCGAGCCGGAGCGCGGGCACCCAGTACAGCAGCAGCGCGGCGGTCAGCAGACAGCCGAGGAGGACACCGGTGCGGGTGGGCAGCAGCCGCTGCCGGAGCGAGGCGGGGGCCGGTGGCTCGTCGGGCACGGCCTCCTCCGGTACGGCCGGGTCGGCCGGCTCCTGCGCGAGGGGCGCGTCGCTCTCCACCACCGAGCCGGCCCTCCCCACGGACGCGTCCAGCTCCTCCACGGTGAACGGCGCGTCCACCTCCGCCGCCTCCGCCTCCCGCAGCAGTTCCGCCTCGGCCGGACCCAGCGAGGCCTCGCTGCCGGGCTCCCTCTCCTCCACCGGGAGCCCGACCGGAAGCGCCGGCGGTGGCAGCGGCGTACCGGCGGGCGGGGTGCCGGGGCCCGGGCGGACGTCCGGCCGGCGTTCCACGTGGTCGAAGTCGACGTGGATGCCGAGGGCGAGGGTGTCGGAGTCCAGCGCCCAGGCCGGGCTGTGCCGGCGCGCCGGGGAGGGGACCGGGACCTCCGGTGCCCCCAGGTCGGCGAGGTCCCCGTCGGGTGGTGCCGTGTCGGGCACGGCGTCGGCCGCGGTCCGGATGGTCTTCCAGAGCTTCGGCGCGGCGATCGCGGCGATCACCGCGAGGCTGCCGGCCTCGGCGAGGCCCGCGCCGGTCAGCCCCATCCGGGGCAGGAGCAGCAGCGTCAGGCCGAGTGTCAGCACGCACAACAGGCCCTGCAGCCAGGCGAGTCCGGCGGTGCGACTCCGTGCGCGCAGCACCGCGAAGTAGGTCTCGATCACGACCCGCAGCACCGAGCCGATCGCGAGCCAGCGCAGCAGCGGGGTCGCCGCGTGCGCGTAGCCCGCCCCGAACACGCCGAGGATCCAGGGTGCGCCGATGAGCAGCAGGCCCGCGATCGGCAGCATGATCCGGGCCATCCGCCGCAGCGCGGCACGGGTGTTGGCGGCCAGCCTTCCTGGGTCGTGGGAGCCCTCGACCGTCAGGGACGCGCCCATGTTGATGGCGAGCAGGTCGGTCGTGCCGCCGATGGTGGAGGCGATGTAGAAGTACGCGTTCTCCGCGGAGCTGACCTGCGAGGCGACGAGCACCGGCACCAGGTAGATCACCGCGAGCGAGAACAGCGAACCCGTGTAGTCCCCGGCCAGGAACCGGCCGACCTGGTGCAGCGTCGGCGGCTCCGCGCGGCCCTCGGTCGCCTTGATGTGCCGGGGCACGAGACGGCGGAAGACCAGCCAGCCCAGCGGCACCACCGAGGTGGCGATCGCGGCCACCCAGGAGACGAAGACGCCGGTGGTCGGGATGGCGGCGGCGAACGCGACGAGCAGGGCCAGCTTCACGGCCGAGAACACGGTGTTGCCGACCGGCACCCAGGTCGCGCTGCGCAGCCCGGTCAGCACCCCGTCCTGCAGCGTGAGCAGGTTCCAGGCGGCGACGGCCGCGAGGAAGCCGAGCCCGTTGACGGTCCCGTGCAGGAAGCGGTACGACGGCCCCCAGGCGTCCAGGGTCAGCAGGAAGACGCCCGCCGCGAACGCCACCAGCAGGGAACTGCCCGCGTAGGTACGGAAGATGAGCCGGCCGGTGCGTTTCCCGGCGACCGGGATGAACCGGGCCAGGGCGCCGGTCAGGGTCACCGCGGTCAGCCCGGCCAGGAACTTCATCGCCGCGATGGCGGCCGAGCCCTGCCCGACCGCCGACTCGGAGTAGTAGCGTGCCGCGGCCAGCCAGAAGCCGAGCCCGAGGACCGCGGAGATGCCGGTGTTGAGCATCAGCGCGTAGGCGTTGCGGAACAGCGGGCTGCCGCCGGAGGACCGGCCGGTGCCGGGCAGCCGGAGGCGGCGCCCGGACCTCTCGGGCGCCTGGGCGTCGGTCGTCGTGGACTCGGTCGTGGTCGTCGTGTCAGACACGGGAACGGATGGCCTTCCGGCGAACCTGGCGTGCTCTGCGGACGAGCGCGTAGCCCTTGGTGAGGGCGCGGTCCCTGGCGAAGGTGCGGGCCACGGCCCGGCCGTGGAGAAGCCGCTCGAACTCCTCCACGCCGGTGGAGCGCCGGACCGTGACCCGCCGGAGTGCGTACGGCCCCTGACGGCGGCGCGCGAGGGCGTTGCCGACGGCGAGGGCCTGGACGTACCCGTCCTCGCGCACGGCCCGGCGGACCCTGCGGTCGGAGTGGCCGTAGGGGTAGGCGAACGACACCGGCCGGGCGCCGAGTTCCTCCCCGACGATCTCCGTGCAGCGGCTCAGTTCCGTGCGCAGGGCTTCGTCGCCGAGCTGGTCGAGTTGCGGGTGGGTGTGGCTGTGCCCGCCGATCTCGACGCCGGCGGCGGCCAGTTCGCGCACCTGCCGCCAGTCGAGCATGGCGTCCAGGCCGCCCCCGGTGTCGTACGCGCCCCTGATCCAGCCGGTGGAGACGAACAGGGTGGCCGGGAAGCCGTGCTTGGCGAGGACGGGCAGCGCGTGCCGGTGCACGCCCTCGTAGCCGTCGTCGAAGGTGATCAGCACCGGCCGGGCGGGCAGCGGGCGGCCGGTGCGCCAGCGTGCCGCGAGGTCGGCGGTGGTGACCGGGGTCAGGCCCAGGTCACCGATGAGCGCCATCTGCTCTGCGAACGCCTCCGGCGCGACCGACAGGGCACGGGTGGCGTCGTTCGGCGAGGTGGCGACGGAGTGGTACATGAGGATCGGTACGGAAGTGTCAGTCATCGGTCCCCCCTTGGCCCCGCCGCCCGCCGTGCCCAGCGCCCTCCACGCCACCGGCGCCGACCGCTGCACCCCGGCCGCGGGTCGGTTCGCCGTCGTCCGGGGTTGGCTCGGTATTGCCTGTGGGCCGTTCCTCGCTCTCCTGGATCGGTGCCGATGAGAAAGCCGTGCCGTTCCGGCGCGCACGCAGGGTCCCCACCGCGTAACCGCCGGCGGCGCTCAGTACCCCGGCGACGATCGCGCCCGCGCGTCCCGCGCCGCCCGGCCGGGCCAGCAGGGCGTCCCGCAGGCCACGAGCGACCCCCGCGGGCAGCACCCTGGTGGTGTACCGGCGTTCGGACTCCAGCCCCTTGTCCGCGCCGACGCTCCGGGCGACCAGGGCCTTGGACAGGCCCTCGGCGTAGGTGCGGGTGCGGAAGTAGGCGAAGTGCTCGCGCGGTTCGGGCACCCGGTGGTGGATCACCGCGCGGTCGTCGATGAGCAGGACGGCGTCGGGGCGGGCCCGGGTGAGGCGGATGCACAGTTCCGTCTCCTCGCAGCCCAGCGGGCGGCGGTCCCCGTCGCGGCCGATCCCGGTCGCGAAGCCGCCCGCCGCCTGGAACGCCGTACGCCGGAAGGAAGCGTTTCCTCCCAGCACGTTGCGCACCCGGACCCGGCCCGGCGGCAGGCCCTTGTAGGTGCAGCCGACCACCCAGTCGAACTCCTCCGGGAACCAGGCCGGCCGCCGGCCCGACGCCCAGACGGGCACCGTACGGCCGCCGACCGCCATGACGCGCGGGTCGGCGTAGCCCTCGGCGAAGCGGCGCAGCCAGTCGCGTTCGGCCACGGCGTCGTCGTCCAGGAAGGCGATGACCTCGCCGTGGGAGGCGGCGATGCCGGTGTTGCGGCCGGCGGACAGGCCGCGCGGACCCGCGTTGGCCAGCACCCGGACGCCCTCGGTCTCCTTGTACTCGCGGGCCAGCCGGTCCTTCAGAGCCGGGTTGTGGTCCACGACCAGGAGCGTCTCCAGCGCGGGGTACGACTGCGCGCGCACCGAGGAGACCGCCGCGAGGATGTCCTCCCAGCGGTCCTCGGTGTACACGCAGATCACGACGGAGATGCCGGGATCTCTCAAGACACCTCTCCCCGGACCGTGTCGAGCATCGGCGAGTGGTGTTCCTGGCGGCGCAGTTCCCGCCGGTTGGAGCGTTCCCCCAGGATGACCTTGAGTACCCGGAACCCGTCGCGCACGGCCCGCAGATTGCTCGTGCCGTGGATGCGCAGGTACTCGTGGCTCGGGATCTCCTGGACCTTCAGACCGGCCTTGACCACTCTGATGTTCATCAGCGTCTCGACCTCGAAGCCGGTGCAGTCGAGGTCGATCTTGTCGAGGCAGTGCCGCCAGAACGCGTTGTAGCCGTAGCACAGGTCGGTGTAGCGCGCTCCGAACTTGCGGTTGACCACTGCGCACAGGGCCCGGTTGCCGAGCTTGCGGATGAAGGTCATGTCGTCGGTGCCGCCGCCGTTGGCGAACCGCGAGCCCTTGGCGAAGTCGGCGCCGGAGACCAGGGCGGAGACGTACGACACGATCTCGTTGCCGTCGGCCGAGCCGTCCGCGTCCACCATCACGATGATGTCGCCGCTGCAGGCCTCGAACCCGGTGATCAGGGCATCCCCCTTGCCCTTGCCGTGCTGTTCGACGACCTTGACGTCCGGCCACAGGGAACGGGCCACTTCGACGGTGTCGTCCGTGGAATTGCCGTCCACCAGGACGACTTCGTGTATCCAGTCCGGGAGTGTCTTGAAGACGTAGGGCAGATTCTCCGCCTCATTCATGGCGGGAATCACCACGCTCACCGGCGGAGTGATCGCGAGGTGAGAGGAGATCGGCCGGTAGTGCGCGGCGATTAAAGGATCTTGCCCTGAACTCGGCGGGCGCAGGACGGAACTCATGAGTCTTTTCCCTCTCGTCCGGTGGACCGCCCACCCCCGGGCGGCCCGGCTCTGTGTCCGGTTCGAAAGGGGGGTTCTCATCTTCGGCACGGGAAACCGATCTCCCAATCGGTCTCTGTGCACGCCGATGAGCTGGCAAAGTGGCCGGTCCGCCGGAGAAGAACGGCAGCCGGTCGCGCGGCACGACTCGGTCACAGTTGCGGTCACCGAGCACGGCACCCCCCTACCGCGCCCCGCACCGGTGGACGCCGCGGCCCTGAGCCCTCCCCTGGAGCCGTGTGCCGACGTGCCGGTGCGGGTGAGATGTACGACGGTATTGACGATTGAACCCGAAAGGCAACCCCTGGGGGACTGCCTCACAGTTTTGTTGGTTTGGCCGTTACACAACTTTGGCCCGTGTTGCTCGCTCTTGTGTGCGTTTTCCGGACGTTCGTTCCCGGATCAGCACCAGGAGCAGAAGCAGCAGGCTCAGTGCGGTCACCGCGACCACCCCGCCGCGGACCGACCAGCGGTGAACCGCGAGCATGCCTTGGGCAACCAGCATGTTGACGACGACCGAGCCCGCAAGCGCGCAGAGCGCCCGGCCGAAGGGATCCAGCCCGCGCAGTGCCGCGGCGAGCGCCATGGCCGGCGCCGCGAGCAGGAAGAGCAGGGCGCACGGGCCGCGCAGCGGCGAGGTGGAATCGACGAGAGCGAGCAGCCCGCCGGTCAGCGCCACGGCGGTCGCGGCACCCGCGAGTAGCGGCAATGAAGATGTCTTGATGCCTATGGTCTGCATGGCCGACTTTGCCCCCCGACGCGCCAGATGCCGGGCTTCAATGTGGCGCAGTCCATGTGGGGTCGTCAAGACGCCGGTTGTCGAACCGTCAACAGGTCTGACATGTCCGCGCAATACCTGAGCGGTGAATATTTCGCGTTGATCCTGTTGAGAGCCCAAAAGTCTTGGCATGGACACTTCCCGTCAACACGCGTAGTTGCTACGACAGTTGTGGCAGAGATCCTGCTAAAGGAGGTTCCATGAGACGTTCCCGACTTACCGGATTCGTTGCCTCGCTCCTCCTCGCCGCCGGCCTCGGTCTCACGGGAGCCGGCCACGCGACAGCCGCGACCGGGGGCTATGTGGCACTCGGTGACTCCTACTCCTCCGGAGTCGGCGCGGGCAGCTACATCAGCTCCAGCGGTTCCTGCGACCGCAGCACCAAGGCGTACCCGTACCTGTGGAACGCCGCCCACAGCCCGTCCTCGTTCGCCTTCAACGCCTGTTCGGGCGCCACGACCGACGACGTCATGGCGAACCAGCTCGGCTCGCTGAACTCCTCGACCTCACTGGTGTCCATCACCATCGGCGGCAACGACGCCGGCTTCTCCGACGTCATGACGACCTGTGTGATCCAGTCCGACAGCGCCTGCATCGACCGGATCAACACAGCCAAGGCGTACGTCGACTCCACGCTCCCCGGCAAGCTGGACACCGTCTACAACGCCATCAGCGCCAAGGCCCCCGGCGCCCGGGTGGTCGTGCTCAGCTACCCCCGCTTCTACCTGCTCGGCCAGACCTGCCTCGGGCTCTCCGACACCAAGCGGTCCGCGATCAACGACGCGGCCGACTACATCGACGCCGCCATCCAGAAGCGCGCCCAGGCCCACGGCTTCGTCTTCGGCGACGTCCGCACCGCCTTCTCCACCCACGAGATCTGCTCCGGCGACTCGTGGCTGCACAGCGTCAACTGGCTGGACATCAGCGAGTCGTACCATCCCACCGCGGCCGGCCACTCCGGCGGCTATCTGCCGGTGTTCACGAACAACGCGTGACCCGTACGGGCTCGCCCCTCAGGGTGAACTCGACGGCGAGCCCGATGCCGATGCGGAGGCCCCGCCCGACGGGGTCTCCGTCGCCGTGGCCGTCGTACAACTCACCGAGAAGGGGACCGCGTTCGACGTGGTCTGCACGGGTGCGCGCACCTTCACGCCGATCTGGTCCTCGGTCGTCCCGCCGCCGCGGTAGACCGTCAGCGTCACCTGCACCTGCCGGGTCCTTACGCCGCCGTCCGGGAACGACAGAGTGTGCCACCCCGGGTCGGACACCGATCCGCGTGTCGTCACCCACCGGTACTCCACCTGCGCGGGCAGCCGTCCCACCGTGAACGTCGCCGTGAAAGAGGGCGTCTGCGCGGCCGGCGGCGGACAGCTCCCGGAGTACGTCGTGTGCGCGCCCGCCACGGTGACCTCCACGGACTGCGCCGGCTGTGTGCCCGACGACGTGCTGCCGCTCGGCGACGGCGGCGCCGTCGTGCCCGAGTCCGTGCCGCCGTGCCCGCTCGGCGTCCGCGCACCGCCGGTCACCCGGCTGCCGCCGCCCGCGTTCTGCTGACCGCCGCTGTGGTGACGGTTCAGCAGCGTGTACGTCAGCCCCGCCAGCGCGAGCGCCAGCACGAGCAGGCCCGCCACCAGCACCGCGCCCGCCCGCCGGTTGCGCTGCGGCCCGTCGGGCGCCGTGGACGTCGTGGACGCTGCGGGCGCCGGAGTGCCGGACAGGGGCGGCGGCGGGGTGGGGGACGGCTGTGGGCGCGGGGCCGCGACCGTCGGGGCGGTGTACGGCGGCACCGGGAGCGTGGCCGCCCGGGGCGTTCCGCCGGCCGCGACGATCCGCAGCTCGTGTTCCGCCCGCTCGGCGTCCAGCCGTTCGGCGGGGTCCTTGCGCAGCAGTCCCTCGATGACCGGGGCGAGCGGACCGGCCCGGTGCGGCGGCGGCAACTCCTCGTCCACCACGGCACGCAGGGTGCTGATCGGGGTGTCGTACCGGAACGGCGAGACGCCCTCCACCGCCGCGTACAGCAGCACCCCCAGCGACCACAGGTCCGACTCGGGCCCCGGCGTCCGGCCCAACGCCCGCTCCGGAGCCAGGAATTCTGGCGAGCCGACCACCTCGCCGGTCATGGTCAGCGCGGAGCTGCCCTCGACCGAGGCGATCCCGAAGTCGGTCAGCACCACCCGGCCGTCGTTCGCGAGCAGCACATTGGCCGGCTTCACGTCCCGGTGCAGCACCCCGGCGGCGTGCGCGGCGCGCAGCGCGGACAGCACCTCGGCACCGATGTGCGCCGCCCGCTGCGGCGACAGCGGACCCTCCGCCTCCAACTGGTCGGCGAGCGAGAGCCCGCGCACCAGCTCCATCACGATCCACGGCCGGCCGCCCTCCAGGGCCACGTCGTACACCGTGACCACGTTGCGGTTGGCCACCCGCGCCGCCGCCCACGCCTCCCGCTCCAGGCGTGCGTACATCCGCTCCACGTCGGAGGCCGGCAGCCCGGCCGGGGCCCGCACCTCCTTGACGGCCACCTCGCGGTGCAGCACCTCGTCCCGGGCGCGCCACACGGTGCCCATGCCGCCCTCGCCCAGCGGGGACAGCAGACGGTAGCGGCCCGCGATCACACGTTCGCGGCCCGGCTCTTCGGACACGGGCGCCCCCAAGGCAGTCGCGTGATGTCTCCCCGTAGCGAGATGTCACCCCAAGTTAGCTCAGCCAAGCGCCGATGCGGCCCCTTTGAGCACCAATCCGGCCCCCAGGGCCATGACGACCAGCGCGGAGGCGAGCGGCACGCAGCGGCGCACCAGCGCGGCCACCGGGTGGGCGGTCCAGCGCGGCCGCCGCTCCAGCACCCGGCTCAGCCCCGAACCCAGCCGTACCACGGCGAACCCGGCCGCGCTGAGCGTCAGCGCGAGCCCGGCGCCGTAGGCCACGACGAGCAGCAGCCCGAACCAGGCCTTCCCGAGCGCCGCGGCACCGACGAGCACCACCACGGCGGAGGGACTGGGCACGAGCCCCCCGGCGAAGCCGAGCAGGATGGTGCCGCGGAGGGTGGGGGCGGTGGGATGGGTGTGGGTGTGGCCTCCGTGGGTGTGGGTGTGGCCGCCATGAGTGTGGGTGCCACTGGTGTGGCTGTGGCTGTGGGCGTGTCCCTCATGGGTGTGCTCCCCATGTGTGTGCTCCCCATGGGTGTGCTCCATATCGTTCGGGGGGTGATGGTGGCGGGCCGGCCACACCCTCCGTACGAGGTTGGCGCCCGCCGCCAGGACCAGCGCACCGCCCGCGATGCCCAGCCAGGCGATCACCGAGGGCGTGGCGGCGGAACCGGCCGTGACGAGCAGCCCCAGGGCGATCACGCCGAGGGTGTGGGTCACGGTGACCGAGGCGGCCAGCGGCAGCACGTCCCGCAGCCTCGCCCGGCCCCCGCGTGCCGCCGCCGCGGCGGCCATCAGGGTCTTGCCGTGGCCCGGCGCGAGCGCGTGCAGCGCGCCCAGGACGATCGAGACGAGCAGCGCGAGCGCGGCGAAGCCGACGGTGAGGTCGTGACGGGCCACGAGGTCGTCCAGCGCGCGGGTCCAGCGGTCGGCGCCCCGCGGCAGGATCGCGGCCCCCGGTTCCGCCTGCCGCTCCTCGGCGAGGGCCGGACCGCCGGGCCGCAGACGCACGGAGGCAGCGGTGGTGTCGGCCGGGGAGGACAGCAAGTCCTTCGGATACACGGTCAGTTCGTGCGAGACCGACGTCTGCGGCACGTCCGTCGCGGTGAGTGTCATACGGTCGCCGCGCGCGGTGATCTCCCGCCACCCGGGCCCGCCGGTGGCCCCCGCGCTGTGGAAGCCGAGCGTCACGGTGGCGCCGCGCGGGAGCGGCGCGGTCAGCCGGCACTCCACCCGGAGGGTGTGCAGCCCGGCCTGACCGGGACGCAGCCGCGCCGTGGAGCCGACGGCGGTCAGCGTGGCCGTACGGCCGTCCACCGTGAGCCTGCTGCCCTCGGCGGCCAGCGCACACCGCTGCCGGGCCCACTCGGCCATGCCCAGCCGCTCGAGGTCGGGCCCGGCCTGGGTCGCCGGGATCTCGGCGAGGTCCTCCACGTGGTCGACGCGCAGCTGTCCGGGAGCGGCGACCAGGCCGTCGTAGCGGTTGACGGTGAAGTTCCCCAGCGGATGGGCGCTCGCCGTGCCGCCGGGCAGGAGGGCCAGGGCGCCGGTGGCGAGCAGCAGGAACGCGAGGCGTGGCTTCACTTCGTCGCCTCCAGGGCCTTGCGGGCCTCGGCCGCGCCGAGCGGGGAGAAGCCGGGGTTCAGACGCAGGGCCGAGGTGAGGGAGGCGCGGCCGGCCGTGCGGCGGCCCGTGGCCAGCTCGATCATGCCGCGGTGGTACAGGAAGGCGGCATTGCGGTAACCGGTGGCGGTGGCCCGGCGGGCGTACGACAGGGCCTCGGTGTCCCGGCCGTTCACGTGCAGCGCCCAGGCGAGCGCGTCCGCGGTGTGCACGGTGTGCCGGCGGGCCCATTCGGCGCGGGCCGCGCGCAGGGCGGCCGCCTTGTCGCCGTGGTCGGCGGCGGCCAGGGCGGTGTCGAGGTCGGCGTTGACCCCGTTGGCCCGGGCCAGCGCGATCCACGCGTTCACCAGGGCGTACTGCCGCCCAGCCCTCGCCCGGTCGCCGGCCGCGCCCCGCGCCTCGTACAGCTCGCCCAGTTCGACCAGCGGGCCCGGCAGCGGGTACCTCGACACCACCGTCTCCATCCCCCTGATCGCCGCCGCGCGGTCCCCACTCGCCGCCTGCGCCCGGGCCCGGCCCTCCAGCGCCGGCAGATAGGTGTCGTCGGCGGCGAGAGCACGGGCGTAGTCGGCGAGGGCCGTCCTGTAGTCGCCCTGGTTCCAGGCGAGTTGGCCGAGCTGGGCGGCCACGTACGCGATGTCGCCCCGCGAAGTGGCACCTGCCAGTGCCTGCTCCAGTACCCGGCGCGCGGTCGTCACGTCACCCTGCAGCTCATGGACATACGCGTACCGCGTGAACACCGGTACCCCCGGCTTGCGTGCGTCGGCGGTCTCGGCGGCCTTCGAGGCCTCGGCATACCGGCCGAGTTCGACCAGACCGTCGATACGGGAGGACAGCGCGCGCTCGCTGTAGGGGTTCTGCCGCAGTGCCTGGTCCGCGTAGGTCAGGGCGTCCTTGAAGTCGTGCCGGGCGGCGGCGAGGGCGGCGCGGCCGGCCAGCGCCTGGTCGTTTTCAGGGGCCAGCGCGAGGGACCGCCGCAGTGCCTTGTCCGCCTGCGGGTACCGGGCGGGATCGCCCTTGGTCCGCGCCTGCTCGACGTAGGCCAGGCCCAGCGTGGCCCAGCTGCCGGAGTCCTTGGGCTGGGTGCGCAGATGCGCCTGGAGCGCGGCGATGCCCGCGTCCAGGTCACCGCCGCCGAGCGCGCCGGGGTCCACGGAGGTGGAGGCGGCCGGCACGGTGACGGGCGCCCGGTCGGCCCCGACGGCGATGGCCCCACCGGTCAGCGCGACCGCCAACAGCGCGGCACAGCCCGCGAGTTGCGCAGCCCGCCAACGCCGCCCGGCAGCGGCGAACCGCCGAACGGCGGCCACGCGCTGGTCGGATCCGACGGCCGAGGGCGCTTCCGCCGCAGTCGGCCCCATGCCCACCGTTGGCTCGTCGCCGCTGTCCGTCGGCTCGCCGCTGTTGTCGGTTGGCCCGCCGCTGTTGTCGGTTGGCCCGCCGATGTCCGTTGGCCTGCGGTTGTCTGTCGGCCCGCCGCCGTTGTCTGTCGGCCCGCCGCCGTTGTCTGTCGGCTCGCCGCCGGTGTCTGTCGGCTCGCCGCCGGTGTCTGTCGGCTCGCCGCCGCTGTCCGTCGGTCCTCCGCCGCTGTCCGTCTGCCCGTCCATGTCGTCGTCGTTCTGTCTGCGCGGGCCCATGCCCTCTCCTGCGTCCGTCGGTCGTGTGGAAGGCGCGGCCCGCCGTGGGGGAGGGGGAAGGTACGGGCCGCGCCGGTCTGGGTGGGGGCGGGGGTCAGTACGGGCGGCGGATGCGTCGGCGCCACCAGCCGATCGCGGTGCCGAGGAGCAGGATCCCGGCCGCGCCCGAGGCTGCCGACGCGGCGATCAGCACCGTGTTGCCGGAACCGGAGCCGCCGGAGGACCCGGCCGGTTGCAGGGCGTCGCCCAGCTGGCTGCGGACGTCCGTGCCCGCCGTCGTGCCCTTGGCGAGCGGGCCGCGCGAACCGGAGTTGGGCTCGGCGACGTACGGGAAGGACTTCTCGAAGCCCTTGTCGTTCTTGTCCACGCCGTCGCCCAAGTCGTTCTTCGAGCCGACCAGTTCGCCCTCCATGACCTGCAACGCCTCGTCGACCACGTCGTCGGTGAGCCGGCGCCCGTTCGGGAAGCCCGCGTTGTCGCCGTCGAGAACGCCGAGACGCTTGGGGTGCATGGCCGGCTTGATGGAGGTGTTCAGGCGCAGCTCCTCCGAAGGACGCACGTTCGGGGGCTGGTTGAGGCCCTTGACGCCCTTCAGGAAGACGTCGACCAGGTCGTTGCGCGGTTCGGACGGCGCCTTGATCTTGTAGATCGACTCGATGAGCTTGGGCAGCTCGGGATTGGTGACGTTCTTCAGGAACTGGGCGTCGTAAGCGGGCTGCGAGGCGTTGAACCTGTCCTTGTCCTTCTGCGGGTTGACGACCTCGTTGACCAGCGGGTTGCCCAGGCGGGAGACCTGGGTGTAATAGCCCTGCGCGTTGCGGCGCTGGGTGGTGGACCAGATGCCGACGACCGGCTGCCCGGCCGACTCGCGGATCAGGTCGTTCGGCACCTGCAGGGCGATGGTGTTGACGTTGTAGCCCTGCAGGGTGTCCCGGCCGACCTCGCTGAGGTTGCCGCCGTACAGCAGGTCGAAGACGCGCAGGTCGGCGAAGAACGGGTCGTCCGCCTGCCCGGCGAAGGTCGCGGCGCCGCCCGCCGTCTTGTATATGGCCTGGGCGCGCAGCTTGCCGTAGTCCGGCATGGACGCCTTGCCGACGTCCGAGGGTGCGACCGGCACCTTGTCCGCGATCCTGGTCCGGTACACCTCGCGGCCGTGCTTCAGCCGGATCAGATCGAGGTTGTACGTCTGCGTGACGTTGAGGTTGGGGTCGTCGAGGCTCTTCACGGCACCCGTGTTGTACAGGAACGTGTTGCCGTTCCTGGTGTGCGTCTTGAACGTGTAGCGGAACACCATGTCGTCCTGCGCGTCACCGTTGCTGTCGACGTGGATGTCGTACTGGGCGTCGTCGGCGAACGTGTAGAAGTTCGGTCCGCCTGCGGGCTCCTCGAACGGGATCCAGTTCGCCACGATCGTCGTCGTGTCGGGCTTGTCCGGGCTGACGAACGCGTACAGGTCGGTGTTGTCGTACTGCGGGGTCCCCGAGATCAGCGGGGCCTCCCGGTGGGAGGAGGCGGAGGCCGGCCCGGGTGCCAGCGTGGCGACGCCGGCGGCCGCGAGCCCCCCGGCCGCCAGCGCACTGCACAGGAGCGGGACCAGGCCCCTGCGTACCGTGCCGCTCCTGGAGAAGGGGCCTCTGGAGAAGAGAGGTGTCATGCGTCCGTCCTCAGTGCCGACTTGCCGTTGACGCACGGGTCTTCGGAGCGGGCCCGCCGAGCGGATTGGTCGGACGGAGAAAATCCACCGGAAAACTTTGGGCAGGCCCCGACCCGCGTTTTCGGCCCGCTGATCCGTATCTCCCGCGGGAGGTGTGCGGTGGTGCGGATGCGTGGAGTGCGCGGAAGAGCCGGCTGCGGCCACGGAGAGGCGGCCCGCGTGCGGGCCGACGAGCTGCTGGTGCTCGTCGCGGACGGCGACCAGCGGGCGTTCGAGGATCTGTACGCACTGGTGTCCGGTCCGGTCTACGGGCTGGTACGACGCGTGGTGCGCGATCCCGCACAGTCCGAGGAGGTGGCCCAGGAGGTGCTGCTGGAGACCTGGCGCTCGGCCACCCGGTACGACCCCGGCCGGGGCAGCGCGCTGTCCTGGATCCTCACCCTCGCCCACCGCCGCGCCGTCGACCGGGTGCGCAGCGCCCGCGCGGCCGGCGAACGTGAGCAGCGGGAGGCCGTACGGGCCGGGGAGCCCGCCTTCGACCAGGTCGCCGAGGAGGTCGAGGCCGGCATGGAGCGCGAGTGGGTACGCCGCTGCCTGCGCCGGCTCACGGACCTGCAGCGCCAGTCCGTGACCCTCGCCTACTACGACGGCTACACCTACCGTGAGGTGGCCGAGCGGCTCTCACTGCCGCTCGGCACGGTCAAGACGCGGATGCGCGACGGGCTCACCCGGCTCCGCGAGTGCCTGGGAGGTGCCGCATGAGCATCCTCGGCAAGCTGCTGCGCCGCGAGGACCTGCACTCCCTCGCCGCGCCCTACGCCCTCGACGCCCTCGAACCGGGCGAGCGGCGCCGGTTCCAGAAACATCTGCAGGGCTGCGACCGCTGCGCCGCCGAGGTGCGGGAGCTGGCCGAGGACGCGGTGCGCCTCGCCTGGTCCACGGCGGCCCACGCGCCGCCCGCCCTGCGCGCGCGGGTGCTGGCCGCCGTGCGCACCATCCCGCAGGAGCAGGCCCAGGCCCCGGCCCGGGAGCGCGCACCCCAGCTGCCGCCGCACGTCTGGGGCACCCAGCCCCCGCCGGGACGCACCCGTACGCCCAGTACGCGACCCCTGTTCGTGCCGTTCGCCACGGCCACCGCGGCGGCGGCGCTCGTCGTCGCCTCGCTCTTCGCGGTGCAGGCGCAGCGCACCCAGCACCGGCTCACCGCGGAGCAGGCCCGGGGACGTGAGATCGCCCACGTTCTGGCCGCTCCCGACGCACGCGCCACCACCAGCAAGGACGCACAGGGCCGCGCGATCGGAGTGATCGCTTCCGCCTCGGAGCGGGAGGCCGTCGTCACCCTGAGCGGATACGGCACCCCGCCCGCCGGCCGCGTCCGTCAGCTCTGGCTCATGCGCCCCCGCGCCGAGCCGCGCTCCCTCGGGCTCTTCGCGGGCGACACGCCCTTGGTCGCCAGGGGTCTCGACACCTCCTCGACGTCACTCGCCGTAACCGTCGAGCCCGACGGCGGCTCAGCGCAGCCCACCGGCCAGCCCATTGTCCAACTCACCCTGAAACCGGTCGGATTCGGAGAGTAGTCAGAGAAGAATCGTCAACCGCCTTGCAGGGAAGGTGAATCCTGTGGACGCGATACACGCGTGCCCCCCTGGGGCGATAGGGTTACTCTGCCCGGGCCGGGTGGACTCGTACGGGTGGGGAGTGACATGGAGCAGATAACAGTGCGCAGCAGGGCCAGGGTCCCTGCGATCACCTGCGGGAGCAGCGCGACCAGTTCGCGCCTCGACCGCCATCTGTCGGTGCTGGCGGGTCCCGCCATACCGCAGCGGGAGACGGTCGAGGCGACGTCGCTGATGCGCGAGCTGACGGCGCGTGACACCGCACACCAGCGCAGCGACCGGGGCAGGCGGGTCAGCCGCGTCTCCCTCTTCGCACCACTGCGCCGGCTGCGTCGCTCGCTGTTCGGCGGCCACTGAGCAGCCGTTGAGCGGCCTGGCCGCGCGGCCACTGAGGGGTCGCTGAGCCGCCGTCGAACAGCCGCTGAGCGACCGTCGAGCCACCATCGAGCCGCCGCCGACCCGGCCGGGCGGCCCCCGGAGCCCCTCCGGGCCGTCGGCGCTCAGGCCGCCACACCGTCCCGGCGCATCGCTGCGATCTCGTCGTCCGTCATCCCCACGGCACGCAGCAGCGCCCCGGTGTGCTGCCCGAGCGCGGGCACATCACCCATCCGCGCCTCGTCCCCGCCCGGCAGAGTGATGGGAGGCAGCAGCGCCTTCAGCGGCCCGACCGGCGACCCCACCTCACGCCACCGCTCCCGGGCCGCCAGTTGCGGATGTGCGGCCAGTTCGTGCAGGTCACGCAGCCGCGCACAGGCGATGTCGGCCTTCTCCAGCCGGGCCAGGGCCTCCTCGGCGTCCAGTACGCCGAGCGCCCGCGCCACCAGCTCGTCCGTCTTCTCCCGGTTCGCGACCCGTGACGCGTTCGTCGCATACGCCGGATCCGTTGCCAGTTCCGGGCGGCCCATGACCTGTTCGGCCAGCCGCCGCCACTCCCGGTCGTTCTGCACGGACAGCAGCACCCGTCCGCCGTCCGCCGTGGGATAGGCGTCGTACGGCGCGATGACGGCGTGCGCGAGGCCGGTCCGCGCCGGGGGCTCACCCCCGTGCATCGCATGGTGCAGCGGATGCCCCAGCCACTCGGCGAGCGCCTCCAGCATCGACACCTCCACCGGCCCGCCCCGCCCGGTCGTCCCGCGCCGGACGAGGGCCGCCAGGACGCCCGAGAACGCGTACATGGCCGCCGCGATGTCCGCCGCCGGGACGCCCGCCTTCACCGGCTGCTCCGGCGTCCCGGTCACCGACACGAGCCCCGCCTCGCACTGCACGAGCATGTCGTACGCCCGCTTGTCCGCGTACGGCCCCGAGGAGCCGTAGCCGGAGATGTCCACGGCGATCAGCCGTGGGTGCGCCGCGCACAGCGTGGCCGCGTCGAGGCCGAGGCGGGCCGCCGCCCCCTGGGCGAGGTTCTGCACGAACACGTCCGCGTCCGCGACCAGCCGCCGTACGGCTTCCAGGCCGCGCGGGTCCTTCAGGTCCAGCGCGAGGGACTCCTTGCCGCGGTTGCACCACACGAAGTGCGAGGCGAGACCGCGGGCCGCCGTGTCGTAGCCGCGCGCGAAGTCGCCGCCGTCGACCCGCTCCACCTTGATGACCCGGGCGCCCAGGTCGGCGAGCTGCCGGGTCGCGAAGGGCGCGGACACGGCCTGTTCGACGGCGACGACGGTGATGCCCGCGAGGGGCAGGGGCTGCTGATCCGAGCGCTGTTCCATGACCGGATCATGGCCCGTGACCGGCGGGTTTGTCAGTAACCCGTCATCGGCCCCCGTGGGCGTACCGGCGCACGGCCAGCGGCAGGAACACCGCGGTCAGGACCAGGCTCCAGGCGAGCGCCCCGGCGACCGGGTGGGCCACCGGCCAGGCGGAGTCGCGCGCGACCGGCGCGTTGCCGAACAGGTACCGCAGGGCGCTCGTCACCGCGCTGATCGGGTTCCACTCGGCGAGGGCGCGCAGCCACCCCGGCAGGTTGCCGGTCGGGATGTAGGCGTTGGACAGCAGTGGCAGCACGAAGGAGGAGGCCCCGAGCTGCCCGGCCGCGTCCTCGCTGCGGGTGAGCAGCCCGAGGAAGATCCCGGCACAGGTGCAGGCGAACCGGAAGAGCAGCAGCAGTCCCACCGCACCGGCCGCGTCGAGCGCGGAGCCCTCGATCCGCCAGCCCACCGCGAGCCCGGCCAGCAGCAGCGGCACGGTCCCGATGGCCGTGACGACGAGATCGGCGGCCGCCTGCCCGAGGGGGACGGCGGCCCGGCTCACCGGCATCGTGCGGAACCGGTCCATCACACCCCGGTGGGTGTCCGCAGCGGCCTGGAACATGCCGGTCATCAGCCCGCCCGCCGCGGTCGCGACCAGCAGCCCCGGCACCAGGAAGGACCGGTACTCGCGACCGGGCATCGCGAGTGCGCTGCCGAACACATAACCGAAGAACAGCAGCATGTTGACGGGCATCATCTGGGTCAGGACCGCCAGGCCCGGACTGTTGCGGACCCGGCGCAGCTGTCGGCCGGTCATCGCCAGGCCGTCGTACGCCAACGTGCTCATGCCGCGAGCTCCTTGCTGTCGGCGGACTCTCCGGTGAGCCGCAGGAAGACGTCGTCGAGGGTGGGCGGGCGCAGACTCACGTCCAGCAGCGGCACGCCCGCCGCGTCGAGTGCGCGCACCAGGCGCGGGAGGGTCAGGGTCGGATCGGTGGTGACGGCACCGACGGCCCTGCGCGCGGCGTCGAACACGGGCGCGCTGCCGGCCAGTTGATCGAGCACGGCCGCCGCCTGCGTCAGCGCGCTGTCGTCCGCGACCACGGCCTCCGCGTACGACCCGATGAGCGCCTTCAGCTCGGCGGGCGAACCGGTGTGCGCCACCCGGCCCCGGTCCACCACCGCGATGTCGTCCGCGAGTTGGTCCGCCTCCTGAAGGTACTGGGTGGTCAGCAGCACGGTCGTGCCGTCCGCCCGCAGATCGCGCACCGCCTGCCAGACGCGGGCACGGCCGGCAGGGTCGAGTCCGGTGGTCGGCTCGTCGAGGAACAGCACGTCGGGGCGGCCGATCAGGCTCGCCGCGAGGTCCAGCCGGCGCCGCATGCCACCGGAGTAGGCCGAGGCCCTGCGGCCGGCGGCCTCGGTCAGCCCGAAGCGCTCCAGCAGCTCGTCCGCCCGTGCGGCCGGCCCGCGCACCCGGTGCAGCCGGGCGAACAGCCGGAGGTTCTCCCGGCCGGTGAGGTCGCCGTCGACCGAGGCGAACTGGCCGGTCACGGCGATGCGGCGGCGTACGGCCTCCGCCTCCCGGACGAGATCGTGCCCGGCGACCCGCGCCGATCCGGCGTCCGGCCGCAGCAGCGTGGTCAGCAGCCGTACGGCCGTCGTCTTGCCGGCTCCGTTCGGTCCGAGCAGCCCGCAGACGGCCCCCTGGGCGACGGCCAGATCGAGGCCCCGCAGGGCATGCACGGCACCGAAGCGCTTCTCCAGGCCCTCACTAAGTACAGCGTACGTAGTAGTAGTCATGGCGCGACCATATCGCACTACGTACGCCGTACGTAACTAGGATGGTGGTCGAGGTGATGACCGATGGCAGTCCGAGGTGCCGTCCCCGAAGTGATCTGGACGCGGCCCGAGCGGGCCGGCCGGGGTCCGCGGCCGGCGTACACCCGCGAGGACATCGCGGCGGCCGCCGTACGGATCGCCGACGAGCGGGGGCTCGACGCGGTGTCGATGCGGCATGTCGCTGGCGAGCTGGGCTGCGGCACGATGTCGCTGTACAACTACGTCCCCCGCAAGGAGGACCTGTACGAGCTGATGGTGGACGCGGTCAGCGGGGAACACGTGCCGTGGGAGCCGAGCGGGGACTGGCGGGCCGACCTGCTCCGCGTCGCCCGCCAGACGCGTGAGCTGCTGCGCCGGCATCCGTGGATGCCGCGGCTGATGTCACCGGCGTACGGCTTCAGCCCTCACGCCCTGCGGTATCTGGAGCACTGCCTGGCCTGCCTGGACCCGCTGGAGGCCTCCTACGGCACGAAGCTGGAGCTGATCGCGATGCTGAACGGCGTCGTGACGACGTACGTGCGCAACGAGATCGACACGGCGGAGCGGGTGCGGGCGCTGCCGTGGTCGGAGGACGAGGAGAACGCGGCCCGGATCGCATATCTCGGGGGGCAGGTCGCCTCCGGCGCGTATCCGAGGATGGCGGCGGCGTTCGCCGAGGACGCGGGGCCGATCGACCTGGAGGCGGTGCTGGAGCGGGCGTTGGTGCGGGTGCTCGACGGTTTCGACCCGCGCCGCGGCAACCGTTGAACCGGCAGTGCGCCGAGCGTCGGTTCACGCTCATCGAGCACAACCATCACCGATGCCACACCGCACTCGGAGGGCAGCCACCCATCACCCGCGTGAACAACCCTGCGGGTCAATACGCCTAGATCAGCGCGAACTGCCCCTCCGGGCCCTCCTCGTGATGGTCCAGGACGGAGGCGGGGCGGCGGGAGGCCTCCGGTGCCGGGAGGACGCCGGCCGCGCGCAGGTCGGCCGCCGTGATCGGGGAGGTCACCTTCAACTCGGCCCGCTGCGGCCGCAGTTCCGCCAGCAGGGCCAGCACCGTGATCGTTTCCAGCAGTTCCGAGGTCCAGGCCTGCGGCCAGGCGGCCGGGCGGATCGCCGCCAGGGTGCCCGGCTCGGCCGGGGTCGTGCGGAGGGTGAACCAGGACTCCAGGACCCGGACCCCGGCCACCTCGTAGTCCCAGGCCTGAGGTGGCACGGGGGAGACGCGGCCCTCGTCGACGTGGAGCGTCTCCTCCTCCGGGTCGTAGTGAAGCGTGACGGGCCGGGCCGGCAGGGGCGCGCGGACGTAGGGGCGGCGGCCGCCCGGCAGCTTGGGCCGTTCGCCGTCGCGGCGCATCAACCACAGCATGCGGCGGCCCAGTCCGACGCCGGCCGACCAGAGACCGGGGTCGTCCGTGAGCGGGACGGTCAGGTCGGGGCCGGTGGCCGCGAGGATCCAGGAGAGGACGTCGACCGCGGTGGGGGACGCGCCCAGGCGGTCGGCGAGGTGGGCCGTCAGACCCGGCGCGAGGTTCGGTTCGCTGCCGCCGGGGCGGCGGTACAGGGGGCGGACGCGGCCGGTGCGGAGGGTGGGCAGCAGCGAGGTCGCCAGGAGCGGGTCGTCCCCGTCTCCCGTCTCCACCGTGAAGACCTGGTGCGCATCCGCCACCCGCCACAGCTCCGGGCGCGCGGTGTCGATCAGCCGGTGGTCCGGGATCAGCCACTGCTCGTCGAAGGGCGCCGCCAGGACGCGGACCGGCTCGGCGCAGGGGCCCTCGGCGCGGGCCAGGCGCTCGGTACCGGTGGACTGGCCGGGGAGTTGGTTTACCGCGGAGCTCAGGGTGCGGGCGCGGGTCGGCTCGAACAGGGCCTCCCGGTCCGCCCCTTCGGCCGTCAGCAGGGCCTCCCAGCGGGCCTTCAGGACGCCGGGGTCGGGTGCCGCCGGCCAGGCACGGCCCGGCCGCAGCGGTGCGACGGACCACGGCATGAGGTCCGCCAGCAGCGGAGCGTCGTCGTACGTCACGCAGGGCATGGTACGGCCTGTCCGCGACCCGGTATCAGGTCGCCTCCAGGGTGACCGTGAAGGAGAACCGGTCCCCCCGGTACTGGATCACCGCCACGTCCAGCACCCGCCCCGCGCTGTCATACGTCACCCCCGTGTAGTGCAGGATCGGGCTGAGCAGCGGGACGTGGAGCAGCCGGGCGGTCTCCGGGTCGGCGAGCCTGGCCTCCACGGTGTCCGTGATACGGCTGATGTCCGCCTTGACGACGTCGCGCAGCACCTTGGTCATGGGCCAGCGGACGAGGTCGTCCAGGTCGATGCGCGCGGCGAGTTCGGGGCGGATGTGGTTGACCGCGTGGTTGGTCGGCTCGCCGGTCTTCTCGTCGCTGCGCAGGCGGTGGTACGTCATCACCTCCGCGAGGCCCGGGAAGTACTCGGTCACTCCGGCCGGCACCGGTGTCATGCCGTGGTCCAGCAGCTCCGTCGTCATCCCGGACTGCTGGGCCACGATCGCGTCCACCGAGCCCAGCAGCCGGACGGGCGAGCCCCGCCGGACGCCGGGCTCGATGAACGTGCCGCGCCGCCGGTGGCGGCTGATCAGCCCCTCGTCCTCCAGTTCCTTCAGCGCCTGCCGCATGGTCAGCACGCTCACGCCGTAGTGCTCCGCCAGCTGCTCCTCCGTGGGCAGCCGCAGCGGGTCCTCGGGGGAGCGGCCGAGTATCGAGGCGCGCAGCGACTGCGACACCTGGTACCACAGCGGCAGCTTGCGGTTCAGGACGATCGAATCCGGAGCGAAGGAGGTCACACGGCTATCCGTACCTGTCGGTGAACGTCAGGCGCAACACAGGCGTCATGCGCGGAAATGGCGCTGGAGCCCCTGCCACACGTCGTCGTAGCGCCGCTGGAGGTGGTCGGCGCCGGCCGCGTGCGGGGTGAGGGCCACCGGCCAGCGGGTCTCGAACATGAAGGCCAGACCGTCGTCGATCTTATGCGGCTTCAGCTCGGCCGCGCTGGCCCGGTCGAAGGTCTCCCGGTCCGGGCCGTGCGCCGACATCATGTTGTGCAGCGAGCCGCCGCCCGGCACGAAGCCCTCCGCCTTGGCGTCGTACGCGCCCTCGATCAGGCCCATGTACTCGCTCATCACGTTCCGGTGGAAGTACGGCGGCCGGAAGGTGTCCTCGCCCACCAGCCAGCGCGGGGCGAAGACGACGAAGTCGACGCCGGCCAGGCCCGGGGTGTCCGAGGGGGAGGTCAGGACCGTGAAGATGGACGGGTCCGGGTGGTCGTAGGAGATGGTGCCGATCACATTGAAACGGCGCAGGTCATAGATGTACGGCACATGGTTGCCGTGCCAGGCGACCACATCGAGCGGGGAGTGGTCGTAGGTGGCGGTCCAGAGGTTGCCGCAGAACTTGTTCACCACCTCCACCGGCCCCTCCACTTCCTCGTACGCGGCGACCGGCGCCCGGAAGTCCCGGGCGTTGGCGAGGCCGTTGGCGCCGATCGGACCGAGGTCGGGCAGCTGGAAGGGCGCCCCATAGTTCTCGCACACATAACCCCGCGCTGAGTCATCCAGCAGCTCCACACGGAAGCGCACCCCACGAGGAATCAGCGCCACATGTGCCGGCTCCACAGCGAGCCGGCCGAACTCCGTGTGCAGCAGCAGCCCGCCGCGCTCCGGAACGATCAGCAGCTCGCCGTCGGCGTCGGAGAAGACGCGCTCCATCGAGGCGTTCGCGTGGTACAGGTGCACGGCCATGCCGGTGCGCTGGCCGGCGTCGCCGTTGCCACCGAGCGTCCACAGGCCGGCGAGGAAGTCGGTGCCGGCCGGCGGCTCGGGCAGCGGGTTCCAGCGCAGCCGGTTGGGGTCGGGCACGGTCTCGGTGAAGGGGGCCGTGCGGAGCGCGCCGTTGCCGGTGCGGGTGAACGCCGGGTGCGCGGCCGAGGGCCGGATGCGGTAGAGCCAGGAGCGGCGGTTGTGCGCCCGCGGCTCGGTGAACGCCGTACCGCTCAGCTGCTCCGCGTACAGCCCGAGCGGCGCCCGCTGCGGCGAGTTGCGGCCCTCGGGCAGCGCGCCCGGCACCGCCTCGGAGGCGTGTTCGTTGCCGAACCCGGACAGATACGACAGTCCCGCGGCAGTCTTCCGCGCGTCCCCGCTCATGATCGCTCCCTTGCGCTCCTGATCGCGCTGTTGATCGCGCTCCCCTATTCCTATGTATCACCGTAGGAATCGCTGAGGGTGGGCGCAAGAGGGCAGCGGTACTCCGCCGGAGAGCGGGTCGCTCGTACTTCGCCAGGGGGACCCCTCAGGATGGGCAGAACCAGACTTCAGGCGGATTCGGCGGACTGGAGGGTTGTTCTAGTCTCCGGGGCATGCCGAGGACGTCGTGGACCCGCAGAACGCTCGCCGTGCTCGCGGCGGGCGTCCTGCTGCCGCTCGGCGCGGCGGCCTGCTCGACCGGGCACGCCCACGGCGGCACGGTCGCCTCCTCGCCGGTCGGCAAGGTCCTGGACGACACCGACTCCACCGGCCGGCATCTGCGCGAGGTCGGCAGGAAGAACGCGCCGGAGGTCGGTGTCGAGGTGACCCCGGACTCCGGCGGCGGCTGGCACGTCCGGCTGACGTTCCACCACTTCCGCTGCTCCGCACCCGGGACCGGGTCCACGGCGGTCACCGGGCGCGGGCTCGCGTACCTCTTCGTCGACGGCCGCCGGATCACCCGGCTGCGCTCCCACGAGTACCACCTGCCCGACGGTCTCGTCCCGCACGGCACCCACCACGTCACCGCCCGTCTGTACGCCGACGACGGCACCGTGTGGGCCGTGCACGGCAAGCCGGTGCAGAGCACCGCCGACATAACGGTGTCCGACGCGGAGACGACGCCGGGTGCGACGCCGGCCGGCACGGCGAGCCCGGCCACCGGGAAGTGAGTGCACCGGGCACTCTTCTCCGTACAGGAGGGCGAGGTTCACCCGGTCCCGGCGGAGAGGCATCATGAAGTCCGTGCCCCACGCGACATCGCTCCGCCGTGCGCCCGTCCAGCGGCGCAGTGCCGAACGGCTGACCAGGATCCTCGACGCCTGCGCCGAACTCCTCGACGAGGTCGGCTACGACGCCCTGAGCACCCGCGCGGTCGCCCTGCGCGCCGGTGTGCCCATCGGCTCCGTCTACCGGTTCTTCGGCAACAAGCGGCAGATGGCCGACGCCCTGGCCCAGCGCAACCTGGAGCGGTACACCGAGCGGGTCACCGAGCGGCTGCAGAAGGCGCGCACGGGAGACTGGCGGGCCGCGATGGACGCCGTCCTGGACGAGTACCTGGCCATGAAGCGCACCGCGCCCGGCTTCTCCCTGGTCGACTTCGGCAACCAGATACCCGTCGGCGCCCGGCACACCGAGCCCAACACCCGTGTCGCCGACCGCCTCACCGACCTCCTCTCCGGCTACCTCGGCCGCACCCCCGACGACGACCTGCGCCGGGTCTTCCTGGTCGCCGTGGAGAGCGCGGACACCCTCGTCCACCTGGCCTTCCGAACCGACCCGGCCGGCGACGAGGCGATCATCACCGAAACCCGGGAACTGCTGCGCGCATACCTGGCCCGCGTCCTCGACTGACCCACCGGGGCCCACGTGCTTCCCGCGAGTGCGCTGACCCGGCCGCTTGGGGTGGTGCGTGGCTGCCGGAGCGCGTGCTCGGTCGGCGCGTACTGGGGGTGTGTCCGCGTGACGTACCCAGGGCGTGCGCTCGCCCGACCGCTTGGTGCGGTCCGTGCCGGACCGGCCTGGTCGCGAGTGCGTGCCGGCCCGACGCCCCTTCAGGGCGCGTGCCTGCGTGGCGCATCTGCGGCGCGCCCTCCGTCGAGGCCCCGGGGGTGCGTGGCCCCGTGACACCTTCGCGCTGTGCTCTCCGCCTGCACCCGAGACTGCGCCCGGCGCCCAACCCCGTGCGTCCCTCGCCGACGCATGCGATACCCCCTCCCGCCTTGCCCCCGCGCCGTCACGCGCATCCGCCTACGCCCGCGCCGCGCCCTCTGCCCACGCCCGAGGCGAGCCGTGCGCCGCCCGAGACGCGCCGTCCGCCCGGCCGTACCCTCTGCCCCGCCCGAGACGCACCCCCCGGCCCCCACCCGCCGCCCGCGGCCGAACGGCTCGCCCAGTCGATGCGGAACGGACACCCGGCGGGGCTCCCCTCCGTGCATACCGGTCGGTATGCTCTCGTCGAGCCTGGCGTGGCCGTCCGCGCTCGTCCGGCACCGTCGCCGACCCACCGGGAGGACCCGTGTCCCGCACCGCCCTGCGAATCTGCCCCCTGTGCGAGGCCACCTGCGGGCTGACCCTCACCATCGAGGGCACCCGTGTCACCGGCGCCCGCGGTGACCGCGGGGACGTCTTCAGCAAGGGGTTCATCTGCCCCAAGGGCGCCTCTTTCGGGGCCGTCGACTCCGACCCCGACCGGCTGCGCACCCCGCTCGTCCGCCGCGACGGCGAGTTGCGCGAGGCCACCTGGGGGGAGGCCTTCGACGCGGTCGCGGCCGGACTGCGCCCGGTCGTGGAGGGGCACGGGCCGGACTCCGTCGGCGTGGTCCTCGGCAACCCCAACGTGCACACCGTGGCCGGCGCCCTCTATCCGCCGGTTCTCCTCGCCGGCCTGCGCACTCGCAGCCTGTTCACCGCCTCCACGGTCGACCAGATGCCCAAGCACGTCTCCAGCGGGCTGCTCTTCGGCGACGCGAACGCCATCCCCGTACCGGATCTGGACCACACCGACCACCTGCTGCTCATCGGCGCCAACCCGCTGGAGTCCAACGGCAGTCTGTGCACCGCCCCCGACTTCCCCGGCAAGCTCAAGGCGCTCAAGGCCCGCGGCGGACACCTGACCGTGGTGGACCCGCGCCGCACCCGCACCGCGAAGCTCGCCGACCGGCACCTGGCGATCCGCCCCGGCACCGACGCCCTGCTGCTCGCCGCGATGGCCCAGACCCTCTTCGCCGAGGACCTGGTCGACCTCGCCCACCTCGCCCCCCACGTCCAGGGACTCACCGAACTCCGGGAAGCCATAAGGGACTTCACGCCGGACGCCGTGGCCGAGGCCTGTGACGTCGACGCGCAGACCATCCGTGCCCTCGCCCGCGAACTCGCCGCCGCCCCCACCGCCGCCGTCTACGCCCGCATCGGCAGCTGCACCGTCCCGCACGGCACCCTGGCCAGCTGGCTGGTGGACGTCCTCAACATCCTCACCGGCAACCTGGACCGGCCCGGCGGCGCCCTCTTCCCGCAGGCCGCCACCGACAAGGCGCCCCGCCCGGCGGGCCCCGGCCGCGGTTTCGCGCTCGGCCGCTGGCACTCCCGGGTACGCCAACTGCCCGAGGCCAAGGGCGAGTTGCCGCTCTCTGCGCTGGCCGAGGAGATCGACACCGCGACGGACGAGGGGGAGCCGGTCCGCGCGCTGATCGTCGTCGCCGCCAACCCGGTGCTCTCCGCACCCGACGGCGACCGCCTCGACAAGGCCCTGGACTCCCTGGACTTCATGGTCAGCGTCGACCCGTACCTGAACGAGACCTCCCGCCACGCCGACGTCGTACTGCCCCCGCCCCCGCCCTCCCAGAGCCCGCACCACGACTTCGCCTTCAACACCCTCGCCGTGCGCAACCAGGTCCGCTACAGCCGCCCCGCCGTCCCGCTGGAGCCCGGCCGCATGGCCGAGAGCGAGATCCTCGCCCGGCTGATCCTCGCGGCCACCGGCATGCACGGTGCCGACCCGGCCGCCGTCGACGCGATGGTCGTCGACCAGGCCCTCGGCAAGGCCGTACAGGAGGAGCACTCGCCGGTGTACGGCCGTGATCCCAAGGAACTCGCCGCGCAGCTCACCGGCGAGAGCGGCCCCGAACGGCGGCTGGACATGATGCTCCGCCTCGGCCCGTACGGCGACGGCTTCGGCGTACGGCCCGACGGGCTGACCCTCGCCGAGCTGCTTGCCCACCCGCACGGCATCGACCTCGGCCCGCTGCGCCCGCGCCTGCCGCAGCCGCTGAAGACCGTGAGCGGCAAGGTGGAGTTGCTGCCCGAGCCGATCGCCGCCGATCTGCCCAGGCTCCGCCACGCGCTGCGCGAGCGGCCCGAAGGCCTCGTCCTCGTCGGCCGCCGCCACCTTCGCTCCAACAACAGCTGGATGCACAACGTGCCCGCCCTCACCGGCGGCTCCAACCGCTGCACCCTGCACATCCACCCCGAGGACGCGGCCCGGCTCGGCGTCCGGGACGGGGCGGACGTACGGGTGCAGGGCGCCGGGGGAGAGGTGGTGGCCCCGGCCGAGGTCACCGACGCCGTACGCCCCGGGGTGGTGAGCCTGCCGCACGGCTGGGGCCACGACCGCGCCGGAATCCGGATGAGCCACGCCGTGAAGAGCCCCGGTGTCAATGTCAACCAGCTCCTCGACGGCAGCCTGCTCGACCCGCTCTCCGGCAACGCTGTCTTGAACGGAGTCCCCATCCAGCTCACCGCAAGTCTGTGACCTGGACTTTCGCGCTTATTGCTCACGCGTCAACATCTTGTTGAGGCCATTCGACGGGACCTAACGTCATCGCACCGCCGACCCCCAGGTGGGATGTTCAAGGGCGAACGTTAGGTATCCACTCATGCTGACCATCCTCGGCTTCGCCATGATCGCGACCTTCCTGGTCCTGATCATGCTGAAGAAGATGTCGCCGATCGCGGCGCTCGTGCTCATACCCGCGCTGTTCTGCGTGTTCGTGGGCAAGGGCGCCGAGCTCGGCGACTATGTCATCGACGGCGTCACCGGCCTCGCGCCCACCGCGGCGATGCTCATGTTCGCGATCGTCTACTTCGGTGTGATGATCGACGTCGGCCTCTTCGACCCGATCGTGCGGGGCATCCTCAGGTTCTGCAAGGCCGACCCGCTGCGCATCGTCCTCGGTACGGCGGTCCTCGCCGCGATCGTCTCCCTCGACGGCGACGGCTCCACCACCTTCATGATCACCGTCTCGGCGATGTACCCGCTGTACAAGCGCCTGAAGATGTCCCTGGTCGTGATGACCGGCGTGGCCGCCATGGCCAACGGCGTGATGAACACGCTGCCGTGGGGCGGCCCGACCGCCCGCGCCGCCACCGCGCTGAAGGTCGACGCGAGCGATGTCTTCGTACCGATGATCCCGGCGCTGGCCGTCGGCCTGCTGTTCGTGTTCGCCCTCGCCTGCATCCTCGGCCGACGCGAGCGCAGGCGGCTCGGCGTGCTCACGCTGGACGAGGTGCTGGTGGAGGAGAAGGAGACCGCCCTCGTCGGTGCGGGCTCCGGCAACTTCCCTGCACGTACCGGCGGTTCGGGGCACGGCCTGCCCGAGGAGCCGGACGACGGCGAGGGCTTCCAGGGCCTCGACCCGCACCGCGCCACCCTGCGCCCCAAGCTCTACTGGTTCAACGCGCTGCTCACCCTCGCCCTGCTCACCGCCATGGTCATGGAGTGGTTGCCGATCCCGGTGCTGTTCCTGCTCGGCGCGGCGCTCGCGCTGACCGTCAACTTCCCGCACATGCCGGACCAGAGGGCCCGGATCGCCGCCCACGCCGAGAACGTCCTGAACGTCTCCGGCATGGTCTTCGCCGCCGCCGTCTTCACCGGCGTCCTGCAGGGCACCGGCATGGTCGACCACATGGCGAAGTGGCTGGTGCACCACGTCCCCGACGGCATGGGCCCGCACATGGCCCTGGTCACCGGTGTGCTGAGCATCCCGCTGACGTACTTCATGTCCAACGACGGCTTCTACTTCGGCATCCTGCCGGTGCTCGCCGAGGCGGGTCACGCGCACGGCGTCTCCTCCCTCGAGATCGCCCGCGCCTCGATCGTCGGCCAGCCCCTGCACATGTCCAGCCCGCTCGTCCCCGCGGTCTACGTCCTGGTCGGCATGGCCAAGGTGGAGTTCGGCGACCACACCCGGTTCGTGGTCAAGTGGGCCGCCCTGACATCCCTGGTGGTGCTCGGGGCGGGGATCCTCTTCGGCATCGTCTGACATCTCCAGGGAGGGATCGACCCATGGCGTCCGGTGGGAACCGCGGCTGGCTGCTCCGCCTCGTCCTCGCCTTCGGCTTCGCGCAGGGGGCGGTGTCGATGGCCCGGCCCGCCGTCTCCTACCGGGCCCTCGCGCTGGGCGCCGACGAACGCGCCGTCGGCGTCATCGCAGGCGTCTACGCGCTGCTCCCGCTCTTCGCCGCCGTACCGCTCGGCCGGCGCACCGACCACGGCCGCTGCGCGCCCCTGCTCCCGGCGGGCGTGGTCCTGATCTCCGGCGGCTGTGCGCTGAGCGGACTGGCCGGCTCCCTGCGGGCGATGGCCCTGTGGAGCGGGGTGATGGGCCTCGGCCACCTCTGCTTCGTCATCGGCGCCCAGTCGCTCGTCGCCCGCCGGTCCGCGCCGCACGAACAGGACCGCAACTTCGGGCACTTCACCATCGGCGCCTCGCTCGGCCAGCTCATCGGCCCCGTCGCCGCGGGCGCCCTGATCGGCCCCGACATGGCCCGCAGCAGCGCGCTCGCCCTCGTGGTGGCGGGGGAGCGGGCGAGGCGCTCGGGATTGCGCCGCACGAGCGATCTCTGACGGCGCGTCGTGCGTCGGTGCCGCGGGTCGAGACGTTCATCGCGCAGAGTTCAGGCGAAAGAGCGATTTGTATGAAAATCGTCTGACTCGGAGGAATGTGCATGCCCACTCAGACCTCACCACGTGCCTTCGGTCCCCGTGCGGGCGCCACTGTCGTCCTCGCCGCCCTCGCCGCGGTGGGTTCGTCGTGGGTGGCGGCACCGAACGCGGTTGCCCAAGGGGAGAACGGCGACATCAGAGTGCACAGCGTGGGCGTGCCCTACGGTGTCACGAAGGATGAGCCAGTGGTCTGCAAGTTCTACCTGGACGCCGTCAACTTCGACATCCTGCCCAACATCCCCTACATCATCCAGGCGCAGCCCCCGCTGCCCAGTGCGGCCACCGTCACCGGCGTCATCACGCTCGCCGGCGGCGCCGGGCACACCGATGTGATCGGCCTGACCGACGGGCAGTACAAGCTCACCTGGGTTGCGGCGGGTGCCGTCAAGGAGAAACTCTTCCGCGTCAACTGCCACGACCATCACGACGAACACGGTCCGAACGGGCAGATCGAGGACCACCGCGGCGACCACGACCACAGGGAGCACGACGGCCCGGGCTGGGGCGGGAAGGAGGACGATCCGCCGCGGGGCGGTGTGCACGCGGGCGGCGGCGGCCTCATCGACACCGCCGCGGCGTACTCGCCGGTGGCCGCGGCGGGTGCCGTGGGCCTGACGGCGGTCGGCGGTGCCGTGTACTTCCGGCGGAACCGCCGGCGGCTCGATGGCGCCGCGTAGGCGCAGGCCCTGGTACCGGACCCGCGCCTACCGCCTCGCCAGGACGGCCCTGCTGGTGACCGTCCTGGTGACGGTCGGGAGCCGGTGCGGGGGCGGGCACCCCGGGCCCGGCCGGGCGGGTGACCCGGACGCGGTGGCCGCGGGCGGAGCGGGCGCGAGCGGGGAGGAGTCCTGTCCGCCCCCTGCCGAGCCCCCGCCGGACCCGCTGCCCCGTTCCCGGCCCACGTCCTTGCGCATCCCCTTCCTGGGCGTCGACGCGCCGATCACGGCCCTCCGGCTCGACAAGGACCGGCAGCTTCAGACCCCGCCCGTGGACAAGCCCAAGCTGGTCGGCTGGTACGAGGGCGGCCCCACGCCGGGCGAGTACGGCACCGCGATCGCCGTCGGCCACCGGGACACCATGACCGGGCCGGCCGTCTTCGCCGCGCTCGCCCAGATCAAACCCTGCAAGCTCATCGAGGTGGGGCGCGCCGACGGCCGTACCGCCGTCTACACCGTGGACCGGATGAAGGTCTTCGACAAGGCCGGCTTCCCGGACAAGGAGGTCTACGCCCCGGCCGGGCGACCGGAACTGCGCGTGCTGACCTGCGGCGGCTTCTACAACCGCCGGACGGGCTACACCAGCAACGTCGTGGTCTTCGCGCACCTGACCGCGACCAAGTAGGACCAAGTAGTGGGACGGGCCGCGCGCAGCCTTCCCCCGGCCCGCCACATTCCGTTAACTTCCGTGACGCACAGGCCCCGTTCGACCCGCGGGGCCTTCGGACCACGGAGCAGCGGCGCTCCGGACAGCCCCCGGGGGCGGCAGGCATGACACGCGCCATCGAACTGCACGACGTGAGCAAGTCCTACACCCGCGGCACGCGCGTGGTCGACGGGCTCTCCCTGCACATCGCGCCCGGCGAGTTCCTGGTCCTGCTCGGCCCCTCCGGCTGCGGCAAGTCCACCGTGCTGCGGATGATCGCCGGCCTGGAGGACATCGACGCCGGCGAGCTGCTGCTCGACGGCGAGCGCGCCAACCACTGGCAGCCCTCCGAGCGTGGCATGGCCATGGTCTTCCAGAACTTCGCCCTCTATCCCAACATGACCAGCGCCGACAACATCGGCTTCCCGCTGCGCATCGAGGACCCCGGCGCCGACCCTGCCCCGCGCGTGGCGGCCACCGCCCGCATGCTCGGCATCGAGGACCTGCTCGACCGCTTCCCGAGCCAGCTCTCCGGCGGCGAGCGGCAGCGCGTCGCCATGGGCCGAGCCATCGCCCGCCACCCCTCCGCCTTCCTGATGGACGAGCCGCTGTCCAACCTCGACGCCAAGCTGCGCAACCGGCTGCGGGCCGAAATATCCCAGCTGACCCGCGAGTTGGGCGTCACCACCGTGTACGTCACCCATGACCAGGCCGAGGCGATGTCCCTCGGCGACCGGGTCGCCGTGCTGCGCGGCGGGGTGCTGCAGCAGGTCGGCACCCCGCGCCAGGTCTACGCACTGCCCCGCAACGTCTTCACCGCCGCCTTCATCGGCACCCCGCGCATCAACCTGCTGCGCGGCCTGGTCCGCGCCCCGCTGGACGGCGCCATGACCATCAGCCTCGGCAAGCAGGCCCTGCGGCTGCCCGAACCGCTCTGTCTGGACCACCAGTTGCTGCGCGTGCAGCAGGGCCGCGAGGTGATCGTGGGACTGCGCTCGGAGGCGGTGCGCATCGCCAGGCACAGTTCCGCCCGGCCGGGGGAGGTGGCGATCACCGGGCTGGTGGAGCACGTGGAGTTCCAGGGACACGAGATCCTCGTCCACTTCAACACCGGCTCCCGCCCCGCCGTCGTACCCGATCTGGAGGCCCCGCGCCCGGCCGCCCGGCCGACGCGGCGGCGCCGCAGTCAGGGCCCGACCGTGCTGGACCGGCTGCGCGAACGGGCGGGGTCACGGCGCGCCGGACCGGTGGTGGTGCTCGAACACCCCGAGGACGGCGCACCCGAGCCCGCGCCGCCGGAGGGCCGGCTCCCCGGCGACCTGGTGGTGCGTACCACCCCGGACCTGCGGCTGCACCACGGCATGCAGGTCCCGCTCCTCGTCGACCTCGCCCATCTCTTCGTCTTCGACCAGCAGGGCGACCGCATCTGCCCGTCCCCCGACCGGCTGCCCGACCTGGACGAGTGAGCTCCGACACCCGCGAGAGTGAGCACGGGCCGCCCCGGCGATGATGTCCTGGTACGTCCGGCGTCGCACCGCGTCCGGCGCCGGAGTGCGTCTGGCGCCAAAAAACTAACGTCGCTAGTTTGTGTGCCGGACGACGCAGACCCGCCGGGAGGAACGCACCATGAAGGCACACGACGGCCTGTACATCGACGGCGCCTGGCGCCCCGCCGAGAGCACCGATGTCATCGAGGTCGTGAACCCGGCCGACGAGCAGGTCATCGCCCGGGTCCCGGCGGGCGGCGCCCTGGACGTCGACACCGCCGTACGCGCGGCCCGCGCCGCCCTGCCCGCCTGGGCCGCCACGCCGCCGGCCGAGCGCGCCGCGCGCCTGACCGCCCTCCGCGACATCCTCGTGGCCCGCAAGGACGAGATCGCCGAGACGGTCACGGCCGAACTGGGCGCCCCGCTGCCGTTCTCCCAGGCGGTGCACACGGCCGTGCCGATCGCCGTCGCCGGCTCCTACGCCGAGCTGGCGGCGAGCCACCCCTTCGAGGAGAAGGTCGGCAACTCCACCGTCCTGCACGAGCCGGTCGGTGTGGTCGGCGCGATCACCCCCTGGAACTACCCCCTCCACCAGATCGTCGCCAAGGTCGCCCCCGCGCTCGCCGCCGGCTGCACGATCGTCCTCAAGCCCGCCGAGGACACCCCGCTGACCGCCCAGCTGTTCGCCGAGGCCGTCCACGAGGCGGGCGTACCGGCGGGCGTGTTCAACCTGGTCACCGGCCTGGGCCCGGTGGCCGGTCAGGCGCTCGCCGAGCACCCGGGCGTGGACCTGGTCTCCTTCACCGGCTCCACGGCGGTCGGCCGGCAGATCGGCGCGGTGGCGGGCGCGGCCGTCAAGAAGGTCGCCCTCGAACTCGGCGGCAAGTCCGCCAACGTCATCCTGCCGAGCGCCGACCTCGCCAAGGCGGTGAACGTCGGCGTGGCCAACGTGATGTCCAACTCCGGCCAGACCTGCAGCGCCTGGACCCGCATGCTGGTCCACCGCGACCGGTACGGCGAGGCCGTGGAACTGGCAGCCGCGGCCGCCGCCAGGTACGGCGACCGGATCGGCCCGGTCGTGAGCGCCAAGCAGCAGGCGCGGGTGCGCGGCTACATCGAGAAGGGCCTCGCCGAGGGCGCCCGCCTGGTCGCCGGCGGCCCCGAATCCCCGCACGAGAAGGGCTACTTCGTCAGCCCCACGGTCTTCGCGGACGTCACCCCGGAGATGACCATCGCCCAGGAGGAGATCTTCGGCCCGGTCCTGTCGATTCTGCCGTACGACGACGAGGAGGACGCCCTGCGCATCGCCAACGGCACGGTCTACGGCCTCGCGGGTGCCGTCTGGGCCGGTGACGAGGCCGAGGCCGTCGCCTTCGCCCGGCGCATGGACACCGGCCAGGTGGACATCAACGGCGGCCGGTTCAACCCCCTCGCCCCCTTCGGCGGCTACAAGCAGTCCGGCGTCGGCCGGGAACTCGGCGCGCACGGACTCGCCGAGTACCTCCAGACCAAGTCCCTCCAGTTCTAAGGAAGCAAGCGAACCCATGGCCGTACGAGCCGCCGTCCTGCCCGCCATCGGCGCACCACTGGAGATCACCGGCATCGACCTGCCCGACCCGGGTCCCGGACAGGTCCGGGTCCGCCTCGCCGCCGCCGGTGTCTGCCACTCCGACCTGTCCCTGTCCAACGGCACCATGCGCGTCCCCGTCCCGGCCGTCCTCGGCCATGAGGGCGCCGGCACCGTCGTGGCCGTCGGCGAGGGCGTCACTCATGTCGCCGAGGGTGACCCCGTCGTCCTCAACTGGGCCCCGTCCTGCGGGAGTTGCCATGCCTGCACGCTCGGCGAAGTCTGGCTGTGCGCCAACGCCCTGAACGGCGCCGCCGACGTCTACGCCCGCACCACCGACGGCACCGAGCTGCACCCCGGCCTGAACGTGGCCGCGTTCGCCGAGGAGACCGTCGTCTCCGCGTCCTGCGTGCTGCCCCTCCCGGCGGGGGTGCCGCTGGTGGACGCGGCCCTCCTCGGCTGCGCCGTCCTCACCGGCTACGGCGCCGTCCACCACTCGGCGAAGGTCCGCCCCGGCGAGACGGTCGCCGTCTTCGGCGCGGGCGGCGTCGGCCTCGCCACCCTCCAGTCGGCCCGCCTCGCGGGCGCGTCCAGGATCATCGCGGTCGACGTCTCCCCGGAGAAGGAGGAACTGGCCCGCGCGGCCGGCGCCACGGACTACGTCCTCGCCTCGGAGAACACCCCGCGGGAGATCCGCGCCCTCACCGGCAAGCAGGGCGTCGACGTCTCGGTCGAGTGCGTGGGGCGCGCGGTGTCGATCCGCGCCGCCTGGGACTCCACCCGCCGCGGCGGCCGTACGACGGTCGTCGGCATCGGCGGCAAGGACCAGGAGGTCACCTTCAACGCCCTGGAGATCTTCCACTGGGGCCGCACCCTGTCCGGCTGCGTCTACGGCAACACCGACCCCGCCCGCGACATCCCGGTGCTCGCCGAGCACGTGCGGGAGGGCCGCCTGGACCTCTCCGCGCTGGTGACGGAGCGGATCGCCCTGGAGGGCATCCCGGCCGCCTTCGAGAACATGCTCGCGGGCAAGGGCGGCCGGGCGCTGGTGGTGTTCTGAGGCGGATCAGCGCACGTTCTCGGGTCGCGGCCGCGCATCGGCCGCGACCCGGACCACCCGGCCCCCGCGGGCCCGGGACCGCGACACGGCCACACCCGCGAGACACAGCACCCCACCGGCCATCGTGAGCACGCCCGGCACCTCACCGAGCACCAGCCAGGACATCAGCACCACCAGTGCGGGCACGGCGTACGTCGTCGCGCCCATCCGGCTGGCCGTGCTGCGGGCGAGGGCGTAGGCCCAGGTCGTGAACGCGAGCGCGGTCGGAAAGACGCCCAGGTAGAGCATGTTGAGGGTGGCCGACAGGGGCGCGTGGGCCGCCTGGTGCACCAACTGCCCGGCGAACGGCAGACAGCCCACCGCACCGACCAGACACCCGAACGTCGTCACCTGCAACGCGCTCCCGTGCCCCAGCGCGGGCTTCTGCGCCACGACCCCGCCGGCGTACGCCACCGCGGCGAGCAGACACAGCGCCACCCCGAGCACGGAGTTGCCCCCGCCGCCGGACATCGACAGCCCGACGGTCACCGCACCGGCGAACGACACGACCATGCCCGCCAGCAGCCGCGGCGGCATCGGATCGCCCAGCAGCCGGGCCCCGAGCAGGGCGATCAGCAGCGGCCCGACATTCACGACGAGCGCCGCCGTCCCCGCGTCCACCTGCTGTTCGCCCCAGTTCAGCACGACCATGTAGAGCCCGAACCACAGCACCCCGGACAGCAGGATCCCCCGCCAGGCGGCCCTGGGAGGCAGCCCTTCCCTCCGTATCGCCCAGATGACCCCGAGTCCGAGGGCCCCGGCTGCCAACCGCCCAAGGGCCAGCGCACCGGGGGAGTAGGCCTCGCCCGCACTCCGGATCGCCACGAAGGCGGAGGCCCAGAGGACGACGGTCACGCAGGCGGCGCCGGTGGCGAGCAGTCGGGCCCGGCTTCGGTTGACGTTCATCATGCTCCTGAGGTTAGGTACGGATCGTTGACTGGGCTGGCGGATATCGGACGGCCACACAACGTCCCGCCCCGGTGGCCGGATTCAGCGCAACGCCTCCGAAGTGATTCCCAACAGGTCCGACAGCACCCGCTCCCCCGAGGGAGTCACCTTCACCGCCCGCTCCGACCCGATCCGCACACACCACCCCGCGTCCAGCGCATGCCGGCACAACGCGGCCCCCGCCGCCCCCGCGAGATGGGGCCGCCGCTCGGTCCAGTCGAGGCACGCACGGGCGAGCGGACGCCGGCTCGAAACGTTCAGCGGAATACCCGCCGCGCCGAACCACTCCACTCCCGCATCCGTGAGCGCGAACCCCGTGTCCTGCCGCAGCAACCCCCGGACGGTCAGCGCATCGGTGACCGCGATCCCGAGCCGCCCCGCGAGATGGTCGTAACAGGTACGCCCCCGAGCCATCGCTGACTTCGCGCTCGACTCCCTCAGCGAACGTGGCCGTTCACCCGGCGCAGGCACATGCGCCGCGAGTTCCTCGACCAGCCCCGCCGCACGCGCGTCGGCCAGCCGCACATACCGATGGCGCCCCTGCCGTTCCTCCGCCAGGAGACCCCCGGCCACCAGTTTGCCGAGGTGCTCGCTGAGCGTGGACGCGGCGACCCCGGCGTGCCGGGCCAGTTCACCGGCGGTCCAGGCCCGCCCGTCCAGCAGCGCCAGCAGACACGCGGCCCGGGTCTCGTCGGCGATCAGCGCGGCGAGCGACGCGAGTCCGGCGGCCTGCGGATCCTTCGTGGTCATGCCACCCAGCATGCGGTACGGACACTTCGGCGCCCACCGAACTATCGCTGCACGCCCTGCCGTACCTGCTCGTACTGCTGCGCCAGCCCGTCCAGCAGCGCGCTCAGTCCCGCCTCGAAGGCCCGCTCGTCGATCTTCTCCTGCTGCTCGGCGAGCAGATGGGCCTGGCCGAGGTGGGGATAGTCGGCGGGGTCGTACGCGCTCGCGTCGTCCACGAACCCCCCGGCGAACGAACCGAGCGCGGAGCCCATGATGAAGTACCGCATCAGCGCGCCGATGGAGGTGGCCTGGGCCGGCGGCCAGCCGGCGTCGACCATCGCGCCGTACACGGCGTCGGCCAGCCGCAGGGCCGCCGGGCGGCGCCCGGGCCCACGCGCCAGGACCGGGACGATGTTCGGGTGGTCGCGCAGGGCGGCCCGGTAGGAGACGGCCCAGTCGTGCAGCGCGGTGCGCCAGTCCCGGCCGTCCTCGAACATCGACAGGTCCACCAGAGCGCTCACCGAGTCGGCGACCGCCTCCAAAATCTCGTCCTTGGTGCGGAAGTGGTTGTAGAGCGAGGGCCCGCTCACCCCGAGCTCGGCGGCGAGCCGGCGGGTGGAGGCGGCCGCCAGGCCCTCCCGGTCCACGAGTTCCCGGGCCGTCTCGACGATCCGGTCGGTGCTGAGGAGGGGCTTGCGCGGTCGGGCCATGGCGCACATAGTAGGGCTGCGAACAGAAACTAGCAGTGCTAATTTAAATGTACGGATTTCAAATGGGGTGATCTCGTGGTGAACCTGGAGCTCAGTGCGGAGCAGACCGCGGTCCGGCGGCTGGCCCGGGAGTTCGTGGCAGGTGAGATCGCTCCGCACGTCGTCACCTGGGACCGCGCCGAGGAGGTCGACCGGGGCATCGTGAAGAAGCTCGGCGAGGTGGGTTTCCTTGGTCTGACCATCGACGAGGAGTTCGGCGGCTCGGGCGGCGACCACCTCGCGTACTGCCTGGTCACGGAGGAGCTGGGACGCGGCGACTCCTCGGTGCGCGGCATCGTCTCCGTCTCGCTGGGCCTGGTGGCCAAGACGATCGCCGCCTGGGGCGACGAGGAGCAGAAGCGGCGCTGGCTGCCGGGGCTGACCGCGGGCGAGTACGTCGGCTGTTTCGGCCTCACCGAGCCCGGCACCGGCTCCGACGCGGGCAACCTCACCACCCGTGCCGTACGCGACGGCGACGACTACGTCATCAACGGCGCCAAGATGTTCATCACCAACGGGACGTGGGCGGACGTCGTCCTGCTCTTCGCCCGCTCCACCGACGCCCCCGGCCACAAGGGCGTGTCCGCCTTCCTCGTGCCCACCAGCGCCCCCGGCCTGACCCGGCGCACCATCCACGGCAAGCTCGGCCTGCGCGGCCAGGCCACCGCCGAGCTGGTCCTGGAGGATGTGCGGGTGCCCGCCACGGCGATGCTGGGAGAGGAGGGCAAGGGCTTCTCCGTCGCCATGTCGGCCCTGGCCAAGGGGCGGATGTCGGTGGCCGCGGGCTGTGTCGGCATCGCCCAGGCCGCGCTGGACGCCGCCGTGCGGTACGCCGGTGAGCGCGAGCAGTTCGGCAGGCCCATCGCCCACCACCAGCTGGTGCAGGAGCTGATCAGCGACATCGCTGTCGACGTGGACGCCGCCCGGCTGCTCACCTGGCGCGTCGCCGATCTGATCGACCGCGGGCAGCCGTTCGCCGTCGAGTCCTCCAAGGCCAAGCTGTTCGCCTCCGAGGCCGCCGTCCGCGCCGCGAACAACGCCCTCCAGGTCTTCGGCGGCTACGGCTACATCGACGAGTACCCGGCCGGCAAACTCCTGCGCGACGCCCGCGTGATGACCCTGTACGAGGGCACCAGCCAGATCCAGAAGCTGCTCATCGGGCGTTCCCTGACCGGGGTTTCGGCGTTCTGAGTACCGATCTGAGTACGCGAGCGGATGTGGCGCGGGCCACATCCGCCGATGCTCTTCCCATGAGTGACACACCGGTCAAACAGCAGAGCACGGCCGCCTTCTACGGTCAGGCCGTCGCGTCCTTCGCAGTCGCCATGGTGGCCACCGCCGTCGGCATCTACCAGCTCAGTGCCGACGCATGGGTGCGCGCCTTCCTGGCCATCGCCGTCCTCTATCTCGTCACCTCCGCCTTCACGCTCGCCAAGGTGATCCGGGACCGGCAGGAGGCCGGGCAGATCGTCAGCCGCGTCGACCAGGCGCGCCTGGAGAAGCTGCTGGCCGAACACGACCCCTTCGAGAAGCTCTGACCGGCTGCACTAAGCGCCCGCTCACCTTCGGCGGTATGGTGGTGCTCCTGTCATCGAGAGGGGCGAGCGAGCGATGAGTACGGCGGAGGAGACGACCGGCGGCGAAGCGGAGCCGTGGGAAGAGGTCACCCCGGACGCGGCCCGGCGGCTGCTCGTCGCCGCCGTGGAGGCCTTCGCCGAGCGCGGCTACCACGCGACGACCACCCGTGACATCGCGGGCCGCGCCGGCATGAGCCCGGCCGCGCTCTACATCCACTACAAGACCAAGGAGGAGCTGCTCCACCGGATCAGCCGGATCGGCCACGACAAGGCCCTGGACATCCTGCGCACGGCCGCGCTGCGGGAGGGCACCGCGACCGAGCGGCTGGCCGACGCGGTCAGCTCCTTCGTCCGCTGGCACGCGGGGCGGCGCACCACCGCTCGGGTCGTGCAGTACGAACTCGACGCGCTCGGCCCCGAGGCCCGCGCCGAGATCGTCGCACTGCGCCGCCAGGTCGACGCCGAGGTGCGCGGGATCATCGAGGACGGCGTGGCCTCGGGCGAGTTCGACGTGCTGGACGTCAAGGGCACCACGCTCGCCGTGCTGTCCCTGTGCATCGACGTGGCCCGCTGGTTCACCGTGGACGGCCCCTTCACTCCCGACGAGGTCGGCGCGCTCTACGCCGACCTCGTGCTCCGGATGGTCGGGGCGAAGTAGCGGGCCCCTGGGCTCACAGGTAGTACCGGGACACCGACTCCGCGACGCACACCGGCTTGTCGCCGCCCTCGCGCTCCACGGTGAAGGCGACGGTCACCTGGACGCCGCCGGCGACGTCCTCGACGCCGGTGATCTTCGCGGTGGCGCGCAGCCGGGAACCGACGGGGACGGGGGAGGGGAAGCGGACCTTGTTGGTGCCGTAGTTCACGCCCATCTTCACGCCCTCGACCCGGATCAGCTGCGGGCCGAAGAGCGGCAGCAGGGAGAGGGTGAGGTAGCCGTGGGCGATGGTCGTCCCGAAGGGGCCCGCGGCGGCCTTCTCCGGGTCCACGTGGATCCACTGGTGGTCGCCGGTGGCCTCGGCGAACAGGTCGATGCGCTTCTGGTCGACCTCCACCCAGTCGGTGTGCCCCAGCTGCTCGCCGACGGCCGCCTTCAGCTCGTCGGGGGAGGTGAAGGTCCTCGGTTCTGCCATGTTCCCGGCCTCTCGCTCGCCTCTTGCTCATATCTCTAAGCAACTGCTTAGCATGGTCGGGTGAGGGCCGCCTGTCAACGGATCGCCACCGGCGCCGGGGCACTAGGCTCTGAGGGGTGCCCCAGATCCCCGAGAAGATCCACGAGCTGACCGTCGGCCAGTTGTCCGCGCGCAGCGGCGCCGCCGTCTCCGCGCTGCACTTCTACGAGTCCAAGGGCCTGATCAGCAGCCGCCGCACCCCCGGTAACCAGCGCCGGTACAGCCGCGACACCCTGCGCCGGGTCGCCTTCGTACGGGCCGCGCAGCGGGTCGGCATTCCGCTGGCCACGATCCGGGTCGCCCTGGCCGAGCTGCCCGAGGAACGCACACCGACCCGGGAGGACTGGGCGCGGCTGTCGGAGAAGTGGCGCTCGGAACTCGACGAACGCATCAAGCAGCTGAACCGGTTGCGCGATCACCTCACCGACTGCATCGGCTGCGGGTGCCTGTCCCTGGAGAACTGTGTGCTGTCCAACCCGGACGACGTGTACGGCGAACGGCTCACGGGCTCGTCCCTGTTCGGCGAGAGGCGTTGAGGGCCCCGCCCCGACCCGCCCCGATGGACGGTGCCTCACTCGTACTCGGTGCCACCCTTCCGCGTCAGGTACGCCGGACTGACCGCCTTGGCGATGGCCCGACCCCCCGTCACCGGGCTGTACCGCTCCACCGCCGGCCGTATCACCACGCCCTCCCGCAGATGCAGTCCCCGCCCGGACACCGTCTCCCGTCCGCTCGCGAACTCCAGCACCCGCGCGATGTCGTACGGCCCCGCGTACAGCCGGGGCACCACCGGCAGCTCCCCCTCCAACAGTTCCGCCGCGTCCAGCCAGCGCACCGTGCCGTCCACGTCCGCCGAGACGTCGAACGCCGCGTACCCCAGCGTGTCCCGCCGCCCGTCGGCGCCGTACGACAGGTCCTGCACCCCGGCGCCGTACACCTCCCCGAAGATGCCGATCCGGCGTGCCCCGAGCCGCTCGGCCAGCCGGGCCGCCGCCTCGGCGACGCCGTGTCCCCGGATCGCCCGCCAGTACAGGTTGCGTGGATCCTCCTTCAGGGCCAGCGACTTGGCGCCGAAGCCCTTGGACGACACATGCACCCGGCCCTCGTCGGCTATGTACGTGAGCAGGCAGGCCGAGCCGTGGAGCTTCTCCGTCAGGACGACCGGCTCGCCCGGGGTGAAGATGTCCGGGTAACGCTGGATGTTCTCGATGTCGACCCATGGCAACAGCTCGGGAGCGGACTCCACCTCGCCGTTCATGGTCGGCGGGATCGGCGGCATCCACTTGGTGATGCCCAGCCGCTCCGCGAAGTCCGTGCCCTCGGCCGCCGCCCGCGCGAGGTCGACGTCCGCCAGCGCCTTCGGCCGGCACACGATGCCCTGCGACAGCTCGCCGCGCAGCCGCACCGCCTTGACCCGGTTGGCCTCGCCGCCCGCCAGCCGTCCGGTCAGCCCCAACTCCTCGATCAGGCCGGTCGGGAGCACGGACTGCTCGGGAATGTAGACGGCGGCCTCACCGGTGCGGTACGCACCCTTGGCGACGACGGCCCGGTACAGACCCACCTGGGCCAGCTCGAGAGCGTCGGCGTTCGGATGCTCGTGGACGGTCAGCACTTCGGCGGTGACCCGCAGCGTGGACATGGGACTCCCCGTGTTCATCGGTTCGGTTTCATCGGCTCCCACTCTCCGGACGTCAATCCGCTGGAGCGAGCGGATTTGGCGCTGGTACCGTCGTCCCCTTCGGCCGGCGGCGACGCGTACCTGCGCATCGCCCGAGCCTCCGTACAGCGCCCCCGAGCGGCTGCGCGCCGAGGGCGAGCCGGATCTGGCGACCCGCGCCCGGCTCGTCGGCCTGCCTTACGAAGAGCCCTGGAACGACCCGTACCGGAGCAGCCCTTCCGCGACCAACTGGGCGTTGCCGGACGCCCGTTGACCGTCCGGCAGGAACAGGGTGTCCTCCAGTCCGATCCGGGTGGCCAGGCCCAGCCGTCCGGCCAGCCGCAGCACCGGCCAGGCGCCGCCCTCCTCGCCGTGCAGGAGCACCGGCCGGTCGTGGGCGCCATCCAGCTCGGCCAGCAGGGCACGCGCCGATTCCTCGGCGGTCGCCGGGTCCGGGTCCGTCACCTCCGCCAGCACACGCAGCACCCTCGGTCCGAGGGGCGAGGCCGCGAACCGGGCCGCGCCGTCGGTACCGGACCAGATGCCCGCCTCGACACCCACGCCCATGGCGACGAGCTGTGCGGCGACCGCTTCGGCGCCCGGCTCATGCCAGTTGACCGAGGCGAAGTCGGGCAGCGCGGACCAGCTGCGGACCCGGGCGAGCCGGACTTCCGGATCGGGCTCCGCCCAGGCGCCGGTCGTCACCCCGACCGGCACCCGCACCCGCGCGCGTATCGCCTCCAGGGCCGGAGCGAGGACGCGCGGGGAGAGGCTGTCGTGTCCGCACGGCGTCTTGGGGTGCACATGGACCGAGTCGGCCCCGGCCGCAACGGCCTGTGCCGCGGAACGGGCCATCTCCTCGGGCGACATCGGAATCCCCGCGCCGTCGGCGGCGGAACGGCTTCCGTTGAGACACACCTGCAGCATGCTCCGATGGTGCCAGTCACCACCGACAACGGCCCCGGTCACCGCACGGCAGGGGGCGCGGCATCCCCTTCGCACCCCCCAGAACCAGAAAAACAACGGCCCCCCAACTGAACAGCACAACGGCACTGTTCAGGCCGACATCAGCAGCCGCCCCCGCCTGGCGTACTCCAGCGCCCGCGGCGTGAGCACCGGGCGCGGTACGAGGATGCCGCAGTCCGTGCAGACCGGGCCGGACGACGGCTCGTGGTCCAGGCCGTAGCGCCAGACCAGGCGGTCACCGCCGCACACCGGGCAGGACGAGCCCGGTTCCCGGTTCAGCGCGGCGATCAGCCGGCGCAGCACCTCGGCCAGCGGCGCCTCGGGGTGGAGCCGTGGGTCGTCGCACCAGGCGACCCCGAAGCCTCCCCAGGTCAGCCGGTGCCAGTCGTCCACGCTGCCCGGCCGGCGCAGCCCGTCGTGCTTCTCCTTCCTGCGCCGCTCGGTGAAGTCGGTCTCGTAGGCGAGCCAGACGGACCGGGCCTCCTCCAGCTCCTCCAGTGCGGCCACGAGCCGCACCGGGTCGGGGGAGCGGTCCTCGGGGCCGAAGCCCGCCCGGGAGCACAGATGGTCCCAGGTCGCCCGATGCCCGTAAGGGGCGAATTTCTCAAGGCACTTGCGCAGTGAGTAGCGGCGCAGTGCCAGATCGCAGCCCGGATCGCGTACCTGTCTCGCCAGACTCCGGAAACCTGCCATCGCCCTGCACCTCCGTCACACCTGCACCTGTACTTCGGTCACTTCGGCGTCGTCGCACGGACGTCGCCGAATAGACGTATCGACAGGCGATTCGGCTCCATCTCTTCGTGTGCTGTCTTCTGCTTTCTGCTTGCGGACTCCGGAAAGTGACGCATGTTCATCTTTAAAGCTGGGGATACCGGCGGTAACCTTCGGCCACCCCTGTCGCTAGGAGCTGCCATGCCACGGCGAACCCCACGTACCACGCTTGACAGACTGAGAACGTCCCGCCGCTTCGCCGGGTTCCTGAAGACGGCGTCCATATGCGTCCTCGTAGCCGGACTTCTCTCCCCCCTCGGCCAGACCGCGGCCGCCGCCGGCGCCACCGCCTCGAACGACTACTGCGGCGGACAGTGCTCGGACATCCTGCCGCCCGGCGAGAACGGCAACGCCACACTCGCCCAGATCCTGCTCAACCAGGCCTTCGGCACCCAGCCCTCGCACGCCGAGGACCAGCTCGGCCCGTACGCGAATCTGGCGACCGGTTCCAAGGGCCTCACGGACGCCACGATCAACAACTTCTTCAACGACGCCGCCTTCGGCGTCCCGTCCGACCAGGTTGCCTCCAGCGAGCAGCCGGGCGGGCGCGGCGACGTGACGATCGTCCGGGACAAGAAGACCGGTGTGCCGCACATCACAGGCACCACCCGGTACGGCACCGAGTACGGAGCCGGCTACGCGGCGGCCGAGGACCGGCTGTGGCTGATGGACGTCTTCCGGCACGTCGGCCGCGGCCAGCTGACCTCCTTCGCCGGCGGCGCGGCCGCCAACCAGGGCCTGGAGCAGGAGTTCTACCGCAACGCGCCCTACACCGAGGCCGATCTGCAGGCGCAGATCGACAACGCCGTCGCGAAGAACGGCGCCCGCGGCCAGCAGGCCCTCGCCGACGCAGACGCCTACCTCGACGGCGTCAACGCCTACATCGACGCCTCGGACAGCGGCCGTTACTTCCCCGGCGAGTACGACCTGACCGGTCACAAGGACCCGATCACCAACGCCGGCACCATCGACCACTTCAAGATCACCGACCTCGTGGCGCTGGCCTCCGTCATCGGCTCGCTGTTCGGCTCCGGCGGGGGCGGCGAGGTCAACAACGCCCTCTCCCTGCTCGCCGCCCAGTCCAAGTACGGCGTCGCGGAGGGCACCAAGGTCTGGGAGTCCTTCCGCGAGCGCAACGACCCCGAGGCCGTCCTGACCGTCCACGACGGCCAGAGCTTCCCGTACGGCGGCAAGCCCGCCGACGCCAAGGGCGAGGCCCTGCCGGACGCCGGCTCGGTCACCCAGGAACCGCTGGTCTACGACCGTACGGGCAGCGCGGCCACCACGGCCGCGAAGAACACCTCCGCCACCGCGGCGAAGACCACGCTCAGCTCGGCCAGGCGCGGCATGTCCAACGCGCTCGTGGTCAGCGGCAAGTACACCGCGAGCGGCCACCCGATCGCCGTCTTCGGACCGCAGACCGGCTACTTCGCCCCGCAGCTGCTCATGCTCCAGGAGATCCAGGGCCCGGGCATCAGCGCGCGCGGCGCCTCCTTCGCGGGCCTGAGCATGTACGTCGAACTCGGCCGCGGCCAGGACTACTCCTGGAGCGCGACCACCTCCGGCCAGGACATCATCGACACCTACGCCGTCGAGCTGTGCCAGGACGACTACCACTACCTCTACCACGGCACCTGTACGGCGATGGACAAGGTCGAGCAGAAGGACTCCTGGTCGCCGACCACGGCCGACAGCACGCCGGCGGGGTCGTACACCATGCGGGTGTGGCGGACGAAGTACGGCCCGGTGGAGTACCGGGGGACCGTCGGCGGCAAGAAGGTCGCCTACACCACCCTGCGCTCCTCGTATCTGCACGAGGCCGACTCGATCATCGGCTTCCAGATGCTGAACGACCCGGGCTTCGTCAAGGGCCCGAAGGACTTCCAGAGCGCGGCCCAGCACATCAACTACACCTTCAACTGGTTCTACGCCGACTCCCAGCACACCGCGTACTACAACAGCGGTGACAACCCGGTCCGTGCGTCCGGCGTCGACGCCGAGTTCCCGGTGTGGGCCCAGCCGGCGTACGAGTGGCAGAACTGGGACCCGGCCACCAACACCGCCGACTACACCCCGGCCTCGGCCCACCCCAACTCCATCGACCAGGACTACTACGTCTCCTGGAACAACAAGCAGGCCCAGGACTACTCGGCCGCCGGCTGGGGCGACGGCTCCGTGCACCGCGGCAACCTGCTCGACGACCGGGTGAAGAAGCTGGTCGCGGCCGGCGGGGTGACCCGCACCAAGCTGGTGCAGGCCATGGCGGACGCGGCCGTCGCCGACCTGCGCGCCGAGGACGTGCTGCCGAAGCTGCTCAAGGTGATCGACTCCTCGACGGTGACCGACCCCACGGCCGCCGCGGCGGTGAGCAAGCTGCAGGCGTGGGTGGCTGCGGGCGCGGGGCGCACGGAGACGTCCGCCGGTTCCAAGACCTATGCCGACGCCGACGCGATCCGCATCCTGGACGCCTGGTGGCCGCTGCTGGTCAAGGCGGAGTTCGAACCGGGCCTCGGCAGCGACCTGTACACGGCGTTCACCGGCAACCTGCCGGTGGACGAGGCCCCGTCCGCCGGTCACGGTCCGACCGGTTCGCACGCCGGAAGCTCCTTCCAGTTCGGTTGGTGGAGCTATGTCGACAAGGACATCCGGGCGGTGCTGGGGGAGAACGTGCAGGGCGGGCTCGCCGAGAAGTACTGCGGCGGCGGCAGTCTCAGCGCCTGCCGGGACGCTTTGATCAGCACCCTCGACCAGGCGGCCGGCATGACCGCCGCCCAGGTCTACCCGGGCGACGACCAGTGCTCGGCCGGCGACCAGTGGTGCGCCGACTCGATCGTCCAGCGCACCCTGGGCGGCATCAAGCACGGCAAGATCAGCTGGCAGAACCGGCCGACCTTCCAGCAGGTGGTGGAGTACACCTCGCACCGGTGAACCGATCGGCGTGAGGTGGGCGGCGGGTCACGTGATGCGGCCCGCCGCCAGCACCAGCCGGGCCAGTTCGGGGTGCACGATGTCGCTGTGCGCCCCGGCCGGCGGGCCACCCCGGCGGACGACCGCGGCCGCGTCGACGTTCACGCACCCCGATGTGGGCAGCGGTCCGGCGAGGGCCGCCGAGAGGTCCAGCCGGACGGTGCCCGGCACCGCCTGTACCCCGTCGTGCCCCATGGCGCCCCACTCCGGCCCCAGCACGGCCGCGATCTCGCTGCCCACACACGAGCGGTCGTCCCCCGACAGCCGGGAGGCCAGCGGATAGAACGTGCCGAGCGCCGAGTCGAAGTGCGAGTAGCAGCACACCAGCGGGCCGTCGATCCGCCGCTGTTGGTCCTTGAGCGCCCCGGCCTTGTCCGGGTCCTGCGGCAGCCGGTCCGCGAACGCGTAGTGCGAGAAGGCACCTTGGAGTAGGGTCACGGACTTCACCGTGCCGACCCCGTCCGGCAGCCCGCGCAGCGCGAAGGACGCCAGCCGCCCGCCGAAGCTGTGCCCCACCAGATGCACCCGCACCCCGGGCGCCGCATGCGCCAACTGCCCGAGCACCGGCCCGAGCCCGTGCTCGCCGACGGTCCCGGCCCGCCGCTTCATCGACCAGTAGGCCGCCTGCCGCAGCAGTTCCTTGGCGCCCTCCCAGGGGTTCGGGATGCTGAACCCGGCCGGTGCGCCGGGCGACCGGACGGCCGACAGCGCCTCGGCGAACTCGTCGCAGGCGGTCGCCGGGTCCTCGCTGAACACCAGCGGCTCGCCCTCCTGGCCGGTGTCGGCCGCACCGGGCCGCTCCCCGTCCACCAGCAGCCGCACCAGCCGCCCGAACTCGGTCAACCGGCCCTCGCCGTCCGGCCGTTCGTCCAGCATCCGGGCCAGTTGGTCGATCACCGGAGCCCGCCCGGGAAAGGTCTCCAGCAGGGCACGCCGGGTGTCCTTGTCCAGCGCCGGACCCGGTGCCGTCTCAGCCGCCACGGCCGCCGCCGACTTCGGGAAGTCCGGGATCGGCTCGTCGCTGAACCGCATCGACGGCCAGATCACGCCGACGTACCCGAGCCGGGCCGCTGGCGCGAGCGCCGGGACCGGCGCGAAGAACTGCCGGTACAGCGCGGTCGCGCCCGAGCGGTCGTTGTTCCAGCCGTGTGCGAAGACGATCAGGTCACGGACGCCGTGTTCCGTGACCTGGGCCGTCAGACGGTCGCGTTCGGGGCCGTCCACGTCCCCGTCCGCGTCGAAGGTCAGCTCCCAGTAGGGAGTCACGCTCATCCCGGGATCCGCCATGCCAGGCTCCCTCGTCCCGCCGCAACCGATGCGTAACACTGTGCTGCGGACGCATCGTCCTGCGCCGGGGCGAGGTTGGCCATACACGGCGCCTCACCTGTTCCGCACGGCGTTCGGGCGGTGGCCCTTCCTTCCTACATACCGACTGGTTAGTCTGGGGCGGTCAGAGCCGACGCGCGCCGCGCGAAGTCGTGTCGAGGGAGACCGATGGTGGAAGCCGTGCAGGATGCGGGAGTGGTCGTCACCGGGGCCGGCGGGGGGATCGGTGCCGCACTGGCCCGGCGGTTCGCCGCCGAGGGCGCCCGGGTCGTCGTGAACGACCTGGACGGTGAGAAGGCCAAGGCGGTGGCCGAGGAGATCGGCGGGATCGCGGTGCCCGGTGACGCCTCCGCGATCGTCGGCGACGCCCGCGACGCGCTGGGCGGCACCGTCGACGTGTACTGCGCGAACGCCGGTGTCGCCTTCGAGGACGGCGGCACGGACGGGCCGCTCGACGAGAGGTCCTGGGCCCTCGCCTGGGACGTGAACGTCATGGCGCACGTCCGGGCGGCGCACGAACTGCTGCCGGGCTGGCTGGAGCGCGGCGCCGGCCGGTTCGTGTCCACCGTGTCGGCCGCCGGGCTGCTCACCATGATCGGCGCGCCCTCCTACAGCGTCACCAAGCACGGTGCCCACGCCTTCGCCGAGTGGCTGTCGCTGACGTACCGCCACCGGGGCGTGAAGGTCCACGCGATCTGTCCCCAGGGCGTGCGCACGGACATGCTGGCCGCGACCGGCAGCGCCGGGGACCTGGTGCTGCAGCCGACCGCGATCGAGCCGGATGCCGTCGCCGACGCCCTCTTCCGGGGCATCGAGGAGGACCGCTTCCTGATCCTGCCGCACCCCGAGGTGGCCGGGTACTACCAGGCGCGGGCCGCCGATCCGGACCGCTGGCTGAGCGGTATGAACCACCTCCAGCGCAAGTGGGAGGAGGCCCGGTGAGCACCTCCCGGTACGCGGCACGCCCCTGGCTGGCCCTGCTCGACGACGCCCAGCGCGGCCCGGTCGACCCCGCCGACTCGCTGGTGCACGCCCTGCGGGCCGCCGTCGCCGAGGCACCCGAGCGCACCTTCCTCGCCTACTTCGACGCCCGGCTGAGCTACCGCGAGGTGGACGAGCTGACCGACTCGGTCGCCGCCCACCTCGCCGCGCGCGGGCTGGAGCGGGGCGACCGGGTGGCCGTGCTGCTGCAGAACTCCCCGCACTTCGTGCTCGCCGTGCTCGGCGCCTGGAAGGCCGGTGCGACCGTCGTCCCGGTCAACCCGATGTACAAGTCGGCCGAGATGGCGCACATCCTGCGGGACGGCGAGGTGACCGCGCTGGTCTGCTCGGACCGGGCCTGGGAGTCGTATCTGCGGGAGGCTGCGGCCGGGTCGCCGGTGCGGATCGTGCTCACCGGGTGCGAGTTGGACTTCCAAACCCGCAACGACGCGCGCGTGCTCGGTTTCGAGCGGCTGCCCCAGGCAGCGGACGCCGACGACCTCGTAGCCGTCGCCCGGCAGGGCGGCAAGGCGCCCGAGGGTCGCGACCCGCGCCCGGACGACATCGCCCTGATCAGCTACACCTCCGGCACCAGCGGCACCCCCAAGGGCGCCACCAACACGCACGGCAACATCATGCACAACGCCGAGCGGCAGCGGACCGGGCTCGCGCTGCCCGAGGCGCCGGTCTACTACGCGCTCGCGCCGCTGTTCCACATCACCGGCATGGTCTGCCAGTTCGGTGCCTGCCTGAACAGCGCCGGCACCCTGGTGCTCGCCTACCGCTTCGAGCCCGGCCTCGTCCTGGAGGCCTTCGCCGAGCACCAGCCGCACTACACGGTCGGCCCGTCCACCGCCTACATGGCGCTCGCCGCCCACCCGGACGTCACCCGCGAGCACTTCGCCTCCTTCGTGAACCTGTCCTCCGGCGGCGCGCCCGTGCCCCCGGCCCTGGTGGAGGGGTTCCGCGAGCGCTTCGGGCCGTACATCCGCGTCGGCTACGGGCTCACCGAGTGCTCGGGCCCCTGTGCCGCCGTCCCGCCCGGCCTGGAGGCACCTGTGGACCCCGTCTCCGGGACGCTGTCGGTCGGGGTGCCCGGCGCCGACACGGTCGTGCGGATCCTCGACGAGCAGGGTGCGGAGGTGCCCTTCGGGGAGCACGGCGAGATCGTCGTACGAGGCCCCCAGGTGATCCCCGGCTACTGGCGGCGCCCCGACGCCACCGCCGAGTCCTTCCCGGACGGCGAGCTGCGCACCGGCGACATCGGCTTCATGGACGAACAGGGCTGGCTCTACGTCGTCGACCGCAAGAAGGACATGATCAACGCGTCCGGCTTCAAGGTGTGGCCGCGCGAGGTCGAGGACGTGCTGTACACCCACCCGGCCGTACGCGAGGCGGCCGTCGTCGGGGTCCCCGACGGCTACCGTGGCGAGACCGTGAAGGCGTACATCACCCTGCGTCCGGGCGCGGAGGCGGACCCGGATGAACTCGCGGTGTACTGCAAGGAGAGACTGGCCGCCTACAAATACCCGCGCCAGGTGGAGATCCTGCCCGATCTGCCCAAGACGGCGAGTGGGAAGATCCTCCGGCGGGAACTGCGTTCCCGCACGCAGGGCATTCGGTAAGCATCACGGAAAGGCAGGTGGCGGCAGTGCCCAGGACGACGGACGGAGACGGGACGCCCGTTCCGCAGCGGCTGCTGGCCGCCGCCACCCGGCTCTTCGCCGAGCAGGGATACGACCGCACCTCCGTGCAGGAGATCGTCGAGGCCGCAGGCGTCACCAAGGGGGCGCTCTACCACTACTTCGGCTCCAAGGACGACCTCCTGCACGAGGTGTACGCGCGCGTGCTGCGCATCCAGCAGGAGCGGCTGGACCACTTCGCCGGCATGGACGCGCCGGTCGAGGAACGGCTCAGAGCCGCCGCGGCGGACGTGGTCGTCACGACGATCGACAACCTCGACGACGCGATGATCTTCTTCCGGTCCATGCACCACCTCAGCCCGGAGAAGAACAAGCAGGTCCGCGCCGAGCGCCGGCGCTACCACGAACGCTTCCGCGCGCTGATCGAGGAGGGCCAGAAGGCGGGCGTCTTCTCCACGGCGACCCCGGCCGACCTGGTCGTGGACTACCACTTCGGCTCCGTGCACCACCTGTCCACCTGGTACCGCCCGGACGGCCCGCTCACCGGGCAGCAGGTCGCCGACCACCTCGCGGATCTGCTGCTGCGGGCGCTGCGGCCGTAACCGCGCGGGACGCGTGCAAGGGGCGGTCGACCACGGCGACCGCCCCTCGCACATGCCCACTTACCGGTACTTCTTCAGCTCCCGCCGCGCCAGCGACCGCTGGTGCACCTCGTCCGGGCCGTCGGCCAGCATCAGGGTGCGGGCGCTCGCGTACAGCTCGGCCAGCGGGAAGTCCTGGCTCACCCCGCCCGCGCCGTGCAGCTGGATCGCGCGGTCCAGGATGCCGACCACCGCGCGCGGCGTGGCGATCTTGATGGCCTGGATCTCGGTGTGCGCGCCCTTGTTGCCGACGGTGTCCATCAGCCAGGCCGTCTTCAGCACCAGCAGCCGCAGCTGCTCCACCGTCACCCGGGCGTCGGCGATCCAGTTCTGGACCACGCCCTGCTGGGCCAGCGCCTTGCCGAACGCGGTACGGGACACGGCCCGCCGGCACATCAGCTCGATCGCGCGCTCGGCCATGCCGATCAGCCGCATGCAGTGGTGGATCCGGCCGGGGCCGAGCCGGGCCTGGGCGATGGCGAAGCCGCCGCCCTCCTCGCCGATGAGGTTCGACACCGGCACGCGCGCGTGGTCGAAGATCACCTCTGCGTGGCCGCCGTGCGAGTGGTCCTCGTAACCGAAGACCTGCATGGCGCGCTGGACGGTGACGCCCGGGGTGTCGCGCGGGACCAGGACCATGGACTGCTGGCGGCGGATGTCGGCGCCGTCCGGGTCCGTCTTGCCCATCACGATGAAGATCTTGCAGTCCGGGTTCATCGCGCCGGAGATGTACCACTTGCGGCCGGTGATGACGTACTCGTCGCCGTCCCGTTCGATGCGAGTGGTGATGTTGGTGGCGTCCGACGAGGCCACCTCCGGCTCGGTCATCGCGAACGCCGAGCGGATCTCACCGGCCAGCAGCGGCTGAAGCCACTGCTTCTTCTGCTGCTCGTTGCCGAACTGCGCCAGCACCTCCATGTTCCCGGTGTCGGGCGCGGCGCAGTTGGTCGCGGTGGGCGCGAGGTGCGGGGAGCGGCCGGTGATCTCGGCGAGCGGCGCGTACTGCAGGTTGGTGAGTCCCGCGCCGTACTCGGCGTCGGGCAGGAAGAGGTTCCACAGGCCCTGCCTGCGGGCCTCGGCCTTCAGCTCCTCGACCACCGCCGGGGTGTCCCACGGGGAGGCGAGCGCGGCCCGCTGCTCCTCGGCGATGGCTTCGGCCGGGTGGACGTACTCGTCCATGAAGGCGAGCAGCTTGGCGCGCAGCTCCTCGGTGCGTGCGTCGAACGCGAAGTCCATGTCCGGATCAGCCTTCCTGAAGAGTCGTCAGTCCGTGGTCGATGAAGACGGGTACGAGGTCGCCGATCCGGTCGAAGCCGCGCCCGACCGTCTGGCCGAGTGTGTACCGGTAGTGGATGCCCTCCAGGATCACGGCGAGCTTGAACCAGGCGAACGCCGTGTACCAGGAGACGCCGGAGACGTCGCGTCCCGAGCGCTCGGCGTACCGCTCGATCAGCTCCCGCGGGGACGGGTGTCCCGGGGCCTCGGCCGTGGTGGAGACCGGGGATTCGGCCATGCCCAGCGGCTGGCTGTACATCACCAGCAGGCCCAGGTCGGTGAGCGGGTCGCCGAGCGTGGACATCTCCCAGTCGAGGATCGCCTTGATCGTGTCGTCGTCACCGATCAGGACGTTGTCGAGCCGGTAGTCGCCGTGGACGACGGCCGGGGCGGGGGAGACGGGCAGGGAGCGGCCCAGGGCCGCGTGCAGCTCGTCGATGCCGGCCAGTTCGCGGTTGCGGGAGGCGTCCAGCTGTTTGCCCCAGCGGCGCAGCTGCCGGTCCAGGAAGCCCTCGGGGCGGCCGAAGTCCTGAAGGCCCACCGCGGCGGGGTCGACCGCGTGCAGGTCGACCAGCGTGTCCACCAGGGACAGCACCGCGTTCCGGGTGCGCTCGGCGCCCAGCGGGGCGAGCTGCTGGGCCGTGCGGTACGGGGTGCCGTCGACGAACTCCATGACGTAGAACGGCGCCCCGAGCACCGCGTCGGCCTCGGGGCTCTCGCACAGCAGCACCGGGCGCGGGACCGGCACCTGGGTCGGGTGCAGGGCGCTGATCACGCGGTGCTCGCGCTTCATGTCGTGCGCGGTGGCCAGGACGTGGCCGAGCGGGGGCCGGCGTACGACCCACTTCGAGGTGCCGTCGGAGAGCGCGTAGGTGAGGTTCGACCGTCCGCCCTCGATCAGCCGGCCGGTGAGGGGGCCGGTCACCAGACCGGGGCGCTCGCGGTCGAGGTGGGCGCGCAGCCGGTCCAGGTCGAGTCCGGGCGGGTGGTCGGCGCTCATGCATCACTCCTACGAACGGATGAACAGGACTCGACTCATGATGCCGACCGGTCGGTATGCCGTCCAGTGCGCGGAGCGATCAGGTGGCCAAACGTGACCGGAGCCACGATAGGCCGACGGCACCCCGGCGCGCTGCCCGGAGGGTCGTCGGCCCTGCTTCCCGTGCGGTCAGTGGTCGTCCCAGTGGCCCTCGTGCTCGGCGTGCCGGTGGCCGCCGTGCAGATAGTCGACGTGGTCGCCGTGTGGCACCTGGGCGTGTCCGCACTCGTCGTAGTGCACGTGCTCGTGGCCCTCGTGGACGGTGTGCCCGGCCGGCTCGCACGGGTCCCAGTGGCCCTCGCGCTCGCGGTCCAGATGCCCGTCGTGCGCGTAGTCCAGGTGGTCGCCGTGCGGCACGGCGTTGTGCCCGCAGCCCGGACCGTGGCGGTGCGCGCCGCGTTCGGTGTGTTCGTGGTGAAGGTCGGTCATGGTGCTCACCTTCGTACCGCTTGCGTGATGTCCGAGTACCCCGGAGGGTCGAGGACATGAAGGGCATCAGCTACCGCCACTACGGCGGACCGGAGGTGCTGGAGTACGGCGACGTGCGCGACCCCAAGCTCGGCCCCGACCAGGTCCTGGTCAAGGTCCGTGCCGCCGCCGTCAACCCGGTCGACTGGAAGTGCCGCGAGGGGTATCTCGACGCGGTCCTGGACGCCGTCTTCCCGGTGATCCCCGGCTGGGACGTCAGCGGGGTGGTCGTGCAGCCCGGGGCCTCGGTCACGGAGTTCGCCGTCGGCGACGAGGTCATCGGCTACTGCCGCGAGGACTTCCTCTCCCGCGGCACCTTCGCCGAGTACATCGCCGCGCCCGTGCGCACCCTGGCCCGCAAGCCGCGCAACCTGTCCTTCGAGGAGGCCGCCGGCCTTCCGCTCGCCGGGCTCACCGCCTACCAGGTGCTCGTGAAGGCACTGGAGGTGGGGCGCGGCGAGACCGTCCTGGTGCACGCGGCGGCCGGCGGGGTCGGCTCCCTCGCCGTCCAGATCGCCCGCCACCTCGGCGCCCGGGTCATCGGTACGGCGAGCGAGCGCAACCACGACTTTGTGCGCGGCCTCGGCGGCGAGCCGGTGACCTACGGCGAAGGCCTGGCCGGACGGGTGCGCGCGCTCGTCCCGGAGGGCGTGGACGCGGTCTTCGACACCGTCGGCGGCGACACCCTGAGGACCTCGGCCGACCTGCTCGCGCCGGAAGGCCGGCTGGCGTCGATCGCCGACCCCGAGGTGGTCGGCCACGGCGGCCGCTACTGCTTCGTCCGCCCGGACGCCGAGGACCTGGGCACGCTCGCCCGGCTGGCCGAGCAGGGCGTCGTCTCCGTGCACGTCCAGGAGACGTTCCCGCTGGAGCGGGCGGCGGACGCGCACCGGCTGAACCAGCAGGGCCGCACCCGCGGGAAGATCGTGGTCACCGTGGACTGGCAGGAGGAAGAGGGCACCGTGTGGACCAGGGGCGAGGAACGCACCCTGTACAGCGCCAGCCAGGAGGGCACTATCTAGAGACCAGCCAGGAGGCCAGTCTCCGGACCAGCCAGGAGGGCACTCCCTAGACGACCAGCGCGGCCGCGCACACCGCCAGGGCCACCGCGCACAGCGCCGCCGTCGTCGCGTGCCGGGGAGCGAGCGCCGGCGGGCGGTGACCGGTCGCGAGCTTCCGGATCCGGCGGTGGGCCACCGCCAGAAAGCCCAGGAAGAGCGCGCAGCACAGACTGCAGACGGTCACTGAGGTGACCGAGGCACCACCGTGCAGCGCGGTCTTGACGGCGAGTACGGCGGCCACGGCGGCCGAGAGGGTCGTACGCCGCCAGGCCAGCCGGGTCCGCTCCGGTTGCAGCCCCGGGTCGCGCCCGGCCGTGCTCACCCCGCCCATCCGGCCAGCACCACCACGACCATCGCCACCGCCACCACCGCCACGACCAGGCTCAGCAGCACCGGGAACCGGGACGCGGGCAGGTCCTCACCGCGCCGGATCGCCCGCTCGCAGCGCACCCAGTGGTTCACCGCGCGCAGGGAGCACAGCACCCCGGCGCCCAGCAGGGCGAGCGCGAGGCCGACCCGCCACGCCCAGCGCAGCTCCGGCAGGAACTGGTCAACCGCGAATCCGCCGCCGATCAGTGCGAGCGCCGTGCGCAGCCAGGCGAGAAAGGTGCGCTCGTTGGCCAGCGAGAACCGGTAGTCGGGCGTACCGCCCTCGTCCCGCACCTGCTCCGGCGCGAACCACAGCCGGATGTTCCGTACGAATTCGCTCACGCGGCCGACCCTACCGGGCGGTCACCGGCCCGCCCGGAACGCCCTCAGCCGCTCGTACGCCGCCAGCCCGTCCGGCACCCACTCCCACTCGCCGAGCCGCCGCTCGACCTCCTGATCGGGCAGGAAGTCATGCCACTGGACCTCCTCCGCCTGGGGCTGCACGGGCAGCTCGCAGCGCACCTCGTACACCGCCGACCACCAGCTGTTCCCGGCTCCGTCGTCGTACAGGAACTTGAAGAGATACCTCGGCCGGGGGAGCCCCGTCACGCCCAGCTCCTCCTCGGCCTCGCGCAGCGCGGCCTCGTCGTAGGACTCGCCCGCTCCGACCACGCCGCCGACGAACATGTCGTACAGCGCGGGGAAGACCAGCTTGGTGGCCGTGCGCCGGTGCACGAAGAGCCGGCCGGCCGCGTCCCGGGCCTGAATGAACACGCAGCGATGGCGCAGGCCGTTCGCGTACGCCTCGCCGCGCGGGCACTGGCCGATCACCTGGTCGTTCTCGTCGACGATGTCGAGGATCTCGTCTGCGGGGTTCATGGCCCCATCCAAGCAGGGGTGTGCTCAGCGCCGCTCCAGGTCCCGGGCCGAGGGCTCGGCCTCCGCCGCGCCGCACGGCATCGCCGGGTGCAGCCCGAGCAGCACGATGCCCGCGACCACCGCCGCGAGCCCGGACGCCTCCCAGGCCAGCGCCCCGGTGTCGGTGCGCAGCCGGTCGCCGAGGAAGCCGACGCCGCACAGGATCCCGGCGAGCGGTTCGGCCGCGGTGAGCGCCGGCAGCGACATGCGCAGCGGGGCCGTCTCGAAGGCGCTCTGCACCAGCAGCAGCCCGGTGGCCCCGCAGGCCAGCACGCCGTACGGCTGCCAGCCGGTGAACAGCTCGGTGAGGCCGCCCTCGGAGAAGCGAGTGCCGCTGACCCGGGTCAGCGCGTCCTGCACGCCGTACAGCAGCCCGGCGGCGGTGGCCAGCAGCACCGGGCCCCAGCTCAGCCGGGAGCGCTTGCCGTACGTCGTGAGCACCAGGGCCCCGCCCACCATCGCGCCGATGATCAGCCAGTGCCGCAGCGGATCGGCGATGGCATGGCCGGCCCGGGGCTCGCCGGCCAGGATGAACGCGCTCACCCCGCCCGCGAGCAGCAGCAGCCCCGCCCAGCCCTGGCGGCCCAGGGGCTGCCCGGTCTGGCACCGGGACAGGGCCAGCGCGAACAGCAGATTGGTCGCGAGCAGCGGTTCGACCAGGGAGATCTCGCCCTTGCCGAGGGCGACCGCGCCGAGCACCATGCCGGCCACCATCAGCCCGAGCCCGCCCAGCCAGCGCGGCACCCGCATCAGGTCGAGCAGCAGCCGGAAGGACAGGAAGTCGCTCAGCGGTGCCTTCTGCGCCGCGTTCTGCTGGAGCACGAAACCGAAGCCGATACAGCAGGCCGCACTCACGGCGAGAAGGAGAACCAGAACGGACACGCTGCGTACCTCGATCATCCGGCCGGACCACGGGTGCGTAGTGGCCGACTGTAGCGCCCCCGGGACGGCATTGACCCGCAAGTGCGCGGAACAGGGCAGTGGACCCGCCATGCTGCGGGTCCGGCCGGCCCGGCGCCATGGCGTACGCCACAGCCGGCCGTCGGGTACCCCGCCGGGACCCCGGACCACCTGCGCGGAGGTCCCCAAGTTCCCTGGGCGTCACGGTAGTTGAAGTCAATATCAGCCCCGTTCCGCTTGACGCAAACCTTGGCTGAGGGTTTGCTGTGCGTGATCGGTCGATGGCAGCCCGAGAAACAGGAAGTCCCGCGGTGCCCCCTCTCCCACCCCTGCTCGGCGCTCGCCGGGCCCTGACGGACCCGTCCGGCGGCACCACGCCGGACGGCTCCGGCGCGGACGGCGGCTCCGACGGCGGCCCGGGCGGGGGCTTCGACGATGCCTTCGACGACGCCTTCGACGACGCCGAACTGCGCTCCGCACGCGCCGCGTTGACGCAGGGCCGGCGGCAGGCCGCCCGCTCCCTGCTGCGGCACACCGGCGACGACTGGGACCGCCGCGGCCACCGCCTCACCGTGCTCGCCCGCGAACCGTACGCCGTGGCCTGGGCCCGCGACTGGCTGCACGCCGAACCCGGCTCCGCCGACGCCGCCGCGCTGTACGCCCTCGCCCTGGTCCGGCGCGCCCTGCGCGGCAAGGAGCACCCGGACCGGGCCCGCGAGGCCTGCGCCACCGCCGCCGCGCTCGCCCCCGCCGACCCCACCCCCTGGCTCGGCTCACTGCTGCTGGCCCGCACCCTCGGCCCCGAGCGCGAGGTGTTCGGCGCCTTCGCCGAGCTGCGCCGCCGCCATCCCGAGCACCACCACGCCCACCATCTGCTCCTCGCCCGCCTGGCCGAACGGCCCTCCGGCGGCCGGGCGGCCGAGGACCACGAGGTGTACGACCTCGCCGAGCTGGCCGCCGCCGAAGCCCCCGCGGACTCCCCGCTCGCCCTCCTGCCGGTCGTCGCCTACGCCGAGCGTTACCGGGTCCTCGCCGCCACCGGTCTCGCCCCGGCCGACCCCGCCGCCTGCGGGCACTGGTCCGGCCCCCGGGCCCGCCGCATCCTGCGCGCCTGCTTCGACTGGTGGCTGGAGTGGGAGCACGACGAACACCCCCGGCGCCACATCGACCTCAACCACCTCGCCTTCGCCCTGTCCTGCGCCGGCCGCCCGGCCGAGGCGGCGGCCCTGTTCCAGCGCATCGGCCGGTACGCCACCCGGGCGCCCTGGGCCTACGCCCACCGCGACGCGCACGCGGCCTTCCGGTCGGCCCGCGCCCGCGCGCTCGGGCACTGAACGACACAGCTCTGCGGCACGTACGTAAGAGCGGCACGTACGTAAGAAGTGATTACGGAAGTCTGACCCCTGACCCCCTTCCCTGGCTCCGCACAGCCCCGAGTGCTCGAATGAGAACGTGAACCCTGAACGATCCGAGGAGCCCGAAGGCCGTCCCGTAGGCCGTCGCATCTTCCTCGGCACCCTCGGCCTGGGCGCGCTCGGCGTCGTCGCCGCGCCCACGCTGCAACGCGGCCTGGAGGGCTTCCTCGGCACCGTCGCCGGCAAGGACCCGACGGGCCTGACCGGCCTGCTGCCCAACGGCGGCGGCTTCCGCTACTACTCGGTCGCCGCGTCCGTGCCGCACCTGAACGCCACCGACTACCACCTGAAGATCGGTGGACTGGTCGACCGCCCGCGCACCTACACGCTCGCCGAGCTGCGGGCCCTGCCGCAGACCCGGCTGGTCAAGGACGTCCAGTGCGTCACCGGCTGGCGGGTCCCCGGCACGCCCTTCGAGGGCGTACCCCTCGCCCACCTCCTGGACGCGGCCGGAGTCGGCCCCGGCGCGAAGGCGATCCGCTTCACCTGCTTCGACGGCACCTACACCGAGAGCCTCACCCTCGCCCAGGCCCGCCGCCCGGACGTCCTGGTCGCCCTGCGCATGCAGGACAAGGACATCTCCCACGACCACGGCGGTCCGGTCCGCCTCTATGTCGCCCCGATGTACTTCTACAAGTCGGCCAAGTGGCTCTCCGGGATCACGGTCACCGACCGGGTCGAGCCCGGCTACTGGGAGAAGCTCGGCTACGACGTCGACGCCTGGGTCGGCCGCTCGAACGGACGCACCGATGAGCCTACGAGCTGACACCCCGGCCCCGCCCGGCGCCCGTGTCCGCCGCTTCAGCCGGGCCGAACGCTGGGTGCACCGCGCCACGGCCGCGCTGATGGGCGTCTGCGTGCTGACGGCGGCCGTCCTCTACATCCCCCAGCTGGCGGTCATGGTCGGCCGCCGGGAACTGGTCGTCCGGATCCACGAGTGCGCGGGCGTGGCCCTCCCGGTGCCGGTCCTGCTGGGCCTCGCCTCCCGCGCCTTCCGCGCCGACCTGCGCTTCCTCAACCGCTTCGGCCCGCACGACCGGCTCTGGCTGCGCGCCGCGCTCGTCCGTGACAAGCGCCACTCCTCGCGCCCGGCGGGCAAGTTCAACGCGGGCCAGAAGATCTACGCCGCCTGGATCGCCGGCGCCACCCTGGTCATGCTCGGCACCGGCCTGCTGATGTGGTTCACCCACCTCGCCCCGCTGATGTGGCGCACCTCGGCCACCTTCGTCCACGACTGGCTCGCCCTGACCATCGGCGTGGTCCTGGCCGGCCACATCGGCATGGCCCTGGGCGACCCGGAGGCGCGACGGGGCCTGCGCACGGGGACGGTGAGCAGCGAGTGGGCGAAGCGGGAACACCCTTTGTGGCGGCCGTAACTCTGTTGCCGTCGGCTCAAGTCGGCCGCTCCTGAGATCCGCCGCTGTTCTTTTCCCGCCGCAGCGGCGCTCAGCCACAGCGGCGCAGTCCGGCGGTGCCGAACCCACCGCACCCCGGCCTCAGAACTCCAGCAGCACCTTGCAGGACCGGCTCCGGTCGGCAGCCAGCTCGAACCCGGCGGCAGCCTCCCGCACCGGAACCACCGCACTGACCAGCCCGTCGAACTCGCCCCGCGCGGCGAGCAGTTCCAGCGCGTCGTCGAACCCGGCGTCGAACCGGAACGCCCCCCGCAGCTCGATCTCCCGGCTCACCAGCAGGTTCCCGGCGAACGGTGACGGTCCCGGCGGCAGCATCCCGAGCTGGACGACCACACCACCCCGCCGTACCCGTCGCAGACACGCGTCCAGCCCGGCCGCGACCCCCGACGCCTCGACGGCCACGTCCACCTCCTCGGGCCACCCGGCATCCCCCGGATCGTCGGCCCGTACCAGCGTGTCGGCGCCGGCCACGGCCGCGTACGCCAGAGCCTGAGGAAGCAGGTCGGTCACGGTCACCCGGGCCGCGCCGGCCGCCTTCGCCGCCGCGACGACCAGGCAGCCGATCGGCCCCGCCCCGGTGACCAGCACCCGCGCGCCGGACACGTCTCCGGCCCGCCGCACCGCGTGCAGCGCGACCGACAGCGGCTCGGCGAGGGCGGCCCGCCGCAGCCCGAGCCCGTCCGGCAGCGCCCGCACCTGCCCGGCCGGCACCGCGATCCGCTCGGCGAAGGCGCCCTGGACATGCGGAAAGCGGGCCGCGCTGCCCAGATACCGGGTGTCCCGGCACACGTTCGCCCGCCCGTCGGCGCACTCCGGGCAGCGCCCGCACGGGGTGGCGGGGTGCACGGCGACGGCCGTACCCGGCGCGGGACCCGTGGCCCCGGGACCGTACGACACCACCGTGCCCACCACCTCGTGCCCGAGCACCATCGGCTCCCGGAGCCGGAAGTCCCCGACCCCGCCGTGCCGCCAGTAGTGCAGATCGGAGCCGCACACCCCGCCGTACCGGACGGCCACCAGGGCCTGGCCGGGCCCGGGTTCGGGCACCGGCAGCTCCGCCACCCGCAGGTCGCCCGCGCCGTGGATCACACAACCCAGCATCGCCGCAGCCCCTTTCACAGGACGCTCGTCATGCCGCCGTCGACGTACAGGATCTGCCCGCCCATGAAGTCGGAAGCCGGCGAGGCGAGGAAGAGCAACGCGCCCACCAGGTCCTCGGTACGGCCCCAGCGGCCGGCCGGGGTGCGCCGGCGGACCCAGGCGCTGAACTCCTCGTCCTCCACCAGCGGCCGGGTCAGCTCGGTCTCGATGTAGCCGGGCCCGATGCCGTTGACCTGGACGCCGCATGGTCCCCAGTCGGCGCACATGCCCTTGGTGAGCATCTTCAGCGCGCCCTTGGCCGCCGCGTACGGCGCGATGCCGGGCCGTACGACCTCGCTCTGCAGCGAGCAGATGTTGACGATCTTGCCGTGGCCGCGTTCCGTCATCCGCCGGGCGGCCTCGCGGCCGACGAGGAACGCGCTGGTGAGGTTGGTGTCCAGGATCCGGTGCCAGTCGGCGTCGGTGAACTCCAGCAGGGGAGCGCGCAGTTGGACGCCCGCGTTGTTGACGAGGATGTCGAGCGGGCCCACCCGCTCCTCGACGCCGGCGATCCCGGCGGCCACCGAGGCGCCGTCGGTCACGTCGAACACGGCCGTGTGCGTGACACCGGGCAACTGCGCAGAAGCTTTGGCCAGGCGGTCCGGGTCGCGCCCGTTGAGGACCACCGTGCAGCCGGCCTCGGCCAGGCCCCGGGCCAGCGCGAGGCCGATGCCCCGGCTGGACCCGGTGACCAGGGCGGTGCGGCCGCCGATGTCGAAGAGCGGGTGACTCATCGCCGTACCCCTAGACGACCAGTGAAAGGAGCAGGACCAGGCCGCCGGCGACCACCGAGAGGATCGTCTCCATGATCGACCAGGTCTTCACGGTCTGCCCGACGCTCAGCCCGAAGTACTCCTTCACCAGCCAGAAGCCGGCGTCGTTGACGAAGCTGAAGAAGAGCGAGCCGGCGCCGATGGCCAGGACCAGCAGGGCGGTGTGGGTGGTCGACGTGCCGGCCGCGAGCGGCGCGACCAGGCCGGCCGCGGAGACCGTAGCCACCGTCGCCGAGCCGGTCGCCAGCCGGATCACCACCGCGATCAGCCAGGCCAGCAGCACCGCCGGGATCGACCAGTGCTTGGAGATGTCCAGGATCATCTGACCCACGCCGGAGTCGATCAGTGTCTGCTTGAAACCACCGCCGGCGCCGACGATCAACAGGATGCCGGCGATGGGCATCAGGCCCTTGTCCACGGTCTGCTGCAGGCGCTCCTTGCTGAACCCGGCGGGCCGGCCCAGCGTGAAGAAGCCGACGATCACGGCGGCGAGCAGGGCGATCATCGGGGAGCCGATGATGTCGAAGACGCGCTGGGTCGTGTTCGCCGGGTCGTCGACGACGATGTCCACCAGCGCCTTGGCCAGCATCAGCACCACCGGCAGCAGCACGGTGGAGAGCGTCGCGCCGAATCCGGGGCGGCGCTCAAGCTCCTCCGAGGGGCGCTGCGGCAGCATCCGGTCGGGGGCCTGGACGTCCACCCAGCGGGCCGCGACCTTCGAGAACAGGGGGCCCGCGACGATCACTGACGGTATGGCGACCAGGATGCCGAACGCCAGGGTCACGCCCAGGTTGGCGTGGAGCGCGTCGATCGCGACCAGCGGGCCGGGGTGCGGCGGGATCAGGCCGTGCATCACGGACAGACCGGCGAGCGCCGGGATGCCGATGCGCATCAGGGAGTAGTGGCCGCGCTTGGCGACCATGAGCACGACCGGGATCAGCAGCACGATGCCGACCTCGAAGAACAGCGGCAGACCGATCACGGAGGCGATGAGCACCATCGCCCAGGGCATCGCACGCCCGCCGGCCTTGGCGAGGATCGTGTCGACGATCTGGTCGGCGCCACCGGAGTCGGCGAGGAGCTTGCCCAGGATCGCCCCGAGCGCGATCAGGACGCCCACGCCGGCCACCGTGGTGCCGAGCCCGGTGGTGAAGCTGGTCATGGCCTTGTCGAGCGGCGCTCCGGCGACCGCCCCGAGCGTCAGTGACCCGATGGTCAGCGCCAGGAAGGCATGGAGCTTGAACTTGGTGATGAGCAGGACGATCACGGCGATGCCCACCAGGACGGCGATGCCCAGCTGGGCGTGTCCGGCGGAGGTGATCGGCGGAGGTGCGTCCGCTGCCAGCATCTCGACGCTGAGTCTGGTCACGGGGGTTCCCTTGCGATACGGGGGACGGGGGTGAGTGTTACGCGGTGGTGTCGGGAAGCGCCTCGAGTGCCTTCACGGCACGCTCGGTGATCTCCTGGGGGCTGCCGCTGACGTCCACGGCGACTCCCGCCTCGTCCGGCTCCAGGGGCTGCAGCGTGGCGAACTGGGAGTCCAGCAGCGCGGTCGGCATGAAGTGCCCCTGGCGCTGCGTCATCCGGTCCTCGATCAGCTTCCGGTCACCGGTGAGGTGCACGAACACCACGCCGGGAGCGGCGGCCCGAAGCCGGTCGCGGTAGGCCCGCTTCAGCGCCGAGCTGCTGACCACCCCGCCCAGTCCGGCCCGCCCGTGCGCCCAGTGACCGATGGCGTCCAGCCAGGGCCACCGGTCGGTGTCGTCGAGCGGGATCCCGGCCGACATCTTGTCGATGTTGGCCTGCGGGTGGAAGTCGTCGCCCTCGGCGTACGGGACGCCCAGCCGCGCGGCGAGCAGGGGACCGATCGTGGTCTTGCCCGTCCCCGCGACGCCCATCACGACGACGACCTGGGGGGTTCGCATCACTGCCTCGCTGTCTTCCTCGACATCCGACGCCACGGCGGCGTCGCCACACTGAAACCCATTAGGTACGACGAATTCAAGAGTCTGTGACATATAAGTCTGACTTTTTCCGTCGGTGATCCACGCCGTACGCTGAGTGCATGACCACACCGGGCCGGGGGCTGCACGGCCATGTACTGGACACCCTCGGCCCCGCGATCACCGCGGGCGAGTACCCGCCGGGCAGCGTGCTGCGCACCGACGAGCTGGCCCAGCACTTCGAGGTGTCACGCTCCGTGATGCGGGAAGCGGTCCGGGTGCTCGAATCCATGCACCTGGTCGAGTCCCGCCGCAGAGTGGGCGTGACGGTCCGCCCCAAGTCCGAGTGGAACGTCTACGACCCACAGGTCATCCGCTGGCGCCTGGCCGGCGCCGACCGCCCGCACCAGCTGCGCTCGCTCACCGTGCTGCGCTCCGCGGTCGAACCGGTCGCGGCCGGCCTCGCCGCCCGGCACGCCACGGCACAGCAGTGCGCCGAACTCACCGAGTGCGCGCTCGGCATGGTCGCCAACTCACGCGGCCACCGGCTGGAGGCGTACCTGGTCCACGACGTGGCCTTCCACCGCGTCATCCTCACCGCCTCCGGCAACGAGATGTTCGCCCGGCTCGGCGACGTCGTCGCGGAGGTCCTGGCCGGCCGCACCCACCACGAGGTCATGTTCGAGGACCCCGACCCGGCGGCGGTCACCCTGCACGTGCAGGTGGCGGAGGCGGTCCGCGAGGGCGACGCGACCCGCGCCGAGGAACTGACCCGGCAGATCACCGTGGGCGCCCTGCAGGAACTGGACATCCTGGCGCCCTAGCCCGAGCTGTTCGCTATTCCAGGAAGTCTCCGTCCACGTACGCCCAGGCCCCGTCGACCCGCTCGAACCGACTCCGCTCGTGCAGCGAGCCGCCCCGGTAGGAGGCGCGGAAGGTCACCGTGCCCGTGCTGTGGAAGGCGGACCCGTCGGTGGTGTCCAGGATCTCCAGCCCCGTCCACCGCATCCCCGGGTCGAGCTCCAGCCGCGCGGGCCGGGTCCGCGGATGCCAGGTGCGCAGCAGGTACCCCGCGTCCCCCTTCACGAACGCGCTGTACCGGGACCGCATCAGCAGCTCGGCGGTCGGCGCGCTCGCGGATCCCGCGTGGAAACGGCCGCAGCAGGCGTCGTAGGGCTGGGGGAGTCCACAGGGGCAGGCAGGCGAGGTCATGGGCGACATTCTGCCTGTACCGGGGGAGGCGTCCGAGCCGGGCCGGGTGCACAGTGGAAGGGCGACGCAGTCCTGGGAGGCGGACGATGACCCGACCCGTGACCAGCCGGCCTCCGGCCGTCAAGGAGTGGCGGCTGAACCTGTACCTGTCCGAGCACGACCCGGACACCACCGCCCGGATCGTCCTGGACACCGGCGACAACGTCCTGGAGAGCCACGCGGAGGCCCGCCGCAACCCGTACGACCCCGATGTACCGGAGATAGGCGACGAACTCGCGGCCGGCCGTGCCCTGATCGCCATGGGCCGCATCCTGCTGCGCGCCGCCGACGGGGAGATGAAGGCGGTGGGAGCGGCCGACACGGAGGAGGACCTGTCACCCCTGTGGCTGGACCGGGAATGACCTTGGCCGGGTATGACGCCGGGCGGGAGTGATCCTGGCCGGGTATGACGCCCTTCACCTGCCCTTGCGCAGGAACCGCCGCAGCCGCGTCAGCGGCCAGGTGTTGATCACGTCGTCCCGGGTGAGCCAGCCACGCTGCGCGGTGCCGACGCCGTAGCGCAGCTGCGCGAGGTGCGGTACGGAGTGCGCGTCGGTGTTCACGGCGAATTTCACCCCGTGCTCCCGGGCGCGCAGGATGTCCTCGTCGCACAGGTCGAGCCGGTCCGGCTGGGCGTTGACCTCCAGCGCGGTGCCGGTGCGCGCGCAGGCCGCGAACACCTCGTCCCAGTCGGCGTCGACCCCCGCCCGCTTGCCGATCAGCCGGGTCGTCGGGTGCCCGATGATGTTGACGTACGGGTTCTCGCAGGCCCGCACCAGCCGCCGGGTCATGGCCCCGCGGCCCAGGTCGAAGTGCGAGTGCAGCGAGGCCACGCACAGGTCGAAGCCCGCCAGGAAATCCTGCGGCCAGTCCACCCCGCCGTCCGGGTCGATGTTGAGCTCCGTGCCGTGCAGCAGCCGCATCCGGTGGTGGCTGCCGTCCAGCTCCCGCACCCGCTCCCGCTGGGCGAGGATCTTCTCGTCGGTCATGCGCTGCATGTACAGGTTGGGCGCGTGGTCGGTGACCGCGTAGTACGCGTACCCGCGTTGCGCGGCGACCTCCACCATCTCCTCCAGTGGGGCCAGGCCGTCGGTGAGATCGGTGTGGGTGTGCAGGTCGCCCCGGATGTTCTTCTCGGTCACCACCTCGGGCAGCTCGCCCTGCAGTGCCGCCTCGATCTCCCCGCGGTCCTCCCGCAGCGTCGGTGTGATCCACGGCAGCCCGAGCCGGGCGTACACCTCCTCCTCGGTGCGGGAGGCCAGCGAGTCCCCGCTCTCGGCGTCGAACAGGCCGTACTCGGACAGCTTCAGCCCCTGGTGCACGGCGATGGTGCGGGTACGGATGTTGTGCGCCTTGGAACCGGTGAAGTACTGCATCCCCGCGCCCCAGGACTCCGGCGGCAGCACCCGCAGATCGACCTGGAGCCCCTTGCCCGTGCGGACCGACGTCTTCTTCGCCCCCCGCGCGATCACCTCCGCGGTGGCCGGCAGCTCGCACAGCGCCGCCATGAACGCATCCGACCGCTTCGCCGCGACCAGGACGTCCAGATCCCCGACGGTCTCCCGCATCCGGCGCAGCGAGCCGGCGTACGCGCAGCGCTTGCACCCGGTCACCTCCGACAGCTCCGCGACGATCTCCTCGGCGGTGTCCAGAGCCAGCGACAGCGGCACCCGGGCGCCCGCCTGCTGCAGCAGTTCGATGCCGTGCCGGATGTTGTCCTGCGTCTTCTCGCCGAAGCCCTTCAGATCGGCCAGCGCGTCCGCCTCGATCGCCGCGGCCAGCTCGTTCACCGAGGAGATGTGCAGGTCCTCGTAGAGCCGCAGCGCCTTCTTCGGGCCCAGGGTGGGGATCGTGATCAGCTCCCGCACCCCGGCGGGGATCTTCGCCCGGCGCTCCTCGACCACCGCCATCTTCCCCGTGCGCAGGTACTCGGCCACCTTGTCGGCGATCGACTTCCCCACGTTCGGGATCTCCTTCAGGCCCGCCGCGTCGAGCTTGGAGATGTCGGCCGGATACCCGCCGATGGCACGCGCCGCCTTCTCGTAGGCGCGCGCCTTGAAGGCGTCGCCTCCCGTGATCGCGATGAGGTCCGCGTACTCCCGCAGGAGCGCCTCGACCTCGTCATTGGGCCGGGCCACCCTTCAAGTCTAGGGAACCGGGTCTAGGAAGACTCCCCGAGCACCGGCAGCGGCGGCAGCTTCGCCCCGTACACCCACTCCTCGAACAGCCCGGCCGGCGGCTCCTCGGCGAACCGGGCCACGTGCTCGGTGAACGCCTCCGTCGTCACCGACCCGTTCCGGTGCAGCCGCACCCAGCCGCACAGCATGCGGAAGAACGCGTCGTCGCCCAGGGCGCAGCGCACCGCGTGCAGGGTCAGGCCGCCCCGCTCGTAGAGCCGGTCGTCGAACATCGCCCTGCGGCCGGGATCGGCCAGCCTGAGGTCCTGCGGCAGCGTGGCCAGCAACCGGTGTGCGGCGGCGGCCAGTTGCTGGGCACTGCGGCCGCCGGAGCGCTCGGACCACAGCCATTCCGCGTACTTGGCGAAGCCCTCGTTCAGCCAGATGTGCCGCCAGTCGGCGATGGTCACGCAGTTGCCGAACCACTGGTGCGCCAGCTCGTGCGCCACCAGCCGCTCCGAACCCCGGGCGCCGTCCACGTGGTTGGCGCCGAACAGCGACAACCCCTGTGCCTCGACCGGCACATCGAGCTCCTCCTCGGTCACCGCGACCGCGTACTCCTCGAACGGGTACGGCCCGAACAGCTCCTGGAACAACTCCATCATCGCCGGCTGCCGCGCGAAGTCCCGGGAGAACTCGGGCAGGAGACGGGCCGGGATGTGCGCGTGCTGCGGCACGCCGCCCGGTCCGGGATCGCCCAGCAGCACCGTCTGGAACCTGCCGATCGCCAGGCCGACGAGATAGCTGGACGTGGGCGCGGACTGCTCGAACACCCAGGTCGTCGTCGAGGCCTTCGTCGTACGGGTCAGCAGGCGGCCGCCCGTGACCACCGCGTACGCCGACGGCGTGGTGACCGAGATCTGGTAGGACGCCTTGTCGGCGGGCCGGTCGTTGCACGGGTACCAGGACGGCGCCCCGACCGGCTGGCTCGCCACCAGCGCCCCGTCGGCCAGCTCCTCCCAGCCCAGCCCGCCCCACGGGCTGGCCACCGGCCTGGGGTTGCCGGACCAGTGGACCTCCACCGTGAACGCGGCACCGGCCCGGACCGGCTTGGCCGGGCGGATCCGCAGCCGGCCGCCGCGGTGCGTGAAGTGCGGCTGCCGCCCGTCCACCCGCACCCGGCCGATCCTGAAGTCGGCCAGGTTGAGCTGGAATTCGGTGAGCGCCGCCGGTCCCGCTATGGCGTTGATCCGGGCCGTGCCGGACAGCCGGTTCGGGCCGGGGCGGTAGTCCAGCGCGAGTTCGTAGCGGTGCACCCGGTAGCGGGCATCACCGTTGTCCGGGAAGTACGGGTCCCGGCCGGCCGACTGCTGAACTGCCACTGCTGTGTCCGCTCCCTGCGCTGTGCCACCACTGGGTGCCGGGGCCGCACCCGGGTGGCCCGCGCTCAGGAACGCCATGCCTCGATCGGATTGCCGAGCCAGCGGGTGTCGTCCGGGACGGACTCCGCGGCCATGACGAGCGACGCGGGACCCAGGGTCGTACGGGCCCCGACCGTGCTGCCGGGCAGCACGATCCCGCCAGGGCCCAGCGTGGCGCCCTCACGGAGGACCACAGTATCCGTCCGCAAGATCCGGTCGTGGAAGAGGTGGGTCTGCAGCACACAGCCACGATTGACGGTCGCCCCGTCCTGAAGGGTCACCAGGTCCGCCTCCGGCAGCCAGTAGCTCTCCACCCACACGCCCCGGCCGATGCGCGCCCCGAGCCCGCGCAGCCACGCCGTCAGCACCGGCGTCCCCGGCACGGCCCCGGCCAGCCACGGCACCGCCAGCACCTCGACGAAGGTGTCCGCCAGCTCGTTCCGCCACACGAAGGAACTCCACAGCGGATGCTCCCCGGCCCGGTGCCGTCCCACCAGCAGCCACTTCGCCACGACGGAGACGACCGCCGCGACCACACCCGCCGCCAGCAGCACCGCACCCGACAGGGCCCAGGCCCACGGACCCAGCGCGCACAGCGCCGCCACCGTCGCCGCGGCCAGCGCCGCCGAGCACAGCACCGGCACGATCCGGCACAGCTCCACCAGCCCGCGCGCCCACAGCAGCCGCGTGGGCGGCTCGAACGTACGGCTCTGATCCCCGCCGGCCGCACTGCGCGGCAGCTTCACCGGCGGCAGCCCCAGATAGGAGGTGCCCTTCTTCGCCTTCTTCGGCGTCGCCGACAGCACGCCGACCAGACCGCCGTCCGGCACGCTCCGGCCCGGCGCGGTCATCCCGGAGTTCCCGAGGAACGCCCGCCGCCCGATCTCCGCGCGCCCGATCCGCACCCAACCGCCGCCCAGCTCGTACGGCGCGGTCAGCGTGTCGTCCGCCAGGAACGCCCCGTCGCCGACCGTGGTCAGGCTCGGCAGCGCCAGCACCGTCGACACCTCGGCACGACGCCCGATCCGCATCCCCAGCAGCCGTAGCCACACCGGCGTCACCAACCCCGCGTACAGCGGGAACAGCGTCTCGCGCGAGCGGTCCATCAGCTGCGTCACGGTCCACGCCTGCCAGCCGACCCGGCTGTGCGTCGGATGCGTGCCCTCGCGCAGCCCCAGGCTGAGCAGCCGTACGGCGACCAGGATCAGCAGCGCGTACGCCAGCCCGTAGGCGAGCGTGGCCGGGACCAGCGCGAGCGCGGCCTCGCGCAGGGCCCGGGGCAGCGAGCTTCCCGGCGCCACGAAGACACGGGCGACCAGCAGTGCCGCCACGCCCGCGAGCAGCGGCAGGGCGCCGAGTGCGATGCCCGCCACGCCGTACATCACCCGCCAGTACGTGCCCCGCTGCGGCCGCTCCTTCGGCCAGTTGCGCTTGGCCTTGCCGAGCTTGACCGCGGGCGCGCCCGCCCAGCGCTGGCCGGTCGGGATCTGCCCGCCGACCGCCGAGCCGGGCGCCACCTCGGCACGCTTGCCGACGCGCGCTCCGGGGAACAGCATGCTGCGGGTGCCGACCGTGGCATGCGCACCGACCTTGACCGGGCCGATCTCGAGACGGTCCCCGTCCAGCCAGTGCCCGGACAGGTCCACCTCGGACTCCACGGCAGCGCCCCGGCCCAGCTTGAGCATGCCGGTGACCGGCGGCAGCGAGTGCAGGTCCACCTCGGGACCGACCTTCGCCCCCAGCGCACGGGCGTACCGCTCCAGCCAGGACCCGGTCAGCGCGGTGGCCCCGCTGAACTCGGCCAGCCGCTCGGCCGTCCACAGCCGCAGGTGCACGCTCCCGCCGCGCGGATACCGCCCGGGCGCCACGCCCCGCAGCAGCAGCCGCGCCCCGCCCGCGGCGAGCGCGATCCGGCCGGGCGGGGTGAAGAACAGCAGTGCCCCGGCCGCGACCGCCCACCAGGGAGCGGTCGGCAGCCAGGAGTAGCCGGGCAGCAGGTTCCCCGCGGCGGCCAGGACCACCGTCCAGCGCAGTCCGAGCAGGGTCACCAGCGGAAGCAGCAGCAGGAGCTGGGCCGCCCGGGCACGCACCGGAACCGGCGCGATCGTGCGGACCCTGCCGTCGTCCTGCGCCGAGGCCTCCAGCCGCCGGGCCAGCTTGCGCAGGACGGGCTGCTGGTAGATGTCGAGGACGGCGGCGCTCGGGTAGCGGGTGCGCAGCCGGGTGGTGAGCTGGGCGGCGGCCAGCGAGCCACCGCCGATCGCGAAGAAGTCGTCCGACGCGCTGGTCACCGGGATGCCCAGCACCTCGGCCCACTGCTCGGCGAGCCAGGCCTCGGTGCCGTGGAGCTGCTCCTTGACGGGCGTCTGGAGCCCCTCCAGGGGCCAGGGCAGCGCGTTCCGGTCCACCTTCCCGGACGTCCGGGTCGGCAGCTCGGCGACCGGTGCGAGCAGCGGCACCAGCGCGGCGGGCAGCTCGGCGCGCAGCTTCTCGACAGCGGCCGTCTGGTCCCAGCCGTCCTGGGTGACCACGTACCCGACCAGGAGCTGATTGCCGCTGCGGGCCGTGCGCACGGCGGCCGCCGCCCCGGCGACCCCGGGCAGCGCTTGCAGCGCGGCATCCACCTCACCGAGCTCGATCCGCCGCCCGCCGAGCTTGATCTGCTCGTCGGCCCGGCCCAGGAAGACCAGCCCCTCGGGGTCGGCCCGGACCAGGTCACCGCTGCGATAGGCCCGGTCCCAGCCCAGCGAGTGCAGGGGCGCGTACTTCTCGGCGTCCTTCTCGGGATCGAGATACCGCGCGAGCCCCACTCCGCCGATCACGAGCTGCCCGCTGCCGCCCATGGGCACCGGCTCGCCCGCCTCGTCGACGACGGCGAGCTCCCAGCCGCTGAGCGGCAGGCCGATCCTGACGGGCTCCTCACCGGTGAGCAGCGCCGCACAGGCCACGACGGTCGCCTCGGTCGGCCCGTAGGTGTTCCACACCTCGCGCCCCTCGGTGACCAGCCGCTGCGCCAGCTCGGGCGGACAGGCCTCACCGCCGAAGATCAGCAGTCGTACGTCGCCCAGCGTCTCCGGCTCCCACAGCGCGGCGAGCGTGGGCACGGTCGAGACCACGGTGATCTCCTGCTCGACCAGCCAGGGCCCCAGATCGGCACCGCTTCTGACCTGCGACCGGGGCACGGGCACCAGACAGGCGCCGTGCCGCCAGGCCAGCCACATCTCCTCACAGGACGCGTCGAAGGCGACGGAGAGCCCGGCCATGACCCGGTCGCCGGGCCCGATCGGCTCCTCCGCGAGGAACAGGGCGGCCTCGGCGTCCACGAACGCGGCGGCGCTGCGGTGTGTGACGGCGACGCCCTTGGGCTTCCCGGTGGACCCGGAGGTGAAGATGATCCACGCGTCGTGCTCGATGCCGGGCCGTGCGGCGGGAGAGCCGGAGGTGCCCATGACATCGCCGGGGCCGGCGCCCTGGACGCCGATGGTGTGCCCGGCCCCGATCACGGCTCGCACCCCGGCCTCCCCGAACACCAACCGCGCCCGCTCGTCCGGGTCCTCGGCGTCGACGGGCACATAGGCGGCACCGACGGCGAGTACGGCGAGGATCGCGACGTAGAGCTCGTTGGTCCCCGAGGGGACCCGCACCCCGACCCGGTCCCCGAGCCCGATCCCCGCACCGGCGAGCCGCCGCCGCAGCCGCTCCACCTCGCCGGCCAGCGCACGGTAGGTGAGGCACGTCGTACCGTCGTCCAGCGCGGGCTCGTCCGGGTGGGACCGCACGGTCGCGTCGAGGACGTCGACCAGCGTGCGCGGCGGCGCGGCGGGCCCCGCGGAGAAGCGGGCCCGGTCGCCGAACTGCGTGCGGATCTCTTCGTCGAGCAGGCCGAGAGCGCTGCTCTCGTCTATGGCTGCCATCGGGTCCTCACGTCGGGTCCGGCTCGGTAACAATGAGTAACAAGCCGGATATATTAGTACGACGTTAGGCGCCGACTCCTTCCCACGGCCGCCCGGGCAGGGCCGTCCGGGTGACGTGGTGGCCCGGTTCGCAGCCGCTGACCTGCTGACCTTCGCGCCGGACGAGACATGCCTCACACACCGTCAAGGAGCGGACATACCGGGGCGGTTGGGGTTGGGGTGTCGGGGGCGCGGCACACGTCGCGGCACAAGCAGAGGGCCCCTGACGAACAGGGGCCCTCACTGACTGGTGTCCGAGGGGGGACTTGAACCCCCACGCCCGATAAAGGGCACTAGCACCTCAAGCTAGCGCGTCTGCCATTCCGCCACCCGGACAAGGTGTCTGTCGTGCTCGGGACTGCCTTTCGGCGGGCTTTCCCTCGCGGCGACGAAGGAAACATTACCAGGCTTTCGAGGGTGGCTGATCACCCCCGCCCCCTGGGCCGGTCGCGCGTGAACGGTGTGTGACGGGCCGGGACCGGTCTTGGGCCGCGGCCGGGGCAGAGGGAGGATGAGGAGGACCACCAGCAGCGACAGCGCGGGAGGAAGCACGTGAGCGAGACGGACACGGCCAGGAGCGTCACCGGCGAGGACGAGGTCGTGGACCTCTGCCGCGAGCTGATCCGGTTCGACACCAGCAACTACGGCGACCACTCGGGCCCCGGTGAGCGCAAGGCGGCCGAGTGGGTCGCGGAGAAGCTCGCCGAGGTCGGTCTCGAGCCGAAGATCTTCGAGTCGCACCCGGGCCGCGCTTCCACGGTGGCCCGCATCGAGGGCGAGGACCCGTCCCGGCCCGCGCTGCTGATCCACGGCCACCTGGACGTCGTACCGGCCAACGCCGCCGACTGGACCCACGACCCGTTCTCCGGCGAGATCGCCGACGGGTGCGTGTGGGGGCGCGGGGCCGTCGACATGAAGGACATGGACGCCATGACCCTCGCGGTCGTGCGCGACCGGCTCAGGAGCGGGCGGCGCCCGCCGCGGGACATCGTGGTCGCCTTCCTCGCCGACGAGGAGGCGGGGGGTACGTACGGCGCCCGCCACCTGGTCGACCACCACCCGGACCTGTTCGAGGGCGTCACCGAGGCGATCAGCGAGGTCGGCGGCTTCTCGTTCACCGTGAACGAGCAGCGCCGGCTCTATCTCATCCAGACGGCCGAGAAGGGCATGCACTGGATGAAGCTGACCGTGGCCGGCACGGCCGGGCACGGCTCGATGATCCACCGGGACAACGCCATCACCGAGCTGTCCGAAGCCGTCGCCCGGGTCGGCCGGCACACGTTCCCGGTGCGGGTCACCAAGACCACCCGGGCCTTCCTCGACGAACTGGGCGACGCGCTCGGCACCGAGCTGGACCCGGAGGACATGGAGTCCACCCTCGCCAGGCTGGGCGGCATCGCCAAGCTGATCGGCGCGACCCTGAGCAACACCGCCAACCCCACCCAGCTGAACGCCGGTTACAAGGTCAACGTCATCCCGGGCGAGGCCACCGCACACATCGACGGCCGCTTCCTGCCGGGCTACGAGGAGGAGTTCCTCGGCGACCTCGACCGGCTGCTCGGGCCGCACGTGCGCCGGGAGGACGTGCACGCCGACAAGGCCGTCGAGACCACCTTCGACGGCGCCCTGGTCGAGGCCATGCAGTCCGCGCTGCTCGCCGAGGACCCCGCCGCCAAGGCGATCCCCTACATGCTCTCCGGCGGCACCGACGCCAAGTCCTTCGACGACCTCGGCATCCGCGGCTTCGGCTTCGCCCCGCTGAAGCTGCCGCCGGAGCTGGACTTCGCGGGCATGTTCCACGGCGTGGACGAGCGGGTGCCCGTGGACGGGCTGCGGTTCGGCGTGCGCGTGCTCGACCGGTTCATCGACGCGTCGTGAGGTTCAGGGCCGGGATATTCGGGCGCTCGTACGAGATCGACTGGAACGGGTGAATGCGACGATCGGTTCGTAGCTTCATTAGTTCCTCCTCGTTACAGGTGATGTGACTCCGCACCTTGGGGTCGCTTTGCCAACAAGGAGGAATAATGATCAAGAAGGTCGTCGCTGCTGCGGCTGCCACCGGTGGGCTGGTTCTCGCGGGCGCGGGCCTCGCTGTCGCCGACGCCGGAGCCCAGGGTGCCGCCGTGCACTCCCCGGGTGTCGTCTCCGGCAACGTCGTTCAGGTGCCCGTGCACGTCCCGGTGAACGTCTGCGGCAACACGGTCAACGTGATCGGGCTCCTGAACCCCGCCTTCGGCAACATCTGCGTCAACAAGTGACGACGACCTCCTGAGGGGGGCGTCATTTTCGAGCCGTCGGCCTCGGAGCGCGTGCCATGCGCTCCGAGGCCGACCGGCCTCTTGCGCGGCGCACGATCCGGCGCGGGTCGCGACGCCACGCAACCGCGAGGCACGCACAGCAGGATCGAAGGCAGGGGAAAACGGAAATGCGACAGGGCACCCGTAAGGGCCTGATGACCATGGCGGCGGCCACGGGTGTGATCGCCGCCGCGAGCGGCTACGCCCACGCCGACGCCGGCGCGTTCGGGGCCGCCACCGGCTCGCCCGGCGTACTGTCCGGCAACACGGTGCAGGCGCCGGTGCACGTCCCGGTGAACGTCTGCGGCAACACCGTGAACGTGGTCGGGCTGCTCAACCCGGCCGCGGGCAACTCATGCGCCAACCACGGCGGCGCTTCGGGGGGACACGGCGGCTCCGGCGGCTCGCACACGAGGGGGCACAGCGCCGGCTCGCCCGGCGTCGGCTCCGGCAACACGGTGCAGGCGCCGATCGACGCCCCGGTGAACGTGTGCGGCAACAGCGTGAACGTGGTCGGGCTGCACAACCCGGCGGCGGGCAACAGCTGTACCAACCACGGCGGCTCCGGCGGCTCTGGCGGCTCGCACGCGGGCGGGCACAGCACCGGCTCGCCCGGTGTCGGCTCCGGCAACACCGTCCAGGTGCCGATCGACGCCCCGGTGAACGTCTGCGGCAACAGCGTGAACGTGATCGGTGCGGGCAACGCCGTCACGGGCAACGACTGCACCAACGGAGGCGGCGGCCACCCCAGCCAGCCGCCGGGCGGCGGCCAGGGCAACCCGCCCGGACAGCCGGGCCACCCCGGACAGCCGGGCCACCCTGGTCACCCGGGACATCCCGGGCACCCAGGTCACCCCGGCCACCCCGGTCAGCCGGGGCACCCGGGCCGGCCGGGCAGCCCGGCGACCCCGCCCGGCAAGAGCGGTCACACGCCGCCCGGCTCCCACGGAGCCACGCAGGTCGACCAGCAGGGCGGTCGCGGCCAGCTCGCGCACACCGGCAGTGACCTGCCGATGGGTCTCGCGCTGCCGGTCGGCGCGGGCGCGCTGCTCGCGGGCGCGGTGCTCTACCGCAAGGCGCGGGCCGCGGCGTAGCCGGCCGCACCGAACGGAGCGGGCCCCACCGACATGGCGGGGCCCGCTCCGTTCAGCCGTCCACGCTCACCATGTGGCACGCACCTGGCGGATGATCCGCCGGCGCAACCGCACCCTGCGGCTGCCATCGCGCAGCAGGCTCAGTCGGTCCAACTCCCAGTGTCCGTACTCGGCATGGTCCGTGAGCAGACGTGTGGCCTCCTTGCGGGACACCCCGCGAGGCACGTACACGTCGACAAATTCGTATTCCGGCATCGCATCTATTGTGCGGGCTGGGGCCCGGTACGGATAGCGTCTGCACTATGTCTGATGCTGCGCAGCCCACCGCTGCCGAGGTACGCGCCGCCGCCGAGGCGGTCAAGACCGCGCTCGACCGTCACCTGGCCGCGGTCGAACGCAGGTCGGGTGAGGACGACCCGGCCGTGCTGGAGGCGTTCAACCAGCTGGCCGCGGCCGCCGAGGCGTACGACGAGCTGCTCTACGACCGCTACGACGAGGTCACGCCCTTCGAGATCCCCGGTGCGGAGGAGCTGCCGCCGTACGCGGGCCCCGAGGAACCGAACGCGATCAGCGTGCTGATCCGCCGCGACTACGCCGTGGCGGAACCCCAGCGCCTGCTGGCGCAGGCCCAGCGGGTCGAGGCGGCGGAGTACGAGGCCGCGGGCGGCCTGGCCGAGGATGCCGCCGGTACGGTGCCAGGCGCGCTGGGCATCCTGTTCGGCGAGTTCGAACCGGACGAGATCGCTTCCCGGCACAAGGAGTTCGGCCTGGAGGAGGGCGACTCCACGCTCTGGGTCACGGCGGCGGACGAGGCACCCGAGGCGGGGGAGTGGCTGGAGGCGCCGTTCGAGCACATCGATCCGCAAGGGGTGGTGTGCCGGTTCGATGTCAGCGCCGTCTTCGACGACGAGGACGACTCCGACGAGGAGGACGATCTCGTCTTCGTCGAGGACGAAGACGAGGACGAGGACGAGGACGAAGACGCGGTCCAGAACGACGACGAGGTCGAGGTCGAGGCCGCCGAGAGGTGAGGGTGGCCGGCGGTGCCGTGCGGCCCGGGGCCGGTACGGCACCGCCGGACTCCACAGACGTCAGCCCGTCGGCACCTGTGTGCGCAGCAGCGTCTGCAAGCGGGTCGTGCGGGGCTTGGCCGGCGTCTCCGCCACCGCCTTCGGCAGGGCCTGTTCCACGCCGTGGACCACGGACAGATGCCGCTCCGCCCGGCCGAAGGCCGTGTACACCCAGGGTCTGCTGAGCGCCTGCGCGGCGTCGCCGGGCAGCACGACGACCGCCGCCGGCCAGCGCGCGCCCACCGCCTGGTGTGCGGTCAGCGCCCAGCCGTGCCGTACGGCCTCCTCCACCCGCTCGCGCGGTACGACCACCGGGGTGCCCGCGCACGACAGGTGCAGCCCGTCCGCGTCGGCCTTCACCACCACGCCAGGCACCGTACGACCCGGAGCGGGGGAGTAGGCGATCCGGTCGCCGGGGTCGAAGCCGCCGAAGCGGCCCGGGCCGGGGTTGAGGCGCTCCTTCAGCGCGGAGTTGAGGGCGCGGGTGCCCGCGGCGCCGCCGTGCCCGGGGGTGATCACCACCGTCTGCTCGGCCGGTACGCCGATCGCCCGGGGCACCGAGTCGGCGACCAGCTGGACCGTCCGGTGCACGGCCTCGCCCGCGTCCCGCACCGGGACGATGACGATCTCCTTGCCCGGAGCGGCGACCTGGTTCAGCTCGCCGATGCCGATGCCGGAGACCAACTCGCCGATCGGGCCCGGGTCGGGCAGGCGCGAGGCGAGCTGCGGGCAGACGCGGGCGGCGAGCAGATCGGCGAAGACCCGCCCCGGTCCGGCGGGCCACAGCAGAGCCGGGTCGCCGCTGAGCACCAGCCGGGCCCCGTCGGGCAGCGACTCCACCAGCATCGCGGCGCACTCCACGTCGAGCTGCGGCGCGTCCAGCACGATCAGCAGATCGAGTTCCAGCGCGCCGTCCGCGTCCCGGCCCGGCCCCTCGGCGCCGGACAGCAGACCGCCGACCGTGCACACGCCGAGCTCCGCCGGGTCCGTACCCGCACCCTGCCTCGGCCCGTCCGTGCCCGACAGGGCGGCGGCGAGGCGGTGGCGTCCGTCGGGCGTGTGGCAGACGGCGAAGGCCCGCAGGCCCGCGCGGCGGGCGGCGCCGAGCAGCGCTGCCGGTTCGGCGCGAGCCGCCTCCCCGCCGGAGTGCAGCACCAGGCCGTGCCCGGCGACCGCGCGGACCAGCTCGGCCGCACCGGCGGAGACGGTGTCGACCGCCGCCCGCCAGGCCTGCTCGGTCTCCTTGGACAGCGAGTTGACCAGCCGGGCCAGGCCGTCGGCGAGGCTCTCCTCGGCCAGTGCGTACCGCTCCAGGCCGACGAGGACCCGGACCGGCCGCTCCTGTTCGTCCTCGCCCTCCTTCGCCGCCTGCGGCGCGGCGGCTGCCGTTTCCTCCAGGGCGTCCTGGAAGGCCAGGGCCTCGCCCTCCGCGAGCGCGCTCTGCACCGCCGCGTCCGGGTCCGGGACGCCCTGCCGGCCCAGCGCCGCGGTGAGCGTGGGCAGTTCCAGCGCGGTGTGTCCGGCCAGGGCCGCCTGCTCCAGCAGCCAGACGGTGATCGCACGGGCCCGCCGCTCGTCGCCGGGGCCGCAGACGGCGCCGAGCAGGGCCCGGGCGAAGCCGTCGGCCTGGTCGGGCCGTACGCCGCCGATCCGCAGCAACTGCCAGGGGTCCTCGCGCAGCACCGCGTCCGCGCCCTCGCCGAGCGCCGCGGCCACCTGGGGGGCCAGGGCCTCGGGCGCGCCGCCCTCGGCCAGCACCCGGCGGACACTCTCCACCGCCTCCGGTGCCGGTGCGGCGGCCGTGACGGAGGCTGGGGCGGGCGCGGGCTGCGGCCGGCGTGCGGGCTCGGGGGCCGGGCGGCGCGGCGCCGGCGCGGGCTCGGCGAACACGGCGGTCACCGGCTTCTCGCCGCTTTCGACCGCCCGCACCGCCGCGAGCAGGTCGGCCGCCTTGCCGCTGAGCTTGGCGCCGCTCTCGACCCGGCGCTTCTTCTCGGCCTTGCGCCGCTCGATCCGCTCCCGCTCGACCCGCTGCGCAGCCAACTCGGCCTCGGCCTCGGAGAGTTGGGCAGAGCCAGAGCCTCCGCCCTCGCCCTCGGACGGCTGGGCGGAGCCGACACCGTCGCCCTCGGACAGCTGCGCGGCACCGGCGCCGTCGCCCTCGGGCTGCCGCGCGGCGTCGGCATGTTCGCCCTCGGGCTGGGACCGCTGAGCGGAGTCCGCCCTTACTCCCTCGGCGCCGCCCGCGCTCGAACCACCCTCGGCCTTGCGCCCGCCGGTGTCCTGGTGGTCGGCCGTGCTTGCGTCGGCGGCCTCGGTGTCATCCGCACGGCTCCCCCCGGGCGTGGCCTCCCCGCCCGGGCCCTCGGGCGTGTCCGGCGTCCCCGGCCCGGCTTCCTCCGTGGTCTCCGGCTCCGTGCTCACAGCGTGCTCCAGTCGTGATCGGGATAGCGGTGCACGGGCGCCGACACATCGTCCAGCGCCCGGCAGATCTCGTCAGGAAGACTAAGGGCCTCCACTGACAATGCCGCCGTGAGCTGCTGGGCCGTACGCGCTCCGACGATCGGCGCGGCCACGCCGGGCCGGTCCCGTACCCAGGCGAGGGCCACCTGGAGCGGGGTGACGGCGAGCCCGTCGGCGGCCGTCGTCACCGCGTCCACGATGCGGGTCGCCGTGTCGTCCAGGTACGGCTCGACGAACGGCGCCAGATGCTCGGAGGCGCCGCGCGAGTCCGGGGGAGTGGTGTGCCGGTACTTGCCGGTCAGCACCCCTCGGCCGAGCGGCGAGGAGGGCAGCAGGCCGACGCCGAGATCCAGCGCGGCGGGCAGCACTTCCCGCTCCACGCCCCGCTGCAGCAGGGAGTACTCCATCTGCGTGCTGGCCAGGCGCGTGCGCATGCCCGGCGCCGCGAGCTGCCAGGTGGCGGCCTTGGCGAGCTGCCAGCCGCAGAAGTCGGCGACGCCCGCGTACCGGGCGCGGCCGCTGCTGACCGCTATGTCGAGGGCCTGGAGGGTCTCCTCCAGCGGGGTGTCGGGGTCGAAGGCGTGGATGTGCCACACGTCGACGTAGTCCGTGCCGAGGCGGGCCAGGGAGGCGTCGAGGGCGGCGAGCAGATGGCCGCGGGAGCCGTCGAAACGGCGGTCCGGGTCGGGGACGCTGCCCGCCTTGGTGGAGATCACCAGATCCCGGCGCGGCACCAGGCCGTCCATCAGCTGTCCGAGCAGATACTCCGCCTCGCCGCCCCCGTACACGTCGGCGGTGTCGACGAGGGTTCCGCCGGCCTCCCAGAACGCCTTCAGCATGTCCGCGGCGTTGTGCTCGTCGGTGTCCCGGCCCCAGGTGAGGGTGCCGAGTCCGATCCGGGACACGCGCAGGCCGGTACGGCCGAGATGCCTCTGCTCCATGCGGGCGAGATTACTGGCCAGAACCGGTGCGGTGGGTTGCCTGTGGATAACCTGGCCGGGCTGCGGACCCGTCTTTTTCGGGTGCCCGGCGCCTGCCCCGACGTCCATCCCCGCGCTAAGGTCGCCCCCACAGGGACGTTACTCATGGGTAAGGGGAATCGGCGATGCAGCTCGGGATCAACCTCGGCTACTGGGGTGCCGGAATGGACGGGGACAATCTGGCCGTGGCCCAGGAGGCCGACCGGCTGGGCTTCTCCGTGTGCTGGGCCGCCGAGGCCTACGGCTCCGACGCGGCGACGGTGCTGTCCTGGGTGGCCGCCCAGACCGAGCGCATCGACGTCGGCTCGGCCATCTTCCAGATCCCGGCCCGCCAGCCCGCGATGACCGCGATGACGGCCGCGACGCTCGACTCGCTGTCCGGCGGCCGCTTCCGCCTCGGGCTCGGGGTGTCCGGCCCGCAGGTCTCCGAGGGCTGGTACGGCGTCAAGTTCGACAAGCCGCTCGCGCGCACCCGCGAGTACGTGGAGATCGTCCGCAAGGCCATGACCCGGGAGCGGCTGACGTACGAGGGCGAGCACTGGACGCTGCCGCTGCCCGGCGGCCCGGGCAAGCCGATCAAGCTGACCGTGCACCCGCAGCGCGAGCACATCCCGCTGTACATCGCCGCGATCGGCCCGAAGAACCTGGAGCAGACCGGTGAGATCGCCGACGGCGCCCTGCTGATCTTCCCCGCCGCCGAACACCTGGAGGAGACCACCCTGAAGTACCTGCGCGCCGGGCGCGAGAAGGCGGGCAGGACCCTCGACGGGTTCGACGTCTGCCCGACCCTGCCCATCGCCGTCGGTGACGACAAGGACCTGGCCCGCCTCGCCGACACCTTCCGCCCCTACACCGCGCTGTACGTCGGCGGCATGGGCAGCGCCAAGCAGAACTTCTACAACCAGCTCGCCCAGCGCATGGGATACGACAAGGAAGCCGCCGAGGTCCAGCAGAAGTACCTGTCCGGCGACAAGCAGGGCGCCGCGGCCGCGGTCCCGCAGGACCTCATCGACAAGACGACCCTGCTGGGTTCCGTCGAGCGCATCGCCGACCGGATGAAGGCCTACGCCGCCGCCGGCGTCACCACGCTGAGCCTGTCTCCGGCCGGATTCACACTGGAGGAGCGGATGGCCTCCCTGCGAGCCGGCGCCGAGGCCCTGGAGCGCGCCGGGCTGGCCCAGTAATCTTCAGCGGCCGTGGTGGGGGCTCGGGGGTCTTCCCCGCCACGGCCGTCGTGAGGAACAACGCGCCCGGCCCCGCGTGGTTACGACCCCGGTGTCATCCTTTCGGCCGAGCGGGCGCACACAGCTGTTGCGGCCCCCATTTGCCCGCATTTGACTCGTTTCATGCTTTCGGCCAAGAGTCTGTTCCAGGAGATCCTCGACCACGACGAGTCGTTCCGGCTCTTCTGCTCCATCGCCGCCGGCGGGGAGTCCCAGGGCGGCTGGGAGAACGGACGGATCGCCGCGCTGGTCCCGCACGGCGAACGCGCCCTGGCCCCGAAGATCGCCCGGCACGGCGCCGACGAGGACAAGCACGGACGCATCTTCACCGCCCTGCTGCACAAGCGCGGGCTCACCCCCGTCGCCGTACCGCCCGAGACCGACTACACCATGCTGCTGGAGCGGCACGGCATCGGCCTCGCCCACGACAGGCTCCGGCGGGACGAGCCGCTCACCGAGCGCGACCTCATCGTCTACCTCGCCCACAGCCGCGTCACCGAACAGCGCGCCGCCGAGCAGATGGAACTGCTGCTCAGGCTCTTCGCCGACCACCCCGAGGTGGGCAGGGCCGTACGCATGATCTCCGACGACGAGGACAAGCACCTCGCCTACACCCACGAGGAACTGCTGCGGTTCGCCGCCGCCGGACACGGCCGGCTGATCCAGCGCACCCTGCGCGAGTACGCCCTGGCCGAGATCCGCGTCCACCGGGACGTCAGCCTCGCCGTGATGGCCCGCATGGGCCGCATCCTGGGCTGGTCCAGGGCCAGGCACGCCCTGCTCGCGGCCGGCATCCACGCGGCGTACGGCTACGAACGCCTCGTCGGCTGGCGCCGCATGGTCACCCTCCGCATGCCCGAGCGCCGCGACCCCCTCGGCGACCCCGCCACCCCCGCCCACGAGTTCGCCTGAGCGGCCACCCAAAGGCCTCACAACCAGCCGCGATGCCTGAACAGGCGGTACAGCAGGACCTCCAGGGCGGCCATCGCAAGGATCACCGCCGGATACGACCACAGCCAGTGCAGCTCCGGCATGTGGTCGAAGTTCATGCCGTAGATCCCCGCGATCATCGTGGGAACCGCGGCCATCGCCGCCCACGCGGAGATCTTGCGCATGTCGTTCTGCCGCACGCTCATCTGCGCCAGATGCGCCGACAGGACGTCCGACACCAGCCGGTCCAGGGCCTCCACGGACTCGTTCACGCGCATCAGGTGGTCGCCCACGTCCCGGAAGAACGGCCGGGCCTTGTCGTGCACGAAGGGCACCGTGCCGCCGAACGCTCCGGTGCCGCCCAGCCGCGAAAGCGGCAGCGCCAGCGGCCGGTGGCCCGGCGGAACTCCAGGATCTGCCGTTTGAAGCCGTAGATCCGGGACGCGGTGCCCCGCGAGCCGCCGCCCTCCGGCCGGAACACCTCCGCCTCCAGCTCCTCCAGATCGTTCCCCAGCTCCGTCGCCGCCTCCAGATAGTGGTCGACGACAGCGTCGGAGATCGCGTACAGCACGGCGGTCGGGCCCTTGTCGAGCATCTCCGGCTCCTCCTCCAGCCGCCGCCGTACGGCGGCCAGCGGCGAGTGCTCGCCATGGCGGACGGTGACCACGAAGCAGTCGCCGATGAAGACCATGATCTCGCCGGCCGAGACGGTGTCGCTCGCCGCGTCGTACACCACCGGTTTCAGCACCATGAACAGCGAGTCGGCGTACACCTCCAGCTTGGGCCGCTGATGCGCGTTGAGGGCGTCCTCGACCGCTGGGGGCACCTCCCATGCCCGTTCAGGGCTATGGGGGAGGATGCAGCGCGAACTCCTGGGTGACCAGGTCGAACTCCCGCTCGGACGGCTCGTACAGGCCGATCCAGACGAACCCGCCCTCGGCCCGCGCCTCGGCGAGCGCGTCGGACAGGTCCTCCGGGCCCTCGGTGCGGTGCCCGTGCCGGTAGATGGCGCAGTCGACGATCACTGAGCGCATTCTCCCTTCGCCCGGTCCCCGGTGCATGTGCTGGTACGCCTACCCTGGGGCGCATGCCCACGCTGATCCTCGTCAGGCACGGACGCTCCACCGCCAACACCTCCGGTGTGCTCGCCGGCTGGACGCCGGGCGTCGCCCTGGACGAGCGCGGTGCCGCCCAGGCCGCCGCGCTGCCCGGCCGGCTCGCCGCACTGCCGATCTCCGAGGTGGTCACCAGCCCCCTCCAGCGCTGCCAGGAGACCGTGCGGCCGCTGCTTCAGGCCCGCCCCGGCCTGCGCGCCCACACCGAGGAGCGGATCGGGGAGTGCCACTACGGCGACTGGTCCGGCCGCAAGCTCGCCGAGCTCAAGGACGAGCCGCTGATGGAGATCGTCCAGGCCCACCCGTCGGCCGCCGCCTTCCCCGGCGGCGAGTCCCTGCGGGCCATGCAGACCCGCGCCGCCGAGGCCGTACGCGAGTGGAACGCGCGCGTGGAGCGCGAGCACGGGGCAGACGCCGTCTACCTCATGTGCTCCCACGGTGACATCATCAAATCCCTGGTCGCCGACGCCCTCGGACTCCACCTCGACCTGTTCCAGCGGATCTCCGTGGAACCGTGTTCCGTCACCGCGATCCGCTACACCCGGCTGCGGCCGTTTCTCGTTCGCCTCGGCGACACCGGGGATTTCGCTTCGCTCGCCCCGCGTGAGGAACCTGGTGAGGGCGACGCACCGGTCGGGGGCGGTGCGGGCGCACCGTGATCGTCGGCCGCAGTAGGGTGAAGCGATCCACACCGTCGCGTGTCCGCAACGACCCGCACCGCTGAGAAACCCACCCTCCGCTCTCACCGCAACCCACTCTCAATGGAGACAGGACGTGTCCCGTCAGGTGTTCCTCTACGACCCGCCGGACCGCTTCGTGGCCGGCACGGTCGGACTGCCCGGACGCCGTACGTTCTTCCTCCAGGCCACCGCAGGCTCCCGGGTGACCAGCGTGGCTCTGGAGAAGACCCAGGTGGCCGCGCTCGCCGAGCGCATGGACGAACTGCTCGACGAGGTAGTACGGCGCAGTGGCGGCAGCGCCGCCGTCCCCGCCATGGCGCCCACCGAGATCGCCGACACCGCCCCGCTGGAGACACCCATCGAGGAGGAGTTCCGGGTCGGCACCATGGCGCTGGCCTGGGACGGCGAGGAACAGCGCATGATCGTCGAGGCGCAGGCCCTGGTGGAGCTGGACGCCGACACCGAGGAGGACCTCGCCGAGGCCGAGGAGCGGCTGCTCCAGGACGAGGAGAACGGGCCCCCGATGCTGCGGGTCCGGCTGACCGGCGCGCAGGCCCGGGCCTTCGCCAAGCGCGCCCTCGACGTCGTCAACGCCGGGCGGCCGCCGTGCCCGCTGTGCAGCCTCCCGCTCGATCCGGAAGGACACGTATGTCCGCGCCAGAACGGATACCGCCGCGGAGCGTGACGCCCACCGACGCCGGGACCGGCTCGGCCGCCGCCGAGCTGCTCGCGCGGGGTGAGCTGACCGTGCGCGGACGCATCCGCGAGGCGTCCAACGCCGCACTGTTCTGCACCATCGCCCTCGACGGCCGGGAAGCCACCTGCATCTACAAGCCGGTGGCCGGGGAGCGCCCGCTGTGGGACTTCCCCGACGGCACCCTGGCCGGCCGCGAGGTGGCCGCCTACGAGGTCTCCGAAGCCACCGGCTGGGGGCTCGTCCCGCCGACCGTGCTGCGCGACGGGCCGTACGGCGAGGGCATGTGCCAGCTGTGGATCGATGTCCAGGCCGAGGCGGAGCTGCTCGCCCTCGTCGACGCCGAGGAACCGGAGCCGGGCTGGAAGGCGATCGGCCTGGCCGAGGTCGGCGAGGGCCGCACCGCGCTCCTCGTGCACGCCGACGACGAGCGGCTGCGCCGGCTCGCCGTCCTCGACGCGGTGATCAACAACGCCGACCGCAAGGGCGGCCATCTGCTGCCCACCACCGACGGCCGGCTCTACGGCATCGACCACGGCGTCACCTTCAACGTCGAGAACAAGCTGCGCACGCTGCTGTGGGGCTGGGCCGGGGAGCCGCTGACGACCGAGGCCGTCGATGTCCTCCAGGGGCTGCTGGAGGGCCTGGGCGGGCCGCTGGGCGAACGGCTGACCGCACTGATCACCCCGGCCGAGATCGACGCCACACGCGCGCGTGTCGAGGAACTGCTCACCACGGGAGTGCACCCGGAGCCCGGCGGCGAGTGGCCCGCCATCCCCTGGCCGCCGGTGTGAGCGCGATCAGCACATCGGGCGCCGATCCACAAGAGCGCACAACCGGCCATCCGACGAGATCCCGTTCGTATACGCAGCTCGTGGCCGGTTAGGCTCATGTACATGCATGCCTGGCCCGCTTCCGAGGTCCCCGCCCTGCCTGGTCAGGGCCGCGACCTGAGGATCCACGACACCGCGACCGGCGGTCTGGTCACCCTCGACCCCGGTCCCGTCGCCCGTCTCTACGTCTGCGGCATCACCCCGTACGACGCCACCCACATGGGGCACGCGGCGACCTACAACGCGTTCGACCTCGTCCAGCGCGTGTGGCTCGACACCAAGCGGCAGGTCCACTACGTCCAGAACGTCACCGACGTCGACGATCCGCTGCTGGAGCGCGCGGAGCGGGACGGCGTCGACTGGGTCGCCCTCGCCGAGAAGGAGACGGCCCTCTTCCGCGAGGACATGACCGCCCTCAGGCTTCTGCCGCCGCGGCACTACATAGGCGCCGTCGAGGCGATACCCGGCATCGTCCCCCTCGTGGAGCGGCTGCGCGAACTCGGCGCCGCCTACGAGCTGGACGGCGACATCTACTTCTCCGTCGAGTCAGACCCGCACTTCGGGCAGGTCTCGAACCTCGACGCGGCCGCCATGCGGCTGCTGTCCGCCGAGCGCGGCGGCGACCCGGACCGTCCGGGCAAGAAGAACCCCGTCGACCCGATGCTGTGGATGGCGGCCCGCGAGGGCGAGCCCAGCTGGGACGGCAGTTCCCTCGGCCGGGGCCGGCCCGGCTGGCACATCGAGTGCGTGGCCATCGCCCTCGACCACCTCGGCATGGGCTTCGACGTCCAGGGCGGCGGCTCCGACCTCGCCTTCCCGCACCACGAGATGGGCGCCTCGCACGCCCAGGTGCTCACCGGCGAGTTCCCCATGGCCAAGGCCTACGTCCACGCCGGCATGGTCGCCCTGCACGGCGAGAAGATGTCCAAGTCCAAGGGCAACCTCGTCTTCGTCTCCCAGCTCCGTCGGGACGGCGTCGACCCCGCCGCCATCCGCCTGGCCCTCCTCTCCCACCACTACCGCGCCGACTGGGAGTGGACCGACCAGGTCCTGCAGGACGCCGTGGCCCGCCTCGGCCGCTGGCGCGCGGCCGTCTCCCGCCCCGACGGCCCGCCCGCGGACGCGCTGGTGGAGGAGATCCGCGAGGCCCTGTCGAACGACCTGGACGCCCCCACCGCCCTCGCGGCGGTGGACCGCTGGGCGGCGCGCCAGGAGGAGCAGGGCGGCACGGACACCGGCGCCCCGGGCGTGGTCACGCGTGCGGTGGACGCGCTGCTCGGGGTGGCCCTCTAAGCACCCTGAAGTGGAGCGCCCTGAAGGGGCGCGGGGAACTGCGCGACAAGCCACTACGGACTGTCGGACGCCCGACGGCCTGTAGTGGCACCTCATGGCGCGACGGCAACAAAAAAGAAGGGGCGCTTCCCAGCACGGGAAGCGCCCCTTCTTCATACCTCACTCCTCCGCGTCGTCCTCGTCATCCTTGGAACCGGCGGAGCCAGGCCGCGGCTTGCCGCCCGGAGGGCCCCCGTCCCGGCGCCGCAGATACCGCTCGAACTCCCGGGCGATCGCCTCACCCGACGCCTCCGGCAGCTCGGCGGTGTCCCGGGCCTCCTCCAGCGTCTGGACGTACTCGGCGACCTCGCTGTCCTCGGCGGCCAGCTGGTCCACGCCCACCTGCCAGGCACGCGCGTCCTCCGGCAGCTCGCCCTGCGGGATGCGCAGGTCCAGCAGGTCCTCCAGCCGGTTGAGCAGCGCCAGCGTGGCCTTCGGGTTCGGCGGCTGGGAGACGTAGTGCGGTACGGCCGCCCACAGCGACACCGCGGGGACGCCGGCGTGCGTGCACGCCTCCTGCAGGACGCCGACGATGCCCGTGGGGCCCTCGTACTTGGTCTCCTCCAGGTCCATCCGCTGGGCCAGGTCCGGGTCGGACGTCACCCCGCTGACCGGCACCGGCCGCGTGTGCGGGGTGTCGCCGAGCAGGGCGCCCAGGATGACCACCAGCTCCACGCCCAGCTCGTGCGCGAAGCCGAGCAGCTCGTTGCAGAACGAGCGCCAGCGCATGGACGGTTCGATGCCGCGGACCAGCACCAGGTCACGCGGCTTCTCGCCGCCGACCCGCACCACCGACAACCTTGTCGTCGGCCAGGTGATCTTGCGCACACCGGCGTCCATGAACACCGTGGGCCGGTTCACCTGGAAGTCGTAGTAGTCCTCGGCGTCCAGCGCCGCGAACACCTCGCCCTTCCATTCGCGTTCCAGATGCGCGACCGCCGTGGAGGCGGCGTCGCCGGCATCGTTCCAGCCCTCGAACGCGGCCACCATGACTGGGTCGATCAGCTCGGGAACCCCCTCCAGCTCGATCACCCAGTGCCTCCTTCCGACGTGCCCTCGCTTGACTCACCAACCTTACGGCGTCCGGCGGGGGCGCCCGCAGCCCCCTTGCGTGGGCCAGTGACCGGATCACTGCCCCGATCGCCCCCGTCGAACACCCGCCGTCAACCCGGAGCCCGACCGGATCCACACAGGCGTTTGCCGCCTCTCACAGGGTGCTGCGCAGCCACTGCTCCACGCTCGCGATGTGCACGGTCGCCCAGGAGCGGGCCGCCTCCGCGTCCCGGTCGCGCAGCGCGGCCAGGATCGCCCGGTGCTCGCGCAGGGTGCGGCCGACCGCGTCCTCCTGGGTCAGGCCCCGCCAGATCCGGGCCCGCGTCGTCGGCCCCGACAGGCCGTCCAGCAGCGAGCACAGCACCGAGTTGCCGGCGCCGCGCACGATGCCGCGATGGAACTCCAGGTCCGCGGCGACCAGCTCCTCCACCGAGGGTTCGTCACCGAGGGCGTCCAACTGGGCCGACAGCGCGTCCAGTTGCTGCTCGCTGATCCGGAACGCGGCCATCGCGGTCGCGGCCGGCTCCAGGATCCGGCGCACCGCGAGGAACTCCAGGACGGTGTCGTCGCGGTGGAAGTCCACGACGAAGCTCAGAGCCTCCAGCAGCAGTTGCGGATCGAGGCTGGTGACGTACGTGCCGTCGCCCTGCCGCACGTCCAGGATCCGGATCAGCGACAGCGCCCGTACGGCCTCCCGCAGCGAGTTGCGCGACAGCCCCAGCTCGGCGGCCAGCTCGCTCTCCTTGGGCAACCGGTCCCCGGGCCGCAGCGCACCGGAGACGATCATGCCCTTGATCTTCTCGATCGCCTCATCGGTGACTGCCATGATCCGGCCTCCCTGTCGCCAGACATCGGATGTCTCAGCGGCCATTATGCGGGCGGCGCGTCGAACCACTCCCTGCCGTCCGCCGTAACCCCGGGTACGGACAATCGCCCCGGGCAAGGCGAGAGGGGCGGCCCCATCGGCGTGGGGTCGCCCCTCTCGGTCGTCCGGACCCGGTGCGGCGGTCCGGCGCTGCGGCGGCGGCCGGTCCCGGTCAGGGGAGCGGACCGGCCGTCACCGGGGTCTACTTCTTGTCGAGCAGGTCCTGCACCTTCGCCCGTACCTCGTCCGTGGCCAGGCCGCGGATCGTCAGCGTCGTGCGGCGGCGCAGGACGTCGTCCGCGGTCTCCGCCCACTCGTGGTCACGGGCCCACACGACCTGCGCCCAGATCTCCGGCGCGTCGGGGTGGACGCGCTCGGCGAGCTCCGGGTTGTCGTTCGCGATGCGGGCGATGTCGAAGGCCAGGGAGCCGTAGTGGGTGGCCAGGTGCTTGGCGGTGTCGGCGGCCATGCGCGGGCCCGGAGCCGGTCGGTCCACCAGCAGGCGGTGGGCGACGGCGCGCGGGTTGGCGACGCCGGGCAGCGGCAGCTTCTTCGGCAGGGAGGAGATGGGCTCGAAGTCGTCGCCGAGCGGGTGGCCCGGCAGCGCCTCCAGCTTCTGCATGACCGTACGGCCGATGTGCCGGAAGGTGGTCCACTTGCCGCCCGCGACGGACAGCATGCCGCCCTTGCCCTCGGTCACCACGGTCTCGCGCTTGGCCTTGGCGGTGTCACCGGGGCCGCCCGGCAGCACCCGCAGGCCGGCGAAGGCGTAGGTGATGAGGTCGCGCTGGAGCTGCTGGTCCCGGACCGAGAACGCGGCCTCGTCCAGGATCTGGGCTATGTCCTTCTCGGTGACGGACACGTCCGCCGGGTCGCCCTCGAACTCCTCGTCGGTGGTGCCGAGCAGCAGCATGTCCTCCCAGGGGAGGGCGAAGGTGATGCGGTACTTGTCGATCGGGGTGGCCAGCGCGGCCTTCCACGGTGACGTCCGCTTCAGGACCAGGTGTGCGCCCTTGGACAGACGGATGGACGGCGCCGCGTTCGGGTCCTCCATCCGGCGCAGGTGGTCGACCCAGGGGCCGGTCGCGTTCAGCACCAGGCGGGCGTTGACACCGAACTCCTCGCCCGAGAGGCGGTCCCTGAGGTCGGCACCGGTGACCCGGCCCTTGGTGAAGCGCAGGCCCGTGACCTCGGCGTGGTTGAGGACGACCGCGCCCGCCTCGACGGCCGCACGGACCGTCATCAGCGCCATGCGCGCGTCGTTCATCTGGTCGTCGCCGTACACGGCCACGGCCTTGAGGTTCTCGGTGCGCAGCTCGGGCACGTCCTGCGCCGCCTTGGCGGGGGAGAGCAGGTGCCCGACGCCGTCACCGAACGCGGAGAGCGCGGAGTAGGCGAAGACGCCCGCGCCGAGCTTCGCCGCGCCGTGCGGCCCGCCCTTGTACACGGGGAGGTAGAAGGTGAGCGGGTTCGCCAGGTGGGGGGCCACCTGGCGGGAGACCGCACGGCGCTCGAAGTGGTTCTCCGCCACCAGCTTCACCGCGCCGGTCTGCAGGTAGCGCAGGCCGCCGTGGAGCAGCTTGGAGGAGGCGGAGGAGGTGGCGCCGGCGAAGTCGCCGGCGTCGACCAGTGCCACCCTCAGGCCGGACTGCGCGGCGTGCCAGGCGGTGGAGATGCCCAGGATGCCGCCGCCGATCACCAGAAGGTCGTACGACGCCTTGGAGAGTTGCTCCCTGGTCTCGGCCCGGCTCGGGTTGGAGCCGGAGGCCGGGTGCGTCCCGAGGGCAGGCACGGAACTCAGGGTGGACTGACTGGTCATGTCGGGTACTTACTCCTCGTCAGAGATGTCTGAGCTGTGTCGGGCGGCTCAGCTCTCGTCCTCGATCCAGCCCATGGTCCGGTCGACGGCCTTGAGCCAGTTCTTGTACTCACGGTCGCGGGTGTCCGCGTCCATCTGGGGGGTCCATTCGGCGGCCCGGCGCCAGTTGGCGCGCAGTTCGTCGGTGCTGGACCAGAAGCCGACGGCGAGACCGGCGGCGTAGGCGGCGCCGAGGCAGGTGGTCTCGGCGACCATCGGGCGCACCACCGGTGCGTCCAGGACGTCGGCGAGGGTCTGCATCAGCAGGTTGTTGGAGGTCATGCCGCCGTCCACCTTCAGGGCCACCAGCTCGTCGCCGGAGTCCTTGACCATGGCGTCGGCGATCTCCCGGGTCTGCCAGGCGGTGGCCTCCAGGACGGCGCGCGCGAGGTGCGCCTTGGTGACGTACCGGGTCAGACCGGCGATCACACCGCGGGCGTCGCTGCGCCAGTGCGGGGCGAACAGACCGGAGAAGGCCGGTACGAAGTACGCGCCGCCGTTGTCCTCGACCGAGAGCGCGAGCGTCTCGATCTCGGCGGCGGTGGAGATCAGGCCCATCTGGTCGCGCATCCACTGCACCAGCGAGCCGGTGACGGCGATCGAGCCCTCCAGGGCGTAGACCGTCGGCTGGTCGCCGATCTTGTAACCGACCGTGGTCAGCAGACCGGCGTAGGAGTTGATGATCTTGTCACCGGTGTTCATCACCATGAAGGTGCCGGTGCCGTAGGTGGACTTGGTCTCGCCCTCGGAGAAGCAGGTCTGGCCGAACAGGGCCGCCTGCTGGTCGCCGAGCGCGGAGGCCACCGGGATGCCGCCGAGCAGCTCGCCCAGCTTGCCGCCGGTGACCTCGCCGTAGACCTCGGCGGAGGAGCGGATCTCCGGCAGGATCTGCAGCGGCACGCCGATGGACTCGGCGATCTTCTCGTCCCACTGCGTGGTGTGCAGGTTCATCAGCATGGTGCGGGAGGCGTTGGTGACGTCGGTGACGTGCTTGCCGCCGTTGACACCGCCGGTCAGGTTCCAGATGACCCAGGTGTCCATGGTGCCGAAGAGGATGTCGCCGGCCTCGGCGCGCTCCTTCAGGCCGTCGACGTTGTCGAGCAGCCAGCGGGCCTTGGGCCCGGAGAAGTACGAGGCCAGCGGCAGGCCCGTCTCGCGGCGGAAGCGGTCCTGGCCGACGTTGCGGCCCAGCTCCTTGCAGAGGGCGTCGGTGCGGGTGTCCTGCCAGACAAGGGCGTTGTGGACGGGCTCACCGGTGTTCTTGTCCCACAGCACGGTGGTCTCGCGCTGGTTGGTGATGCCGATGGCCTTGATGTCGTCACGGGTGATGCCGGCCTTGGCGATGGCCCCCGCGACGACTTCCTGGACGTTGGTCCAGATCTCGTTGGCGTTGTGCTCGACCCAGCCCGGCTTGGGGAAGATCTGCTCGTGCTCCTTCTGGTCGACGGCGACGATACGGCCGTCCCGGTCGAAGACGATGCAGCGGCTGGAGGTCGTGCCCTGGTCGATCGCGGCGATGAAGGGGCCTGCGGTGTGGGCGTCGGTCACTGTGTGCTCCTGAAATCCTGGGTAAAGAGGCTGTCCGTACGGCGCGTGCTTCGAGGCGTTGGCTTAAGCGAAGGCGACGTTGTATATGCCTGCGGCGATGGCGCCGCCGATCAGCGGACCGACGATCGGGATCCAGGCGTACGCCCAGTCGGAACCGCCCTTGTTGGGCAGCGGCAGCAGGGCGTGCACGATGCGCGGGCCGAGGTCACGGGCCGGGTTGATCGCGTAGCCCGTCGGTCCGCCGAGGGACAGACCGATCGACACCACCACGAGCGCGGTGATCAGACCGCCGAGGACGCCGAGCCCGTTGCCCTTGTCGTTCAGGCCCTGGGTGAGGACCGCGAGGATCAGCACGACCGTGCCGATGATCTCCGTGGCGAGGTTCTGCGCCGCGTTGCGGATCTCCGGACCGGTGGAGAAGATGCCGAGGACCGGGCCGGCGCCCTTGTCCTGGGCCTCGACCGCCTTGGCCGCGGTGGCCTGCGCGCCCGGTCCGCCGACGATCTCCTTGTCGGTCAGGTGGGCGTGGAACTGGCCGTAGTAGGCGACCCACACCAGGGTCGCGCCGATCATGGCACCGAGCAGCTGGCCGGCGAGGTAGACCGGGACGTTGCTCCAGTCGCTGTTCTTGATGGCGAGAGCCACCGTGACGGCCGGGTTGAGGTGGGCACCGGACAGCGGTCCGGAGATGTACACGGCCGTCAGCACGGCGAAGCCCCACCCGAAGGTGATGGCGAGCCAACCGGCGTTACGGGCCTTGGAGGCCTTCAGCGTGACGGCCGCGCAGACGCCGCCGCCGAGCAGGATGAGTATGGCGGTACCGATGGTCTCGCCGATGAAGATGTCGGAGCTGGACACCCGCGACTCCTTTGTCCTTCGTCCAGGGGCCGAACCCCGGGTCCCGCCGGGGTTCTGGCGCCCTCGGGGGTGAGAGCGATGCCGGCCCTTGGCGTTGTCACACTCTAGCGCGTATTGCCGGTAGGTGTTCGACAATGCCGACCGATGGACGGGAGTCTTGCTTCGGCCTTACGCATGCGTCAAGGGTTCTGTTATCGAAAACAGGATCGTTATTGATCGCTGCGAGTTATCACTCTTCGCCGCACTCACGTAGGCATTGGGCCCGTATGTCGGTTTTAGGGTATGGCGAGAACCGGAACGCCGCCCGGCGTTCCGGTTCACCCCGCAGGAGGGCGCCGACCGGTCAGAACCGTCCCGCGCCCAGGTCCCTCGACACCGCGCGGGCGCAGTCGCGCACCGCCGCGATCAGCTCGGGACGCAGCTCGCCGTCCCGGCGCAGCCGTTCCACGGCCCCGGTGATGCCGACCGCCCCCACGGGCATGCGGCGCCGGTCGTGGATGGGCGCGGCGACGGACGCCACACCCTCCCAGGTCTCCTCGACGTCGGCCGCGTACCCGCGCGCGCGTGTCATGTCGAGAAGGTGCTCGAAGTCCTCGATGTCGCACACGGTGCGGTCGGTGAAGGGCTTGCGGTCGGCCTCCAGTGCCTCGCTGTGCGCCACCGGGTCGTAGGCCGAGAGCACCTTGCCGAGCGCGGTGGAGTGCAGCGGCTGCATGGCACCGATCTCCAGCACCTGCCGGCTGTCGTCCGGCCGGAAGACGTGGTGCACGATCAGCACGCCCTGCTGGTGCAGGACCCCCAGGTACACGCTCTCCCCGCTGGAACGGGCCAGGTCGTCGGTCCACACCAGGGCCCTGGCCCGCAGCTCGTGCACATCCAGATACGTGGTGCCCAGGCGCAGCAGCTCCGCACCCAGCTGGTAGCGCCCTGAGGCGTCGTCCTGCTCCACGAAGCCCTCCTGCTGGAGGGTGCGCAGAATGCCGTGCGCGGTGCCCTTGGCGAGGCCCAGTGACGAGGCGATGTCCGACAGGCCCAGCCGCCGCTCGCCGCCCGCCAGCAACCGCAGCATCGCGGCCGCCCGTTCGAGCGACTGGATGTTCCGTGCCATCGCCGTCCTGCCTCCGTCCCCTTCGACTGCCGACCGGTATTCAATGCCGTTCGGCAATGTCGAACACTACCGGTCCATGCCGACCTACCGCTAACGGTCGGTCGGCACTTGTTACATCACACGTGACCTGCGTGTGGCACACCCGCCACCGGCGTCCGCCCCGTGGACGCCGGTGCCCATCCAGGCCGACTCCCGGTTACCCTGGCGCCGTGCGGCCTCCCCGCCTGCCCGGGACGCCGCAAAGCCGACAGCCGTCGCATCTAGGGAGCCCCTTCATGGCCTCGTTGCCACCGTCCCCTTCCGCCGACAGCCGGACCCGCGCGTCCGCGCTCCGCCAGGCGCTCGCCACCCGTGTGGTGGTCGCCGACGGAGCCATGGGCACCATGCTCCAGGCCCAGGAACCCACGCTCGAGGACTTCCAGCAGCTCGAGGGCTGCAACGAGATCCTCAACCTCACCCGCCCCGACATCGTGCGCTCCGTCCACGAGGCCTACTTCGCCGTGGGCGTCGACTGCGTCGAGACCAACACCTTCGGGGCCAACCACTCCGCCCTCGGCGAGTACGACATCTCCGAGCGCGTGTACGAGCTGTCCGAGGCCGGCGCCCGGGTGGCCCGCGAGGCCGCCGACGTCTTCACCGCCAGGGACGGCCGCCCCCGCTGGGTCCTCGGCTCCATCGGCCCCGGCACCAAGCTGCCGACCCTCGGCCACGCCCCTTACACCACCCTGCGCGACGCCTACCAGCGCAACGCCGAAGGCCTGGTCACGGGCGGCGCCGACGCCCTGCTCGTGGAGACCACCCAGGACCTGCTGCAGACCAAGGCCGCCGTCCTCGGCGCCCGCCGCGGCCTGGACGCCCTCGGCCTGGACCTGCCGGTGATCGTGTCGGTGACCGTCGAGACCACCGGCACCATGCTCCTCGGCTCCGAGATCGGCGCCGCGCTCACCGCGCTGGAGCCGCTCGGCATCGACATGATCGGCCTGAACTGCGCCACCGGCCCGGCCGAGATGAGCGAGCACCTGCGCTACCTCGCCCGCAACGCCCGCATCCCCCTGTCCTGCATGCCGAACGCGGGCCTGCCCGTCCTCGGCAAGGACGGCGCCCACTACCCGCTGACGGCACCGGAGCTCGCGGACGCGCAGGAGACCTTCGTCCGCGAGTACGGCCTGTCCCTGGTCGGCGGCTGCTGCGGTACGACGCCGGAGCACCTGCGCCAGGTCGTCGAGCGCGTGAAGGGCCTCACCCCGCCCGCCCGCGACCCGCGCCCCGAGCCGGGCGCGGCCTCGCTGTACCAGACGGTGCCGTTCCGGCAGGACACCTCCTACCTGGCCATCGGCGAGCGCACCAACGCCAACGGGTCGAAGAAGTTCCGTGAGGCCATGCTTCAGGGCCGCTGGGACGACTGTGTGGAGATGGCCCGGGAGCAGATCCGCGAGGGCGCGCACATGCTGGACCTGTGCGTGGACTACGTCGGCCGCGACGGCGTCGCCGACATGGAGGAACTCGCCGGCCGCTTCGCCACCGCCTCCACCCTGCCGATCGTGCTGGACTCCACCGAGGTCGACGTCCTCCGGGCGGGCCTGGAGAAGCTGGGCGGCCGTGCGGTGATCAACTCCGTGAACTACGAGGACGGCGCCGGCCCGGACTCCCGGTTCGCGAAGGTCACCCGGCTGGCCCAGGAGCACGGCGCCGCCCTGATCGCGCTCACCATCGACGAGGAGGGCCAGGCCCGCACCCCCGAGAAGAAGGTCGAGATCGCCGAACGGCTGATCGCCGACCTCACCGGGAACTGGGGCATCCGCGAGGACGACATCCTCATCGACACCCTGACCTTCACCATCTGCACCGGTCAGGAGGAGTCCCGCAGGGACGGCCTCGCCACCATCGAGGCGATCCGCGAACTGAAGAAGCGCCACCCGGCCGTCCAGACCACCCTCGGCCTGTCGAACATCTCCTTCGGCCTGAATCCGGCGGCCCGGATCCTGCTGAACTCCGTCTTCCTGGACGAGTGCGTGAAGGCGGGCCTGGACTCGGCGATCGTGCACGCCTCCAAGATCCTGCCGATCGCCCGCTTCAGCGAGGAAGAGGTCACCACCGCCCTCGACCTGATCTACGACCGCCGCAGCGAGGGCTACGACCCGCTGCAGAAGCTCATGCAGCTCTTCGAGGGCGCCACGGCGAAGTCGCTGAAGGCGGGCAAGGCCGAGGAGCTGGCCGCGCTGCCGCTGGAAGAGCGCCTCAAGCGCCGCATCATCGACGGCGAGCGCAACGGCCTGGAGGCCGACCTCGACGAGGCGCTGAAGGACCGTCCGGCGCTGGACATCGTCAACGAGACCCTGCTGGACGGCATGAAGGTCGTCGGTGACCTGTTCGGCTCCGGGCAGATGCAGCTGCCGTTCGTGCTGCAGTCCGCCGAGGTCATGAAGGCCGCCGTGGCCTACCTCGAACCGCACATGGAGAAGTCCGACGCCGAGGGCAAGGGCACCATCGTGCTGGCGACCGTGCGCGGCGACGTCCACGACATCGGCAAGAACCTCGTCGACATCATCCTGTCCAACAACGGCTACAACGTGGTCAACCTGGGCATCAAGCAGCCGGTCTCCGCGATCCTGGAGGCCGCCGAGGAACACCGGGCCGATGTCATCGGCATGTCCGGGCTGCTGGTGAAGTCCACGGTGATCATGAAGGAGAACCTGGAGGAGCTCAACCAGCGCGGCCTGGCCGCCCGCTTCCCGGTCATCCTCGGCGGCGCCGCCCTCACCCGCGCCTACGTCGAGCAGGACCTGCACGAGATCTACGAGGGCGAGGTCCGCTACGCCCGCGACGCCTTCGAGGGCCTGCGCCTGATGGACGCCCTCATTGGGGTCAAGCGGGGGGTGCCGGGGGCGAAGCTGCCCGAACTGCGCCAGCGCCGGGTTCGCGCCACGGCCTCCGTCGAGGTCGAGGAGCGACCCGAGGAGGGGCACGTCCGCTCCGACGTGGCCACCGACAACCCGGTGCCCACCCCGCCGTTCTGGGACACCCGGATCGTCAAGGGCATCCAGCTGAAGGAGTACGCGTCCTGGCTGGACGAGGGCGCGCTGTTCAAGGGCCAGTGGGGTCTGAAGCAGGCCCGCACCGGCGAGGGGCCGTCGTACGAGGAACTCGTGGAGAGCGAGGGCCGGCCCCGGCTGCGCGGCCTGCTGGACCGGCTCCAGACGGAGAACCTGCTGGAAGCGGCCGTCGTCTACGGCTACTTCCCCTGCGTGTCCAAGGACGACGACCTGATCATCCTGGACGAGCAGGGCAACGAGCGCACCCGCTTCACCTTCCCGCGCCAGCGCCGCGGCCGCCGGCTGTGCCTGGCCGACTTCTTCCGCCCGGAGGAGTCGGGGGAGACGGACGTCGTCGGCCTCCAGGTCGTCACCGTCGGCTCGAGGATCGGTGAGGAGACCGCGAAGCTCTTCGAGGCCAACTCCTACCGCGACTACCTCGAACTGCACGGCCTGTCCGTCCAGTTGGCCGAGGCGCTCGCCGAGTACTGGCACGCACGCGTCCGCGCCGAACTCGGCTTCGGCGGCGAGGACCCGGCCGCCATGGAGGACATGTTCGCCCTGAAGTACCGGGGTGCCCGCTTCTCCCTCGGCTACGGCGCCTGCCCCGACCTGGAGGACCGCGCCAAGATCGCGGACCTGCTCCGCCCGGAGCGCATCGGGGTCCACCTGTCCGAGGAGTTCCAGCTGCACCCCGAGCAGTCCACGGACGCGATCGTGATCCACCACCCGGAGGCCAAGTACTTCAACGCGCGGTGAACCCGGCGCGCCGAGCTGTGGAAAGCGCACGTCACAGCCAGCCCCGGCGGTAGTAGAGGTGTGCCCTGTCACACGCCGGTCAAACGAGGCGCTTGCGGCGCCGGAGACGTACACTGGTCGGTCCACTGCAGGCCGGTTCCCTGTCCGGGAACCGGCCTGATCGTCCCTCAAGGAGGTGCGCCCGGATGACCAGCACGGTCCCCGCGCTCGGAACCCTTACGGCCGAAGGCTCCGCCCTGCAGGCGGTGCTCCTCGACATGGACGGCACCCTGGTGGACACCGAGGGTTTCTGGTGGGACGTCGAGGTGGAGGTCTTCGCCGGCCTCGGGCACACCCTGGACGAGTCCTGGCGGCATGTCGTGGTCGGCGGGCCCATGACCCGCAGCGCCGGCTTCCTCATCGAGGCCACCGGAGCCGACATCACCCTCGCCGAACTCACCGTGCTGCTCAACGAGGGCTTCGAGGACCGCATCGACCGTGCCCTGCCGCTGATGCCGGGCGCCGCCCGCCTGCTCGCCGAACTCCACGAGCACGCCATCCCGACGGCCCTGGTCTCCGCCTCCCACCGGCGCATCATCGATCGCGTGCTGGGCATCCTCGGCCCCCACCACTTCGCCCTGTCCGTCGCCGGCGACGAGGTCTCGCGCACCAAGCCCTTCCCCGACCCCTACCTGCTCGCCGCGGCGGGGCTCGGCGCCCGGCCGGACAGATGCGCGGTGGTCGAGGACACCGCGACCGGTGTCGCCGCTGCCGAGGCCGCGGGCTGCCGCGTCGTCGCCGTACCCTCCGTCGCCCCCATCGGCCCGGCCGCCGGACGCACCGTGGTGACCTCCCTGGAAGAGGTCGACCTGGCATTTCTGCGCGGCCTGATGACGGAAATGCTCTAACTGTTCACCCAGCGTGCAAAGTCCATTGGCCCGGCTGGACAAATTTCCGGGTAAGTACACCGGAGTGGAATTCACGGCCGGCCGCCCGACCGAATTCCACTGACTCGCCGCACAGTTGGAAGTGTGACGTTCCTCACCTCTGCGGCCCTCGACAACCCGGGCCAACTGTGCTGAACAACCCCGTTCGGCCCGCAGTGACGGGTCTTTGTGTCCCGATTGATGGGAAGCTGCACTAATCCTGCCGCTGTCGGGTTTTCGGTGTGTCCGCATGTGGTTCCACTGCGTGATGGGGGATCAACTCACGGGGCCGTGAACCCTCCTGCGGGCGCGGACTAATCTCATCGCGAGAACATCGCCGCAACCCCCCGTGATCCGCCGCACCACCCATGCATGTCGGATACACGGACCCGAACAGCTCTGGAGAAACTCCCGCATGAACCGCAAGACTTTGGTGCTGCCGGCGGTGGCCGGCCTGCTCACCCCGGTTCTCGCCGCGTGTGGCGGATCCGGCAGCGGGAGCAAGAGCGGTGACGCCATCGTCGTCGGCACCACGGACCGGTTCACCACCACCAGCGACGCCCCGGCGCCCCTCGACCCCGCCTACGCCTACGACGTCGGCACCTGGAACATCCTGCGCCAGACCGTGCAGACCCTGATGGCCCAGCCCAAGGGCGAGGGCGACCCCGTCCCGGACGCCGCCGAGAGCTGCTCCTTCACCGACAGCGGCAGCGAACGCTACGCCTGCAAGCTCCGCGACGGCCTGAAGTTCGCCAGCGGCGACCCGGTCACCGCCCAGGACGTCAAGTACTCCATCGAGCGCGCCCTGCGCATCAAGTCCAGCAGCGGTGTCTCCTCCCTGCTGAACACCATCGACACCGTCGAGACCCAGGGCGACCGCGAGGTCATCTTCCACCTCAAGACCGCCGACGCCACCTTCCCGTACAAGCTGTCCACCCCGGTCGCGGGCATCATCAACCCGAAGGACTACCAGAACGGCAAGCTGCGCGACGGCTTCGAGGTCGACGGTTCGGGCCCCTACACCCTCCAGGCCGACGTCAGCGGCAACACCATGAGCGCCGCCACCTTCACCAAGAACCCCAACTACAAGGGTGCCGTGAAGGTGAACAACGACAAGGTCGTCCTGCGCTCCTTCAGCGACGCCGACGCCATGGGCGCCGCCATCGACAAGGGCGACATCGACGTCATGACCCGCACCATGTCGCCCGCCCAGATCCAGAAGCTGGACGCCGGCAGCGGCAACAAGGTCACCCTGGTCGACATGCCGGGCCTGGAGATCCGCTACCTCGCCTTCAACACCAACGCCAGCAGCGTGAAGTCCAAGGCCGTACGCCAGGCGATGGCCCAGATCATCGACCGCGCGGCCCTGGTCTCCAAGGTCTACGGCACCCAGGCCGAGCCGCTGTACTCGCTCGTCCCCGCCACCGTCACCGGCCACTCCAACTCGTTCTTCAACAAGTACGGCAACCCCAGCGTCGCCAAGGCCAAGACCCTGCTCACCCAGGCCGGCATCACCACCCCGGTCAAGCTGACCCTGCACTACACCACCGACCACTACGGCTCCGCCACCCAGAAGGAGTTCGAGGTCCTGCAGCAGCAGCTCAACGGCAGCGGCCTGTTCGACGTCTCCACTCAGGGCCACACCTGGGACACCTTCCGCCCGGCGGAGCAGAAGGGCCAGTACGACGTCTACGGCATGGGCTGGTTCCCCGACTTCCCGGACGCCGACAACTTCCTCGCGCCCTTCCTCGACAAGGACAACTTCCTCGGCTCGCCGTACTCCAACGGCACCATCCAGCGCACCCTGATCCCGGAGTCCCGCCGCGAGGCCGACCGGCTCAACGCCGCCAAGAGCCTGACGGCGATCCAGGACATCGTCGCCGAGGACGTCCCGGTCCTGCCGCTGTGGCAGGGCAAGCAGTACGTCGCCGCACGGGACGACATCACCGGCGTCGCCTACGCCCTCAACTCCTCGTCTACGCTCCAGTTGTGGGAGCTCGGCCGCGGAGTGAGCGGCTGACGGCTCTCTCACCGGGACATGGACGGACGCCCCGGTACCCGGGGCCGGGCACCGTGGCCCCGGGGTGACGAACCGACGACAAGGCACTATCAAGTGAACATGCGCAACCAGTGGCCAGTCCTGCCCGTCGTGGCGGGGCTGGCCTCCGGCCTGTTGACCGGCTGCGGCTCGGGGAGCGGTGATTCCGGGGGTACCGGCTCCTCCGTGGTGATGGGGATGTCCGACGACGTCCTCGCCACGGACCCGGCCTCCGGCTACGACCCCGGCTCCTGGCTGTTGTTCGACAACGTCTTCCAGTCACTGCTCAGCTTCCCCAAGGGACAGACCGAACCCCAGCCGGAACTCGCGAAGCAATGCACCTTCACCGACTCCCGGGCCACCGTCTACCAGTGCACCCTCAAGGACGGCCTGAAGTTCAGCAACGGTGACCCGCTCACCTCGAAGGACGTCAAGTTCTCCTTCGACCGCATGCTGAAGATCAACGACCCCGCCGGGCCCGCGGTCATGTTCCCGATGCTCGGCAGCATCGACACCCCGGACGCCAAGACGGTCGTCTTCCGTCTGAAGTCCTCCGACGCGACCTTCCCCAGCAAGATCGCCTCCGGCGCCGGCTCCATCGTCGACCACCTCCAGTACGACGCGAACGGCCTGCGCACCGACCACAAGGCGGTCGGCTCCGGCCCCTACAAACTGGACTCCTTCGACCAGGACAAGGCCGTCTTCTCCGTCAACGACAACTACAAGGGCACCGCCAAGGTCAAGAACTCCGGCGTCACCCTGAAGTTCTTCCACGGCGACCGCACCGCCCTGAAGAAGGCCCTTCTCGACGGCAACGTCGACATCGCCTACCGAGGCCTGCCGGCCTCCGACATCGCCGGCCTCGACCAGCAGCAAGGCAAGGGCGTCGACGTCATCGACGGCACCAGCGCCGAAGTCCAGCACCTGGTCTTCAACATGAAGGACCCGGTCGCCGGAAAGCCCGGCGTCCGCAAGGCCATGGCCTACCTCATCGACCGCGACGCCCTCATCAAGAACGTCTACCAGGGCACCGCCACCCCGCTGTACTCGATCATCCCGGCGGGCATCGTCGGCCACAACACGGCCTTCTTCGACACCTACGGCGCCCGCCCCTCCCAGGCCAAGGCCGCCGCCGCACTGCGCGCCGACGGCATCACCGGCAAGGTCAAGCTCACCCTGTGGTCCACGCCGTCCCGCTACGGCCCCGCCACCGACGAGGAGCTCAAGGCCATCGCCGGCCAGCTCAACGCCAGCGGACTGTTCGACGCCGATGTGAAGTCCGTCGCCTTCGACCAGTACGAGAAGGACATCGCGGCCGGCAAGTACGGCGTCTACGTCAAGGGCTGGATCCCGGACTACCCGGACGCCGACAACTTCACCGCACCCTTCTTCGGCAAGGGCAACGTGCTGGACAACAACTACACCAACCGCACCATCACCGGCACCCTCATCCCCGACACCGCCGCCCAGAGCGACCGCGCTGCCACCGACAAGGACTTCGGCCGGCTGCAGAACATCGTCGCCACCGACCTGCCCGTCCTGCCCGTCTGGCAGGCCAAGCAGTACGCGGTCGTCCGCGACGGCGTCTACGGCCTGGAGTACTGCCTGGACGCCTCCACCGTCTTCCGGTTCTGGGAACTCAGCAAGAGCTGACGGCCGTTGACACCGAGGGCGCCCATCTCCGCACGGGAGGGGCGCCCTTCGCCGTCGTAGGACACGCACCGCCGCACGAGCCGGACCCGTCGGCCTCTACGGCCTACTGGGCGCCGGGGCGCACCAGCCCGCTCTCGTACGCGTACACCGCCGCCTGCACCCGGTCCCTCAGGCCCAGCTTGGTCAGCACATGACCCACATGCGTCTTCACCGTCGTCTCGCTGACGAACAGATCAGCCGCGATCTCCGCGTTCGACAGACCGCGCGCCACCAGCTTCAGCACCTCCACCTCACGGTCGGTGAGGGTGTTCAGCGTGTCCGGCACCGGCTCCTCACCGGACGGCAGATGCGTGGCGTACTTGTCCAGCAGCCGGCGCGTGATGCTCGGCGCCAGCATCGCCTCACCCGCCGCCACCACACGGATCGCCTGCACCAGTTCGTTCGCCGGCGCGTCCTTCAGCAGAAAGCCGCTCGCCCCGGCCCGCAGCGCCTCCACCACATACTCGTCCAGGTCGAACGTGGTCAGCACCAGCACCTTCGCCGGACCGGACCGGTCGGGACCGGTGATCTGCCGGGTTGCCTCCACCCCGTCCATCCGCGGCATACGGATGTCCATCAGAACCACGTCCGGCTGCAGGGCCCGCACCTGATCGAGGGCCTGCAGACCGTCACCGGCCTCGCCCACGACCGCGATGTCCTGCTCGGCCTCCAGGATCATCCGGAAACCCGTACGCAGCAGGGGCTGGTCGTCGACCAGTAGGACACGGATGGCCACGTGACACTCCTTCGCTAGTCCGGGCCCATTCTGCCCTGCGACACACTCCCGGACTCGCGTGCCCTCACCGGCAACGGATACGGCGGGGGAGTGCCCCCGAACTCCGGGCAGTGCGCCTGGTGGTCGCACCAGCCGCACAGCTTGGTCGGACGCGGCCGCCACTCCCCGGTCTCCGTCGCCTGACTGATGGCGTCCCACAGCGCATGCAGCTTGCGCTCCACCCGCTCCAGATCGGCGAGGACGGGGTCGTAGGTCAGCACATCGCCGCTGCCGAGATAGACCAGCTGCAGCCGCCGCGGCACGACCCCCTTCAACCGCCACACCACCAGGGCGTAGAACTTCATCTGGAACAGGGCGCCCTCGGAGTACTCCGGCCGTGGTGCCTTGCCCGTCTTGTAGTCGACGATCCGCACCTCACCGGTCGGCGCCACATCCACCCGGTCGATGATCCCGCGCAGCCGCAGCCCCGACTCCAGCTCGGCCTCCACGAACAGCTCCCGCTCGGCCGGCTCCAGCCGCGTCGGATCCTCCAGCGTGAACCAGCGCTCGACCAGGTGCTCGGCCTCCTGAAGCCACCCGGCCAGCCGCTCCCCCTCCGGATCGTCGGCGAACAGCTCGCCCAGCTCCGGCCTGCTCTCCCGCAGCCGGTCCCACTGGCCCGGGATCAGCGCCTTCGCCCGGGGTGCCGTCCGCTCCGCCGCGGGCGCGTCGAACAGCCGCTCCAGCACCGCGTGCACCAGCGTGCCCCGGGTCGCCGCCGGGCTCGGCTTCTCCGGCAGCCGGTCGATCACCCGGAACCGGTACAGCAGCGGGCACTGCATGAAATCACCGGCCCGGGACGGTGACAGCGAGGTGGGAGGGACGGCCACACGCTCGGCACCGGCCTCCGGCGCGCCGGCCACGGTCGCTTCCGGCCCGGTGGGTGCGCCGGAGACGGAAGGCGCCCCGGCCACGGGGGACGTCCCGGTCGCCGGCCCAGCCTCCGAGGCACCCGGCACCGGTGCCTGCACCGGGATCGGCGCAGCCGTCATGGGCGCCGGCTGCGGTGCCTCGGCCGGATCCGTCTGCTCGGCGCCCCCCGACAGGGCTCCCGCGTCCTCGATGCTGCTGTCCATGTCCACAGACCTTACGGCCCACCACTGACAGTGACCCGGCCGCCGCCCGCGTCCGGCCCCGCGACCGCACGGCAAACTCAAGGGGTGCCGGGGCGAAACGCGCCACCACGGCCGCATACCATCGACCACAGACCCTTCCGTCCGGCAGGTGCGGAAGACGCTTCGAACGAGGGGACACCGTGGACGTGAGCGGCGGGAACGGGCAGCCGCGGTCCGGCAACGACAAGCCGGCCGAGCACCCCGCGGGTCCAACGGCCCCGACGACCGGCCCCACCGACCCTGCGGGCCCGCAGCCCCAGCCCGCCGCGGACCACCGCGGGACCGAGACCGACGACCAGGGGCATGCCCCCGACGACAAGGTGCACGCCCCCGACCGCCCGAGCGCACAAGGACCTGCCCAGCCCGCAGCGGACACCACCGCCCCCGGCGACGGCCCGGATGCCCCCGAGCCTGCGGGGCATCCGACCGGCACCGGCGCCGACAGCACGAACGCCGAGCGGACCGGCGCCGGCCCGGCCGGCACCGGCGAGACCTGCACCAGCGCCCCGGACGCCGGCGCAACCGACGGCCACCCCGAAGCCACGGGCACGAGTGACGCGGACACCGAGGGGCGCGCCGACGGCTCGCAGACCAGCCCGACCAGCGCCACGACCGGCCACACCGGTGACCCGGAGGCCCCGTACCGCGACACGACCGTCCCGCCCCCCACCCCCGACGCCCCCGCCCGACCCGAAAACGCCCCCGCCCCCGGCACCGGGCACGCGCGCGACACCCGCCCCGAGCACCGGTCCCTCGCCCACTCCGGAATCGCCAAGGGCGAGCCGCCCCAGCCGAGGCCCAAAGAGCCCGGCGGCGGCATCCTCATGGGCCGCCCCTTCGGCGTACCGGTGTACGTCGCACCGAGCTGGTTCCTCGTCGCCGCCCTCATCACCTGGGTCTTCGGCGGCCAGCTCGACCGCGTACTGCCCGAACTGGGCGCCGCCCGCTACCTCGTCTCCCTGTTCTTCGCCGTCGCCTTCTACGCCTCCGTACTGGTCCACGAACTGGCCCACACCGTCGCCGCGATCCGCTTCAAGCTCCCCGTCCGCCGCATCCAGCTGCAGTTCTTCGGCGGCGTCTCCGAGATCGAGAAGGAGGCCGAGACCCCCGGCCGCGAGTTCGTCCTCGCCTTCGTCGGACCCCTGCTCTCCCTCGTCCTGGCCGGCCTGTTCTACCTCGCCATGAAACCCGTCGAACCCGGCACCGTCCCCGGCGTCCTGCTGGCCGGCCTGATGATCTCCAACCTCATCGTGGCCGTCTTCAACCTCCTCCCCGGCCTGCCCCTCGACGGCGGCCGCATGCTCCGCGCCGTCGTCTGGGCCATCACCGGCAAACCCATGAGCGGCACCATCGCCGCCGCCTGGGTCGGCCGCGCCCTCGCCGTCGCCGTCCTGATCGGCCTGCCCCTGCTCAACCAGTCCGGCGCCCTCGGCGGCAGCAACCAGGACACCGGCGGCATGGACACCGTCACCGACGCCCTGCTCGCCGCCATCCTCGCCGCCATCATCTGGACCGGCGCCGGCAACAGCCTGCGCATGGCCCGCCTGCGCGAACACCTCCCCGAACTGCGCGCCCGCACCCTCACCCGGCGCGCCGTACCCGTCGAGACCGACACCCCGCTGTCGGAGGCACTGCGCCGCGCCAACGCCGCCGGCGCCCGCGCCCTCGTCGTCGTCGACGCCCACGGCACCCCCCTCTCCCTGGTCCGCGAGTCCGCCATCGTCGGCGTACCCGAACACCGCCGCCCCTGGGTCGCCGTCAGCGGCCTCGCCCAGGAGCTCACCGACGGCATGCGCGTCTCCGCCGAGCTAGCCGGAGAACAACTCCTCGACGTCCTGCGCGCCACCCCCGCCACCGAATACCTGGTGGTCGAGGAAACCGGCGAGATCTACGGCGTCCTGTCCGCAGCAGACGTCGAACGCGCCTTCGTGAAAGCCATGGCCCGCCCCAGCTAGTGGTCGGTGGCCCGCTCCGCTGCCGGTACCCTGGTCACATGTCCGAACCGACCGGTGCCGCCCGCAGGCGCGGGCCCTTCAAGGTCGGGGACCAGGTACAGCTGACCGACCCCAAGGGCCGCCACTACACGTTCACGCTCGAAGCCGGGAAGAACTTCCACACCCACAAGGGCTCCTTCCCGCACGACGAACTGATCGGCGCTCCCGAGGGCAGCGTTGTCCGCACCACCGGCAACGTCGCCTACCTCGCGCTGCGCCCCCTGCTCCCCGACTACGTCCTGTCCATGCCCCGCGGGGCAGCCGTCGTCTACCCCAAGGACGCGGGGCAGATCCTCGCCTTCGCCGACATCTTCCCCGGCGCCCGCGTCGTCGAGGCCGGCGTCGGCTCCGGCTCGCTCAGCAGCTTCCTGCTGCGCGCCATCGGCGACCAGGGCATGCTGCACTCCTACGAGCGCCGCGAGGACTTCGCCGACATCGCCAAGCAGAACGTGGAACGCTACTTCGGCGGCCCCCACCCCGCCTGGCAGCTCACCGTCGGCGACCTCCAGGACAGCCTGTCCGACACCGACGTCGACCGCGTCATCCTCGACATGCTCGCCCCCTGGGAATGCCTCGAGGCCGTCTCCAAGGCACTCGTCCCCGGCGGCATCCTCTGCTGCTACGTGGCCACCACCACCCAGCTCGCCCGGACCGTGGAGTCCATCCGGGAGATCGGCTGCTTCAACGAGCCGACCGCCTGGGAGACCATGATCCGCAACTGGCACATCGAAGGCCTGGCCGTCCGCCCCGACCACCGCATGATCGGCCACACCGGCTTCCTGCTCACCGCCCGCCGCCTCGCCGACGGCGTCGAGCCGCCCATGCGCCGCCGCCGCCCCGCCAAGGGCGCCTACGGCGAGGACTACGCCGGACCCAACGCCGACGGCGGCACCGCCCGCTGACCGGTCCCCACACAGCACAACGCAACGGCGCCGTGCCCCAGTTCCCGCACACCCACGGGAACTCCGGCACGGCGCCCGCGCGTTGACACGGCACCGGGACCCCTCACCCCGTAACGGCGCGTACGCCCGCCACCCACGCGAGCCCCGCCCGCAGGAATCCCGACCCCGCCGTTCCCCCGCACTGTGACGTGTGGCACCATGCTGGCCACCCCCACCGGCACAGCCCTCACAGGAGACACTCCTAGTGCAGCAATCCGCCGTTCCGGAGCTCGCCCACACCCACACCCGCCCCATCCACTGGGTCGCCACCGCCACAGCCGTCGCCGGCGTCGTGGCCCTCTCCTCCGTCGTCCAGCCCGGATCGGCCACGGCCGCCCAGACCCACACCGACACCCGTAGCAAATCCGCCCCCGCGGCCATCGCACCGCCCAGCACCACCGGCGTGGACTTCCCCCTGCACTGCGGACCCGTCAAAGCCGTGGTCGCCAAAAAAGCCAGCGGAGACCTCGACGGCGACGGCCGGCCCGAAACCGTCGCCGTCGTGCACTGCGACTCCGCCATGGGCACACCCCCCGACGGCGTCTACGTCCTCACCCGCTCCACCGACAGCAGCACACCACGCGTCGTCGCCACCCTCGTCGACCCCAAGGACCGGCTCACCGTCACCGACTTCTCCCTGCACGCCGGCACCGTCGACGCCACCCTGCTCGGCTACTCCTCCGACGCCGTCCCCGACTGCTGCCCCGACCTGAAAACCCCGACCAAGTGGCACTGGAACGGCAACGCGTTCATCCGCACCACCAACACCGACACCCACAGCGTCTGACACCGAGCCCGGCCCGGACTCACTCCGCGTCGGGCCCGTACATCTCGACCCTGTCCGAAACCCGGCGCACATGAATGCACTCCCCAGGACACTCCCGCGCCGAGTCCACCACATCCGCCAGCAACGGCAACGGCACCGGCGCCGTCGCACCCACCGCCTGCAGCAGCTCCTCGTCCGCGCCCTTCACATAGGCCAGCCCGTCGATGTCCAGCTCGAACACCTCAGGTGCGTACTGGGCGCAGATCCCGTCACCGGTACACAGATCCTGGTCGATCCAGACCTCCAGCGCCTCCCCGCCCGGGGCCTCCTGCTGCACGGTCACCTCTCCCGCCGTCGAATACGCCGAGCGGCACCGGCCACCCCCAGGGCCAGCCGGGTCCGCACCAGCGGCTGTTGAACACCCCCGACCCTACCCCCGCCCGCATTCCAGCCACCCTCCACCGGCACCGGGTTTCCACCCCCACCACCCCGGGTAGCAGCGCCCGACCAGCACAGAGGTGACACCCACCACTTCAAGCCACTCCGGCCGTGACACCCACCGCCCGGACCGTCGCTCTGCGTGATGACCGCGCGAGCGCCCTGCGGGCTGCCCACCCCCCGGCCCACCCACCCGCAACAGACAACTCCGGCCACTCCTGAAGGGTTTTGACCACCCGATGCCCGGAACAAGCTGCTTCCGCATCACGTTGAGTGGGTATCCCCTCCGTGCGAGGGAGAGCGCAACGGGTGACCGACGACACACCTTGACAGTCTCTGTGATCTAGGGGTTTCAATCGACACCCACCCAGGTAGGGTCTGGAAGCGTCCAGCTCCCCTTGGAGGAGGTGAGGACCGTGGCAGCCCACGACGACGACATGAACCGCGGCATCCGCCCGGGACGAGGGTCCGACGACCCGGCCGGGCAGATCGCCTACCTTGAGCAGGAGATCGCCGTCCTGCGACGCAAGCTCGCCGACTCTCCGCGACACACGAGGATTCTCGAAGAGCGGATCGTCGAGCTGCAGACCAACCTGGCCGGCGTGTCCGCCCAGAACGAACGGCTGGCCAACACCCTCCGCGAGGCCCGCGACCAGATCGTGGCCCTCAAAGAAGAGGTCGACCGGCTCGCCCAGCCGCCCGCCGGCTTCGGCGTCTTCCTGCAGGCCAACGAGGACGGCACCGCCGACATCTTCACCGGAGGCCGCAAACTCCGCGTGAACGTCAGCCCCAGCGTCGACCTCGACGACCTCAGGCGCGGCCAGGAAGTCATGCTCAACGAAGCGCTCAACGTGGTCGAAGCCATGGAATTCGAGCGCGTCGGCGACATCGTCACCCTCAAGGAAATCCTCGAGGACGGCGAGCGCGCCCTCGTACTGGGCCACACCGACGAGGAACGGGTGGTACGGCTCGCCGAGCCGCTGCTGGACGTCACCATCCGCGCCGGCGACGCCCTCCTGCTCGAACCCCGCTCCGGCTACGTCTACGAGGTCGTCCCCAAGAGCGAGGTCGAAGAACTCGTCCTCGAAGAAGTCCCCGACATCGGCTACGACCAGATCGGCGGACTCGGCAACCAGATCGAAGCCATCCGCGACGCGGTCGAGCTGCCCTACCTCTACCCCGACCTCTTCAAGGAACACGAGCTGCGCCCACCCAAGGGCGTCCTGCTCTACGGCCCCCCCGGCTGCGGCAAGACACTCATCGCCAAAGCCGTCGCCAACTCACTCGCCAAGAAGGTCGCCGAAGTCACCGGCCAAGCCGCCGGCAAGAGCTTCTTCCTCAACATCAAGGGCCCCGAGCTCCTCAACAAGTACGTCGGCGAGACCGAGCGGCAGATCCGCCTCGTCTTCCAGCGTGCCCGTGAGAAGGCCAGCGAGGGCACCCCCGTGATCGTCTTCTTCGACGAGATGGAATCCCTCTTCCGCACCCGAGGCTCCGGCGTCAGCTCCGACGTGGAAAACACCATCGTCCCCCAGCTGCTCGCCGAGATCGACGGCGTGGAAGGCCTGCAGAACGTGGTCGTCATCGGCGCCTCCAACCGCGAGGACATGATCGACCCCGCCATCCTGCGCCCCGGCCGACTCGACGTGAAGATCAAGATCGAGCGCCCCGACGCCGAGGCCGCCAAGGACATCTTCGGCAAGTACCTCACCGAACGCCTCCCGCTGCACGCCGACGACCTCGGCGAACACGGCGGCGACAAGGCCACCACCGTCCAGAGCATGATCCAGACGGCGGTCGAGCAGATGTACGCCGAATCCGAGGAGAACCGCTTCCTGGAAGTCACCTACGCCAACGGCGACAAGGAAGTCCTCTACTTCAAGGACTTCAACTCCGGCGCCATGATCGAAAACATCGTCGGACGCGCCAAGAAAATGGCGATCAAGGACTTCCTCGAAAAGAACCAGAAGGGCCTCCGCGTCTCCCACCTCCTCCAGGCCTGCGTGGACGAGTTCAAGGAGAACGAAGACCTCCCCAACACCACCAACCCCGACGACTGGGCCCGCATCTCCGGAAAGAAGGGCGAACGGATCGTCTACATCCGCACCCTCATCACCGGAAAGCAGGGCGCAGACACCGGACGCTCCATCGACACGGTGGCCAACACCGGTCAGTACCTGTAACACCAGGGCGGCTGCGGGTGCCCTCACCGGGTACCCGCAGCCCTCGCGTTTTCAGGCCACGACCGGAGCAGCCAATGACGCAAATGATCTCCCCACCAGCGCAAAGGCGTTCTAGGCTCGTTCCTGCCGCCGAAAAGCGCAGTGCGGGGACGGGCACCGCACACGCACCGGAGCGCCAGCGGTACGTGAGCGGCGCCCACGACCGAGGGTGCCGCCGGGCAAGGAGGGCCGCATGACCGTACGGCGAGTAATGGGCATCGAGACGGAGTACGGGATCTCCGTCCCCGGCCACCCCAACGCCAATGCCATGCTCACCTCATCCCAGATCGTCAACGCCTACGCGGCCGCGATGCACCGGGCCCGCCGGGCCCGCTGGGACTTCGAGGAAGAGAACCCGCTACGCGACGCGCGAGGCTTCGACCTCGCCCGGGAGGCCGCCGACGCCAGCCAGCTCACCGACGAGGACATCGGCCTCGCCAACGTCATCCTCACTAACGGTGCGCGACTCTACGTCGACCACGCCCACCCCGAATACAGCGCCCCAGAAGTCACCAACCCCCGCGACGCCGTCCTCTGGGACAAGGCCGGCGAACGCATCATGGCCGAGGCCGCCGAACGAGCCGCCCAGCTCCCCGGCGCCCAGCCCATCCACCTCTACAAGAACAACACCGACAACAAGGGCGCCAGCTACGGCACACACGAGAACTACCTGATGAAGCGGGAAACCCCCTTCTCAGACATCGTCCGCCACCTCACCCCCTTCTTCGTCTCCCGCCAGGTCTTCGCCGGCGCCGGCCGCGTCGGCATCGGCCAGGACGGCCACGAACACGGCTTCCAGATCAGCCAGCGCGCCGACTACTTCGAAGTCGAAGTCGGCCTCGAGACGACCCTGAAACGCCCCATCATCAACACCAGGGACGAACCCCACGCGGACGCGGAGAAGTACCGCCGCCTGCACGTGATCATCGGCGACGCCAACCTCTCCGAGATCTCCACCTACCTCAAACTCGGCACCACCTCCCTGGTCCTGTCCATGATCGAAGACGGCTTCATTGCCGTGGACCTGGCCGTCGACCAGCCCGTGCGGACCCTGCACCAGGTCTCCCACGACCCCAAACTGAAGCGACTGATCACCCTCCGCAGCGGCCGCACCCTCACCGCCGTACAACTCCAGATGGAGTACTACGAGCTCTCCCGCAAATACGTCGAGGAACGCTACGGCGCCGACGCCGACGAACAGACCAAGGACATCCTGACCCGCTGGGAAGACACCCTCACACGCCTCGAGAACGACCCCATGAGTCTGGCCGGTGAGCTGGACTGGGTCGCCAAGCGCGAACTGATGGAGGGCTACCGCCGCCGCGACAACCTCGACTGGGACTCCGCCCGCCTCCACCTCGTCGACCTCCAGTACGCCGACGTACGCGCCGAGAAAGGCCTCTACAACCGCCTCGCGGCCCGCGGCCGCATGAAGCGCCTCCTGGACGAGTCCGAGGTCGACAAGGCCCGCACCGCGCCGCCGGAGGACACCCGCGCCTACTTCCGCGGACGCTGCCTGGAGCAGTACGCCGACGACGTCGCCGCGGCCAGCTGGGACTCGGTCATCTTCGACCTCCCCGGCCGGGACTCCCTCCAGCGCGTCCCAACCCTGGAACCACTACGCGGAACGCGAAATCACGTCAAGGAACTGCTGGACCGCTGCCGCACCGCAGAAGACCTGGTCAGGGTCCTGTCAGGCGGCTGAGCGGGCCAGGGGGGCACTCGGTGCGGCCCCGGCGGGCAGGGTGGAAACCCGGCCCGCCGGGAATCATCGGGGTGGCCCCCGTACGTTGGAGAAACTGCGGGGCCGATGTCGGACCCGGCTTGTAGGGTCTGATCATCACCGATCGGCAGGCGAACTGAGCGGGGTGAGGGTTATGGCAACCAAGGACACCGGCGGCGGCCAGCAGAAGGCCACGCGCGCGACCGAAGAGGTCGAGGAGCAGGCGCAGGACGCGCAGGCTTCGGAGGACCTCAAGGAGCGGCACGAGAAGTTGTCGGACGACGTGGACTCCGTGCTGGACGAAATTGATGATGTCCTCGAGGAGAATGCTGAGGACTTCGTGCGGTCCTTCGTTCAGAAGGGTGGGCAGTAAGCCCATTTTCCCTTCGAAACGAAGGCGGACGGAGTTCTGGAATGGTGGGGGAGCCGGAAGTGAAGCGCTGCGCGCGGTGCGGAGAGGTCAAGCCGCGCGCAGCCTTCGCGGCCAAACGAAGCAATCTTGACGGCTTGCAGCACCGGTGCCGCGAGTGTGCGGCTGAGGCCGACCGGAAGCGCCAGCAGGCTATGGGCAGAACGGTTCCGCCGCGCGGAGTTGTCCCAGACGGTCACAAGCACTGTCAGGGCTGCGGAGAGGTCAAGCCGCGTTCTGCCTGGCATCGAGGGAAGGCCTCGCGCTGCAAGGCGTGCCGCGCAGCGGAAGGGCGAGCGCGTCACCTCAAGCGCAACTACGACCTCACGGAAGCCGAGCGTGACGCGTTGATCGCCTCCCAGCGGGGCCTGTGCGTGATCTGCCTGGTTGCCCCCGCTGTGCATGTGCTGGTTGCCCCCGCTGTGCATGTGGATCACTGCCACAAGACGGGTAGGGTCCGTGGCGTACTGTGCTTCAACTGCAATTCCGGCCTCGGGCTGTTGAGGGATGACCCCGACGCCATGTACCGAGCTGCCGATTACCTGGAAGGAAACGCGTGGAAGCCAACACTCGTAGCACCGGGCGTCTACCAGCTGCCTTCCTGACGCCAGGGTCCTCCTCGTTCATGGACTTTCTCTCCGAGCACCAGCCGGAGCTGTTGCCCGGCAACCGGCAGCTGCCGCCCACGCAGGGGGTGATCGAGGCGCCGCACGGCACGACCATCGTGGCGGCGACCTTCCCCGGCGGTGTCGTACTCGCCGGTGACCGTCGGGCCACCATGGGCAACATCATCGCTCAGCGGGACATCGAGAAGGTGTTCCCGGCGGACGAGTACTCGGCCGTCGGTATCGCCGGCACCGCCGGTCTGGCCGTGGAGATGGTCAAGCTCTTCCAGCTGGAGCTGGAGCACTTCGAGAAGGTCGAGGGTGCGCAGCTGTCGCTGGAGGGCAAGGCGAACCGGCTGTCCACCATGATTCGCTCCAATCTCGGCATGGCCATGCAGGGGCTGGCGGTCGTCCCGCTCTTCGCCGGATACGACCTGGACCGTGAGAAGGGGCGGATCTTCTCGTACGACGTCACGGGTGGCCGTAGCGAGGAGCACAACTTCGCGGCCACGGGCTCGGGCTCGATCTTCGCGCGTGGTGCGATGAAGAAGTTGTTCCGTGAGGACCTGTCCGAGGAGCAGGCGACCACGTTGGTGGTGCAGGCTCTGTATGACGCGGCTGACGACGACTCGGCGACCGGTGGTCCTGATGTCGCCCGCCGGATCTACCCGATCATCACCGTGATCACCGAGGACGGTTTCCGTCGGCTGACGGAGGAGGAGTCCTCCGAGCTCGCTCGTGCGGTGCTGCAGAAGCGCCTGGAGGAGCCGGACGGCCCGAAGGCCGCCCTGCTCTGAGGCGCGGGCCCCGGTTTTTATCAAGGTGATCCAGTGACCATGACAGAAAGGGACGGATAACCGGTGTCGACGCCGTTCTATGTCTCACCCCAGCAGGCCATGGCCGACCGGGCGGAGTACGCCCGGAAGGGCATCGCCCGTGGCCGCAGCCTGGTGGTCATGCAGTTTGCCGACGGCATTGTGTTCGTCGGTGAGAACCCGTCCCGTGCTCTGCACAAGTTCAGCGAGATCTATGACCGGATCGGTTTCGCGGCCGCCGGTAAGTACAACGAGTACGAGAACCTGCGGATCGGTGGTGTGCGGTACGCGGATCTGCGGGGTTACACCTATGACCGTGATGATGTGACCGCTCGTGGTCTGGCCAACGTCTATGCCCAGACGCTCGGCACGATCTTCTCGTCGGCGGCTGAGAAGCCGTACGAGGTGGAGCTGGTCGTGGCGGAGGTGGGGGAGACCCCGGAGGGTGACCAGATCTATCGGTTGCCGCATGACGGGTCGATCGTGGACGAGCACGGTTCGGTGGCGGTGGGTGGCAATGCCGAGCAGATCAGCAGTTTCCTGGATCAGCGTCACCGTGACGGTATGTCGTTGGCGGAGGCGCTGAAGCTGGCCGTGCAGGCGTTGTCGCGTGACACCAACGGCAGTGAGCGGGAGATTCCGGCGGAGCGTCTGGAGGTGGCGGTGCTGGATCGTACGCGGCCGCAGAAGCGCAAGTTCAAGCGGATCGTGGGTCGTCAGCTGTCGCGTCTGCTGGCGGCGGACGGTGCGGCTTCGGAGGCGGAGACTTCCGAGGAGGGCTTCGAGGAGGAGTGACCTGGCGCCCTGTTTGCCTGCTGTCGTGTGCCCCGGCCGTTGTTGTGGCCGGGGCACACGGCGTTTCCGTGGGTCAGCGGGGCGTCTGTGCGGCCGGTGGCGGGGCCGTGGAGCCCCGGACGACGAGGTGGACGGGGATGTCCCCGCTTTCGGGCTCCCGGCCTTCCAGGACGGCGAGCAGGGCTCGCATGCCGTGTTCGCCGAAGAGTTCGGCGTCGAGTCGTACGGTGGTGAGTTCGGGGTCGATGGCGGTGGCGAGGCCGAGGTCGTCGACGCCGGTGACGGAGATGTCGTCGGGGATGCGCAGGCCAAGGCGGCGGAGGGCTTTGTAGGCGCCGACGGCGAGTTTGTCGTCGTCGCAGACGACGGCGGTGGGGCGGGGGCCGGGTGTGGTGAGTGCGGTGTGGGTTGCGGTGAGGGCTCCTTCGATGGAGATGGGGGCTCGGGCGGTTCGCACGTCGGTTCCCGGTACGGCGGCCATGCGTGCTGCGAGTTCGCGTGCCCGGATCTCGAAGGTCCAGGAGGGTACGTCGGCGGCGAGGTGCAGGATGCGGCGGTGGCCGAGGGCCAGGAGGTGTTCGGTGATCTGGCGGATGCCGTCGGTGATGTCGAGGTTGACGGTGGCGGCGCCGAGGCTGCCTTGGGGGTCGCTGTCGAGCATGACGAGGGGGAGTTGGTCGCCGCGGATGGCGGTGAGTGCGTCGGCGGCCATGGAGGAGGCGATGACGCCGTCGAGGGCGGTTTGTGCGGAGGCGAAGGGGTCGCGGGCGGGGCCGATGCCTTCGGGGGAGGGATAGAGGACGACTCCGAAGCCGTTCTCGGCTGCGATGCGTGCTGCTCCTGTGTATACGCCGGCGAAGAACTCGGTGGTGAGTGCGGGGACGACGAGCAGGACGGTGCGGGTGTGGCCGAGGCGTAGGTTGCGGGCGGCGAGGTTGGGGCGGTAGCCGAGTTGGCGTGCGGCGTCGCGGACCCGTTCGGCGGTGGTGGCGGAGACGCGGCCGCGCCATTTGTCGCCGAGGACGAGGGAGACGGCGGCTTGGGAGACGCCGGCTGCCTGGGCGACGTCCCGGCTGGTCGGGCGCGTGCTGCTGGGTGCCACCGTGGGCCTGCCTCTTCGTGTGGACGTGTGAACAGCGCACATGGTACGTATGGGGAGCGAGGTTATACGTAAAACGTGAGGCTGGAGGGCGGCTCATGGCCACGGGTTATCTGGAGATACTCCGGGCGCGGCATGCGCTGCGGCTGCTGACCGGCACGCTGGTGGGCCGGCTGCCGAACGCGACGGCCGCGATCGCCCTGGTGCTGTTCGTCCGCGCCGAGGGCGGTACCTACAGCCTCGCGGGAGCTCTCGCCGCGGTCTACGGCGTCGCCAACGCGGTGGGTCAGCCGGTGCTGGGTCGGCTGGTGGATCTGCACGGCCAGCCGCGCATCCAGTTGCCGGCGGCGGTTCTTGCGGCCCTGTCCATGGCGGTCTTCGCGTTCTCGGGCACCGATCCGCTGCCGCTGGCGTATGTGGCCGTGGCGGCGGCCGGTCTGTTCACGCCGCCGCTGGAGGGGGGCCTGCGTGCGCTGTGGCCGTCGGTGCTGGGCCGGGAGGAGCAGGTGCACACGGCGTACGCCATGGATGCGATCGCGCAGGAGGTCATGTTCACGGTCGGGCCGCTGCTGGTGACGCTGTGCGTGTCGTTGTGGGATGCGCGCGCGGCTCTGCTGGTGCTGAACGCGCTGGGCGTGCTGGGTGCGCTGTCCGTGGTGGTCTCGCCGCCTTCGCGTGCGTGGCGGTCGGCTCCGCGCGAGGCGCACTGGCTCGGTGCGCTGCGCTCGCCGGGTCTGCTGGTCCTGCTGGGTGCCTTCCTGTTCGTGGGGATCGCGCTGGGTTCGATCACGGTGGCGTCGGTGTCGTACGCCGATGGTCATGGCGGTGACGCGGTGTACGGCTGGATGATGGCGGGGCTGGGTCTGGGTGCGTTGGTCGGTGGCACGGTGTACGGGGCCCGGCGGTGGGCGGGTTCGCCGGAGCGGCGACTTCGGGTGCTGGTGGCTCTTCTGGCGGTGTGTTATCTGCCGTTGCTGCTGACTCCGGGGGCGGTGGCGATGGTGCTGCTCTCGGTGCTGTCCGGGGTGTTCCTCGCGCCGTGTATCGCCTGTGCGTTCATCATCGTGGACCGGCATGCGCCGGGTGGGACGGTGACCGAGGCGTTCTCCTGGCTTGTGACGACGTTCACGGTGGGTGCGTCGGTGGGGACGGGGGTGGCGGGGCCGGTGGTCCAGGCCGGTGGCACGGTGTGGGGGTTCGCGGTTCCGGGTGCGGCGGGGGCGGTGTCGTTGCTGGTGCTGCTTGTGACGGGGCGGGTCCTCGCAGCTCCCGCACGGGGCGGGGTTGTTGCGTGTTCACCGGAAAATGATCCAAATCGTGCTGTCGAACCCCGTTTCAGCTCGGGGGATCGGGCGTAATGTTCAGTCATGGACCGCCGCATTTTCGGGCTGGAGAACGAGTACGGTGTCACGTGCACGTTCAGGGGACAGCGGCGCCTGTCTCCTGACGAGGTGGCGCGGTACCTCTTCCGCCGTGTCGTGTCATGGGGCCGCAGCAGCAATGTCTTTCTGCGGAACGGCGCCCGGCTCTATCTCGACGTGGGCTCACATCCGGAATACGCGACACCCGAGTGTGACAATGTGATCGAACTGGTCACCCACGACAAGGCCGGCGAGCGCATTCTCGAGGGACTCCTGGTGGACGCGGAGCGACGCCTGCACGAGGAGGGGATCGCGGGCGACGTCTACCTGTTCAAGAACAACACCGACTCGGCGGGCAACTCCTACGGCTGCCATGAGAACTATCTGGTGGCCCGGCACGGGGAGTTCTCGCGGCTCGCGGACATCCTGATCCCGTTCCTGGTGACCCGGCAGCTGCTGTGCGGTGCGGGGAAGGTGCTGCAGACGCCGCGCGGTGCCGTGTACTGCGTGAGTCAGCGTGCGGAGCACATCTGGGAGGGTGTGTCGTCGGCGACGACCCGTTCGAGGCCGATCATCAACACCCGTGACGAGCCGCATGCGGACGCCGAGCGGTATCGCCGGCTGCATGTCATCGTGGGTGACTCGAACATGTCCGAGACGACGATGCTGCTGAAGGTCGGTGCGACGGACCTGGTGCTGCGCATGATCGAGGCGGGCACGGTGATGCGTGACCTGACGCTGGAGAACCCGATCCGGGCGATCCGTGAGGTCAGTCATGACATCACGGGCCGGCGCAAGGTGCGGCTGGCCAGCGGCCGGGAGGCGTCGGCGCTGGAGGTGCAGCGGGAGTACTTCGACAAGGCGGTGGACTTCTGTGACCGCCGGGGGATCCGCACGGGTACGGTCGCGCAGGTCCTGGAGCTGTGGGGCCGCACCCTGGACGCGATCGAGACCGAGGAACTGGACCGGATCGCCACCGAGATCGACTGGGTGATGAAGTACAAGCTCATCGAGCGGTACCGGGCCAGGAACAACATGACGATGTCGCATCCGCGGGTCGCGCAGATAGACCTCGCCTACCACGACATCCATCGTCGCCGGGGTCTGTACTACCTGCTGGAGAAGAAGGGTCAGGCGGCCCGGGTCTGCAACGACTTGAAGATCTTCGAGGGCAAGTCGGTTCCGCCGCAGACCACTCGGGCGCGGCTGCGCGGTGACTTCATCCGGCGGGCGCAGGAGCAGCGCAGGGACTTCACGGTCGACTGGGTGCATCTGAAGCTCAATGACCAGGCGCAGCGGACCGTGTTGTGCAAGGATCCGTTCCGTTCGGTGGACGACCGGGTGGAGAAGCTGATCGCCGGAATGTAGGCGAAAGCGGGTGGGTCAAGCGTTTCGGGGGTGAAATGCCGCAACGCCACACGGGCGTCGTACGTTTCCGGTACGGCGCCCGTGTCGCGTCGTAGAGTTGCGCGCACGCCATCCGCAAGATCGACCGATTACGAGGCTCTTCCGTGCGCCGACGTTCGCTTCTTCTCGCTGCCGTTCCCGCAGGACTGGTCACGCTCGCCGGGTGCGGCAAGTCCGGTTCCAGCAAGGCCGGTGTCTCGCCGTCGCCCACGGTCTCGACGGTGCCTCCGCCGAAGATCGTGGAGGGGCCGTTGCCGGCGATCACGGCGGGCACCAAGTTCGGTGAGAAGCCGACCGTGGCCAAGGGGCCGGGCGAGCCGTCGAAGAACCTGGCGGTGCGGACGGTGATCGCGGGCGGTGGTCAGACGGTCGCGGAGAACGACTTCGTCCAGGCGAACTACCTGGGTCAGATCTGGGACACGGCCAAGGTCTTCGACAACTCCTACGACCGCAAGACCCCGCTGGTCATTCAGCTCGCCCAGGGCAGCAGCATCGACGGCTGGCGGTATGGGCTCGCGGGTAGGAAGACCGGCAGCCGCGTCCTGATGGCGGTGCCGCCCACCTGGGGTTACGGCACCTCGGGGCAGCCGCAGGCGGGCATCAAGGGCACCGACACGATGGTCTTCGTGGTCGACCTGATCGATGTCTTCAACTCCAAGAGCTCCTCCCACGGCAAGCCGGTCCCGCAGACCGACACGGCGCTGCCGCAGGTCGCCACGAACACCGACGGCACGGTGCCCAAGGTCACCGTGCCGAAGGCCGCCCCGCCGAAGAAGCTCGTGTCCACCTACGTCCTGGAGGGCGACGGCCCCGAGCTCAGGGCGGACCAGACGGTCCTTTGCCAGTTCCAGGGGCTGGTCTGGGAGAGCGGCAAGACCTTCGAGCGGACGTACGGCTCGGGGCGGCTGAGCCAGTTCCCGGTGGGGCAGATCGAGCAGCTGGTCAAGGGTCTGGCGCAGGGTCTGACCGGCAAGAAGGTGGGCAGCCGCGTGCTGGTCGTCGTGCCGCCGGCGCTGGGCTACGCCACCGTTCCGCCCGGTGGGGTCATCAAGAAGGACTCCACGCTCGTCTACACGGTGGACATCCTCGCGGCGATGTGAGCGGGTGATGTCCGTGGCGGGTGGGGGAGCTGGTGTCCGGGGCGGTGTCGGGGGTGCGGAGATGAAAGACTGTCCGCGTTTCGTGTCGTACACAAGCAGGAGCTTTTGACGTGAGCATGGATAAGCCCGAGATCGACTTCCCGGGTGGCGAGCCCCCGGCGGACCTCGAGATCAAGGACATCTGGGAGGGTGACGGGCCGGTGGCGCAGGCGGGTCAGACCGTCACCGTCCACTACGTGGGTGTCGCCTTCAGCACCGGCGAGGAGTTCGACGCCAGCTGGAACCGTGGCACTCCGTTCCGTTTCCCGCTGGGTGCGGGCCGTGTCATCGCGGGCTGGGACCGGGGTGTGCAGGGCATGAAGGTCGGTGGCCGCCGCCAGCTGACCATTCCGGCCCACCTCGCCTACGGCAACCAGAGCCCGACCCCGGCGATCAAGCCGGGCGAGACCCTGATCTTCGTGGTGGACCTGCTGGGCGTGTGATCCCGGCCCGGTCCCTTCTGATCCGCACGTGATCCAACCTGATGCAACCTGATTGACCGGTCGTATCCGACCGGTTCCGATCAGCTGGGGCCCATGCCTGTCCGGGCATGGGCCCTCGGCTTTTGCCACCGCACCCGGGAGCGGTACGGTCATCGGTCGGAAGCACCATAGGGAAGGCGAAGGGCGTCGATGGCCATTGCCAAGGCCGAGCGGCTGATGAACCTGGCGCTGTGTCTGCTCGGCACACGGCGGCCGCTCAGCAAGCGCGAGCTGCGGGAGAGCATCGAGGCCTACCTGGAGGCGGGCTCCGACGACTCCTTCAACCGGATGTTCGAGCGGGACAAGGACGACCTGCGCGAGCTGGGCCTGGTCATCGAGACGGTGGAGAACCTGGACGGCGAGGTCGGTTATCTGGCCCGCCGGGACAGCAACCGCCTGCCGCCCATCACGCTGGACGCGGAGGAGGCCGCGGCGCTCGGTCTCGCCGCGAAGGTGTGGCAGCAGGCCCGTCTCGCCGGCGCGGCCAGCGGTGCCCTGCAGAAGCTGCGCGCCGCGGGGCTTCCCGAGGACGTCGACCCGTACGAGGCGCACGGCGCGCTGGAGCCCCGTATCCCGGTGCACGAGGCCGCCTTCGAGCCGCTGATGCTGGCCTGCCGGGACCGCCGTCCGGTCGTCTTCGACTATCGCAAGGCCTCCGCCGCCCGCCCCGAGCCCCGGCATGTGGAGCCGTGGGCGCTGGAGTGCTGGCGCGGCCACTGGTATCTGGCGGGTTTCGACCGGGACCGGGGTGCCGAGCGCGTCTTCCGGCTCTCCAGGATCACCGGCCGGGTCCGTTCGCGCGGTACGGGCTTCACCGCTGCCGTGCCCGACGTCGTCACCGTGCGCGAGACCGTGGCGAGCTGGGCGGGCGAGATCGCCGAGGGCACGGCCCTGATCCGGCTGCGTTCCGGTGCCGGTTACCCCCTTCGGGCGAAGGCCACCGGGGTGCGGGAACTCGGCGACGGCTGGGACGAGTTGGAGATTCCGTACGGCCACGGCCTGGACGCCTGGCTGGTGGAGTTCGGGCCGGACGTGGTGGTGCTGGAGCCGGCCGAGCTGCGCGCGGACGTGGTGGACCGGCTGCGTGCCGTGGCCAAGGGCTGACAGGGGGAGCAGGACTGTGGCAGGTAAACCGGTCAGGCCCGTGAACGCCATCGACCAGACCCGGCGGATGCTCTCCCTGGTGACCTATCTCAGGGAGCGGCCCGGCGCCCGGATCGCGGACGTCGCGCGTGCCTTCGGCATCACCGAGGACGAGCTGGTCGCCGACCTCGATCTGCTGCCGATGTGCGGCACCAGCTTCCGGGGCGGCGATCTGCTGGACATCGACACCGACGGCGAGCGGATCTGGTGGCACAACCCGGCCGCGCTGGGCGAGGAGGCGGCCGAGCCGCTGCGGCTGGCCGCCGACGAGGCCACCGCGCTGCTGGTGGCCGCCCGGGCGGTCTCGACGCTGCCGGGCCTGCGCGAGGGCGACCGGCAGGCCCTGCTGCGGGCGACGGCGAAGGTGGAGGCCGCCGCCGGTGAGGCCGCCGGCGCCAGCGCGCGGCTGTCGGTGACCTTCGAGTCCGAGGGCGGGGTCTTCGCCGACGTCGACCGGGCGATCTCCGAGCGCCGCCGGCTGTGGATCCGCTACTACTCCCCGGCCCGCGACGAGGTCACCGAGCGGGAGATCGACCCGATCCGGCTGGTCAGCGTCGGCCACACCTATGTGGAGGCCTGGTGCCGGCGCTCCGAGGCGCGACGCACCTTCCGGCTCGACCGGGTCGCGGAGATCCGGATCCTGGACGAGCCGTCCGCGCCGCCCGAGATGGAGCTGCGCGACCTCTCCGAGGCCCTGGTGCAGCCGGCCGCCGAGGATCCTCAGGTCGTGGTCGAGGTCGGCCCGGGCGGTCGCTGGGTGGCCGAGTACTACCCGCACGACGCCGCCGATGAGCTTCCCGACGGCGGGCTGCGTATCACTCTGCGCACCCCCGATCCGGCCTCCCTGCGCCGGCTGGCGCTGCGACTCGGCCGCGACGGCCGGATCGTCTCCCCGCCGGAGCTGGCCGACAGCGCCCGCAGGGCGGCGGCGGAGGCGCTGGCGGCGTACGACACGGCGCCGCCGGATTGAGCCGCCGGGGCGCCGAGCGCCCCACGGGGCGCGGGGCGGTGATGAACATGCGGCTCCGCCGCGATGGGGGTCCCCCCGGGTTCGAGCGAAGCCGAGAACTTGGGGGAGCGACCAGCCACGACGGCGCCGCAGCTGACAACGGCGCATCGACGGCCGGTGAACGACCACGAGAGGGAGCGAGGCCTGTGAGCGAGTCTCCGGTGTCCGGTGTGGGTGAGATGACGGTGGCGGCCGCCTTCGCCGGGATGAGGAGAGCGGTCCCCGTGGTGTTCAAGGCGGGCTGCCCGGACTGCCGGGGCCGCTTCGAGCTGGCCGCGAGCGCGCTGCGCCTGGCCATCGGCGCCACCAGCCGGACGACGTTCTACTCGTTCACCTGCCCCGAGTGCGGTGCCGCCGTCCGCAAGCCCGCCGGGGAGCGCATCGTCGAGCTGCTCACCGGCGGCGGGGTCCGCACGCTGCGCCTGCACACGACCGTCTAGTCTCGACATCATGTTCTGGCCGATGTGCGCGGTAGCTTTGGGTTTCCTCGGTCTCGCGGTGCTGGGGGTGCTCGCCGTCCGGGTCTTCCTGGAGGCGCGGCGTCTCGGGCTGCAGGTCGCGGACTCCGCGCGCCGTATCAACCGGGCGGCCGAGGACCTGGAGCGGGCCGCGGCCGGTGCGGCCCGGGCAGTGGATGCGCTGTGACACCCGCAGAAGCGTGCGCTTTGGGCCGCTTCGCCCTGTCACCCGACCGGCCCGTCCAGGTACGCTGCTGATCGCGGCCCGGAGAGTTGAGGCGCGGTCCGCAGAGGGAGCGGGAGTACGCACGGGGATTGTCCTACGTTCACCCCCGGGCGATACGATCGCTGCCAGCACGATGCTCGGACACTTGTCCGACCGGTCGGACAGCCCCGCCGCCCCGCCTCAGTGAGAAGGTGAAGACTTATGTTTCGTGGCGCACTTGAGCCGTGGCACCTGGTGCTGCTGATTCTCGTGATCGTCCTCGTGTTCGGCTCCAAGAAGCTTCCGGACATGGCGCGCTCGCTCGGCAAGTCCGCGCGCATCCTCAAGAGCGAGGCCAAGGCGATGAAGGAGGAGGGCAAGCAGGCCTACTCCTCCGCAGAGCCCGCCGAGGAGCAGTCTCCGGCCCAGCGCACCATTCAGGCCGCGCCCGGCGACGTGACCAGCTCTCGGCCGGTCAACGAGCCGACGGACACGACCCAGCGCTGACGCGAGGACCGGGACATCCGGTCCGTTGCACGAGATGAGGATGTGGGTTGCTCAAGCCTGCCCGCAAGAAGGAGAGGGATCCCGAGGGGCGGATGCCGCTCGCGGATCACCTGCGTGAGCTGCGTAACCGGCTCGCCAAGGGTGTTCTGGCGATCCTGGTCGTCACCATCGTGTCGGCCTTCTTCTACCAGGACATCATCAACTTCGTCACCAAGCCGGTGCTCGACTCGGTCGGCTGCTCACAGACCCTCGGGCAGCTGGCCAGGACCAAGAACGCCCACTGTGCGCACATCACGGTCAGCGGCCTGCTGGCGCCGTTCACACTGGCGCTGAAAGTCGCGCTGACGGCGGGCATCGTGCTGGCGTCGCCGGTCTGGCTCTACCAGCTGTGGGCATTCGTCGCGCCCGGCCTGCACCGGCACGAGAAGAAGTACGCCTACGCGTTCGTCGGATGCGGCTTCCCTCTCTTCCTCGGCGGCGGCTATCTCGCCTACCACGTGCTGCCCATGACGGCGAAGGTGATGATCGACCTCACGCCGAGCGGTGCGGAGAACCTGCTGCCGGCGGACGACCTGATCAACCTGGTCACCCGCATGATCGTCGTCTTCGGCCTCGCCTTCGAGATGCCGCTGCTGCTGGTCATGCTCAACCTCACCGGCGTCCTCTCGGGCCGACGGATGCTCGGCTGGTGGCGCGGCATGGTGGTCGGCATCGCGGCCTTCGCGGCCGCGGCCACACCCAGCCCCGACCCGGGCACGATGCTGGCGCTGGCGGCGCCGATCTGGGCCCTGTTCTTCATCGCCGTGGCCGTCTCGCTCCTCAACGACCGGCGCCGGGCCCGCCGCGAGGCCGCGGGCCCCGCCGACGACGAGGCCTCCGAGCTGGACCTCACCCCCGAGGACATCGGCGAGGTGGAGCCCGTCGGGGCCGCCCCCGCCCTGCCCGAGCAGACGGGCACGGACCGGATCAACGGCTACGACGACGTGACCTGAGCCCGGCACCCCGACGAACCGCACAGGATGCCCCCGCCCCAGGGACGGGGGCATCGGTCGTTGCCGATCAACCCACGTTCCGGATAATGATCGTCCTGTTGTCAGTGGGGCCCGGTACGCTCGAAAGCACGATGACAGAGGACCTCTCACCGGCCGAGCGGTACGCGGCAGCCCGCAGGCGGGCAGCCGAGCAGGCCACCGCGCTCGCGTCCTTCCGCGAGATGTACGACTTCGGCCTCGACCCCTTCCAGATCGAGGCCTGCGAGGCACTCGAGGCGGGGAAGGGCGTACTGGTGGCCGCCCCCACCGGCTCGGGCAAGACGATCGTGGGCGAGTTCGCCGTCCACCTCGCCCTTCAGCAGGGCAAGAAGTGCTTCTACACGACACCCATCAAGGCGCTGTCGAACCAGAAGTACTCCGACCTGTGCCGCCGCTACGGCACCCAGAAGGTCGGCCTGCTCACCGGCGACAACAGCGTGAACTCCGATGCCCCGGTGGTCGTGATGACCACCGAGGTCCTGCGGAACATGCTCTACGCCGGCTCCCAGACCCTCCTCGGCCTCGGCTACGTGGTCATGGACGAGGTGCACTACCTCTCCGACCGCTTCCGCGGCGCCGTCTGGGAAGAGGTGATCATCCACCTCCCCGAGTCGGTGACGCTGGTGTCACTGTCGGCGACCGTCTCCAACGCCGAGGAGTTCGGTGACTGGCTGGACACCGTCCGTGGCGACACCGAGGTGATCGTCTCCGAGCACCGGCCCGTGCCGCTGTTCCAGCACGTCCTCGCCGGGCGCAGGATGTACGACCTGTTCGAGGAGGGCGAGGGCCACAAGAAGGCCGTCAACCCCGACCTGGCCCGCCTCGCCCGCATGGAGGCGACCCGGCCGTCGTACCAGGACCGCAGACGCGGCCGCGCGATGCGCGAGGCCGACCGGGAGCGCGAGCGCAGACAGCGCTCGCGCGTGTGGACGCCTGGCCGGCCCGAGGTCATCGAGCGCCTCGACTCCGAGGGACTGCTCCCGGCCATCACCTTCATCTTCAGCCGCGCCGCCTGCGAGGCCGCCGTCCAGCAGTGCCTGTACGCGGGCCTGAGACTGAACGACGAGGAGGCGCGGGAACAGGTCCGTGCCCTGGTCGAGGAGCGCACCGCCCACATCGCGCCGGAGGACCTGCACGTCCTCGGGTACTACGAGTGGCTGGAGGGCCTGGAGCGCGGTATCGCCGCCCACCACGCGGGCATGCTGCCGACCTTCAAGGAGGTCGTCGAGGAGCTGTTCGTACGCGGCCTGGTCAAGGCGGTGTTCGCGACCGAGACCCTCGCGCTCGGCATCAACATGCCCGCCCGCTCGGTGGTGCTGGAGAAGCTCGTCAAGTGGAACGGCGAGCAGCACGCCGACATCACACCGGGCGAGTACACCCAGCTCACCGGCCGCGCCGGCCGCCGGGGCATCGACATCGAGGGCCATGCGGTCGTGCTGTGGCAGCGCGGTATGAGTCCCGAGCACCTGGCCGGCCTCGCGGGCACGCGCACGTACCCGCTGCGTTCCAGCTTCAAGCCGTCGTACAACATGGCGGTCAACCTGGTCGAGCAGTTCGGCCGGCATCGCAGCCGCGAGCTGCTGGAGACCTCCTTCGCGCAGTTCCAGGCCGACAAGTCGGTCGTCGGGATCTCCCGCCAGGTGCAGCGCAACGAGGAGGGCCTGGCCGGCTACAAGGCCTCCATGACCTGCCACCTCGGCGACTTCGAGGAGTACGCGCGGCTGCGCCGCGAGCTGAAGGACCGCGAGACCGAGCTGGCCCGGCAGGGCGCCAACCAGCGCCGGGCCGAGGCGGCCGTGGCCCTGGAGAAGCTCAAGCCGGGCGACGTCATCCACGTGCCCACGGGCAAGTACGCCGGTCTGGCGCTGGTGCTGGACCCGGGTCTCCCGGCCGGCCGCTCCAACGGCCACCGCGGCTACGACCACTACGACGGACCCCGCCCGCTGGTGCTGACCGCCGAACGCCAGGTCAAGCGGCTGGCGTCGATGGACTTCCCGGTACCGGTCGAGCCGCTGGACCGGATGCGGATCCCGAAGTCCTTCAACCCGCGCTCGCCGCAGTCCCGCAGGGACCTCGCCTCCGCGCTGCGCACCAAGGCCGGGCACATCCCGCCGGAGCGGGCCCGCAAGAAGCGCTCGCAGGCCGCCGACGACCGCGAGATCGCCCGCCTGCGCACCGCGATCCGCGCGCATCCCTGCCACGGCTGCAACGACCGTGAGGACCACGCCCGTTGGGCCGAGCGCTACCACCGGCTGCTGCGCGACACCTCACAGCTGGAGCGCCGCATCGAGGGCCGTACGAACACCATCGCGCGGACCTTCGACCGGATCGTGGCCCTGCTGACCGAGCTGGACTACCTGCGTGGCAACGAGGTCACCGAGCACGGCAAGCGCCTGGCCCGGCTGTACGGCGAACTCGACCTGCTGGCCAGCGAATGCCTGCGCGAGCGGGTCTGGGAGGGGCTCGGCCCCGCCGAACTCGCCGCCTGCGCCTCGGCGTTGGTGTACGAGGCGCGGGTCGGCGACGACGCGATGGCGCCCAAGCTGCCCTCGGGCAGGGCGAAGGCAGCGCTCGGCGAGATGGTCCGGATCTGGGGCCGGCTGGACGGTCTGGAGGAGGAGTTCCGGATCAACCAGACCGAGGGCGTGGGGCAGCGCGAGCCGGACCTCGGCTTCGCCTGGGCCGCGTACATGTGGGCCTCGGGCAAGGGGCTCGACGAGGTGCTGCGCGAGGCGGAGATGCCCGCGGGTGACTTCGTGCGCTGGTGCAAGCAGGTCATCGACGTGCTGGGCCAGATCTCCGCGGCGGCTCCCGCGCAGGACTCGACCGTGGCGAAGGCTGCACGCAAGGCGGTCGATCAGTTGCTGCGGGGGGTTGTCGCCTACTCGTCGGTGGGCTGACCTGCACCTGCCTGGTGCCGGCAGGGGGGCCGTTCCGGCCCCCCTTTCACTTATCACGGTGAGTCACTTTCGCATGCCTGTACACCGTGACCGAACGTGTTCGAATCGAAGCCGAGCGTGTAAATGGAGCCGAGCGTACTCCTGTCGCACGGGCCATTTCAGGTGCTTGCCGAATATGACACGGCGATGATCCGGTCGGACTAAGCTCGCCCGCGGCGCACCGAGTTGAGGTGAATTCGTGCGCCTGTTCCCAAACATGCGATAGATCCCGACAGTTCCATGAACCTTCCCCCCGAAAGCTCCCCCGACACCCAGCCGATTCATCTCAGAAGGCATCCATGGTGAGTGTTCAGAAGCCTCCCGGTGGCCGTGAACGTCCTTATGCCCGCGTCCTGTTGCCGCCGGCCATATTGATGGCGGCCGCGACCGGTGCGGCCGAAGCAATGGGGCCGGCGTCGGCCCGGATCGCCGTCGGCGTGGTCGGGGCGGTGGCCCTGCTGCTGATCCTCGCCACCGGTTCGGAGGCCGTCCGCCGCGGCCGCGCTCTCCGCGAGGAACGGGCCGAGCACGCCCGTCACACCGCGTATCTGGAACACCGGCTCGCCGCCCACGACGATCTGATGGGGCGCTTCGCGACCCAGATCATCCCCCACGGCCATCTGCGGCTGCGGGCCGGAGAACCGCTGCGGGACGTGATGGTCAACGGCTACGACGTCGACCCCGAACTGCGCAGCCTGCCCGACAACTACCGGGAGATGTTCCGCGCCGCGATGCGCGGAGCCGACCGCGAGATCACCATGCGCGACGCCACCGAGCGCTCCTTCGTGAGCATCGCCCGCCGCGTCCAGGCCATCGTCCACCAGCAGTCCAACGAACTGCGGGAGATGGAGGAGGACCACGGCCGCAACCCCGAGGTCTTCGACGACCTGCTGCGCATCGACCACGGCACCTCGCTGATCGGCCGTCTCGCCGACACCATCTCCGTCCTCGGCGGCGGCCGCCCCGGCCGCCAGTGGCCGCTGCCGGTCTCCCTCTACAGCACGCTGCGCGGAGCCATGTCGCGCATCCTGGAGTACCGCCGCATCCAGCTGAACTCCATCGTCAACATCAACATCAAGGGCACCTCCGTCGAGCCGGTCATCCACGCCGCCGCCGAGCTCTTCGACAACGCCACCCGCTACTCGCCGCCCACGGCCAAGGTGCACGTCACCGCCACCGAGGTGCAGGCCGGCATCGCCATCGAGATCGAGGACGCCGGCGTCAGCCTCACCGAGGAGTCCCGGGCCCGCATCGAGAAGATGATCGAGGACGCCAAGAACCTCGACGACGCCCACAACCTCGGCGAGAACCCGCGCCTCGGCCTCGCCGTCGTCGGCCGCCTCTGCAAGATGTTCGACATGGAGATCTCGCTGCGGGCCTCCGCCTACGGCGGCTGCCGCGCGATCCTCGTCGTGCCGCGCGTGATGACGACCACCGAGCCCGGTGTCGGCGCCGCCCACGGCATCGGCGCCACCGGCACCCCGATCCCCGCGCTCGGCGCGGTCGAGGGCCCCAAGCGCCCGCCGAAGAGGCGCCGCCCCACCAGCCCCAAGATCCCCGCCGGGATCTCCATGGAGGACGACGTCCCCGTGGTCACCGAGTGGACCGCGGGCGGCCTGCCGCAGCGCCGCAGCCGGATGAAGACGCCGATCAGCCAGCGCTTCGCCGAGGCGGCCGAGGTCGAGCAGGCCGAGCGCGAGGGCAGGCCCAGCATCTGGTCGCAGCCCAGGCCCGAACCGGAGCCCGAGATCGACCCCGAGCGCAAGAAGCTCATGGAGCGGCCGATCGGCCAGGGGATCGAGGACTTCTGGAACGGCCTGCGCAAGGGCATGCCCGAGGGCGCCACCGGTCCCGAACTGACCGACTTCACCAGGCACCCGGAAAAGTACGTGCACCTGCTCAACGACTATGCGGACGAGCCCGTCGAGGGCGCCACCGCGGCCGACGACGAGGGGGACCTCAAGTGATCCAGCAGCGAGGCAACATCGACTGGATGCTCAAGCAGCTGAACGACGGCGTGCCGGGCATCGAGATGATCGTGGTCCTCTCCGCGGACGGACTGCGCATCGCCCGCTACGGCGGCGACCCCGACGCCGCCGACCGGGTGGCCGCCGCCTGCGCGGGCGTGCAGAGCCTGGCCGGCGCCATCATCAAGGAACTCCCCGGCGCCGGCGACATGCAGGTCGTCGTCTTCGAGATCGACGGCGGCTACTTCTACCTCATGAACGCCGGCGACAACGCCTACCTCGCCGTGCTCGCCGACGTGACCTGCGAGCCGGGCCGGATGAGCGGCATGATGCGCGACCTCGTCGTCCGGATCGGCGCCCATCTCACCAGTCCGCCCCGGCGGAACGGGCAGGGCGTATGACTCCTCCACGACGCAAACGGCGCGAGCCGAAGCCCGAACCCCCGCCTCCGCCGCCACGGACGCCGGATCCCGAAGCAGCGGACGGCGAGGCCGAGCCCAAGAACCCCGAACGGCTCTACACCGTCGCCGGTTCCGAGGACGGCGCCCGCGCCGAACTCGACCTCGTGACGCTGATCGTGGCGCGCGACGCGCCCCAGATGGCCGCCTCCCCGGAGCAGGCCGCCGTCCTGCGGCTGTGTGCCAACCCCCTGTCCGTGGCCGAGCTCTCGGCCTATCTGAACCTGCCGTTCAGCGCGATGACCGTCCTGCTCACCGAGCTGATCACGGCCGAACTGGTCCAGGTGCGCGCCCCGGTCGTCCGCCGGGCGGTGCCCGACCGGTCACTCCTCGAAGCGGTGATGCATGGACTTCAACGGCTCTGACACCATCCCCGGACCACGCGCCGAGGACCATCTGCCGCACACGGCCGAGACCGCGGTGAAGATCGTGATCGTGGGCGGCTTCGGCGTCGGCAAGACCACCATGGTCGGTTCCGTCAGCGACATCAGACCGCTGACCACCGAGGAGACCATGACCCAGGCCGGCATCGGCGTGGACGACAACTACGGCTCCGAGTCCAAGACCGCCACCACCGTGGCCATGGACTTCGGCCGCATCAGCATCACCGACAAGCTGGTGCTCTACCTCTTCGGCACCCCCGGCCAGGAGCGCTTCTGGTTCCTGTGGAACGGGCTGTTCGAGGGCGCGCTCGGCGCGGTCGTCCTCGTCGACACCCGGCGCCTGGAGGTCAGCTTCGACGTCATGGGCCGCCTGGAGGAGCGCGGCGTGCCCTTCGTCGTCGCCGTCAACTCCTTCCCGGACGCGCCCCGTTACCCGCTGGAGGAACTGCGCACCGCGCTCGACCTGACCCCGGAGATCCCGATCATCGAGTGCGACGTACGCCGCCGCGCCTCCAGCAAGGACGTGCTGATGACCCTGATGCGCTTCCTGCACTCGATCGCCCTGTCCCGCGCCCTCGTCTGACCCCCCGCCGACCGACCCCGCACACCCATTCGTCTCCCACACCCTTTCGTCCCCCACATCCTTTCGTTCCGGAGCGAGACCGTGACGTCTGAATCCCCGTCCCTGACCGACACAGACCCCACCCCCGCACCGCCGCCGGGCTGCCCCGCGCACCGCCTGGGCCCCGGCGGACTGCACCGGCTCTACGGCCCCGACGCCGAGGACCTGGACGACCTCTACGAGCGCCTGCGGGAGCAGCACGGCGCCGTGGCACCCGTGCTGCTGCACGACGACGTACCGATGTGGGTGGTCCTCGGGCACGCCGAGAACCAGCACCTGGTGCGCAGCCCCTCCCTGTTCACCCGCGACAGCCGGATCTGGACCCCGCTCGTGGAGGGCATGGTCAAGCCCGACCACCCGCTCATGCCGCACATCGCCTGGCAGCCGATCTGCTCGCACGCCGAGGGCGACGAGCACGAGCGGCTGCGCGCGGCGGTCACCGCGGCCATGGTCACCATCGACCACCGCACCCTGCGCCGCCACATCGGGCGCCACACCCAGGGCCTGGTCAACAGCTTCTGCGAACGCGGCCGCGCCGACCTGGTCTCCCAGTTCGCCGAGCATCTGCCGATGGCCGTCATGTGCGAGATCCTCGGCATGCCCGAGGAGTACAACGACCGGATGGTGCAGGCCGCCCGGGACGCCCTGAAGGGCACCGAGACCGCCATCCAGAGCCACGCCTACGTCATGGACGCGCTCAGCCGGCTCACCACCCGGCGCCGCTCCCGGCCCGAGGAGGACTTCACCAGTCACCTCATCACCCACCCGGCCGGGCTCAGCGACGACGAGGTCCGCGAACACCTGCGGCTCGTCCTCTTCGCGGCCTACGAGGCCACCGCGAACCTCCTCGCCAACGCGCTGCGCATGGTCCTCACCGAGCCGGGCTTCCGCGCCCAGCTCAGCGGCGGCCAGATGACCGTGCCGGAGGCGATCGAGCAGTCCCTGTGGGACGAGCCGCCGTTCAGCACCGTCCTCGGCTACTACGCCAAGCAGGACACCGAGCTGGGCGGGCAGCGCATCCGCAAGGGCGACGGCCTGCTCTTCGCGCCCGCGCCGGGCAACCTCGACCCGCGCATCCGCCCCGACCTGTCGGCGAGCATGCAGGGCAACCGCTCCCATCTCGCCTTCGGCGGCGGCCCGCACGAGTGCCCCGGCCAGGACATCGGCCGCGCCATCGCCGACGTCGGCGTCGACGCCCTGCTGATCCGCCTGTCCGACATCCAGCTCGACTGCCCCGAAGAGAACCTGCGCTGGCGTTCGTCCATCGCCTCCCGGCACCTGGTGTCCCTGCCCGTGCGCTTCGAACCGAAGCCGCAGCAGGACGTCAACGTCATGCCGGGGCCCGTGCCCGTCCCGCCGCAGCGCACCGGGCAGCCCCTCCCGCCGCCGGCCGGGCAGCCCGCGGCCGCCCCGCCCCGCCCCGCCGCCCCGCGTCCCGTCGTCCCCGCACCCCCCACGGCTCCGGTACCGGCGGCGCGCCCGCGCGGCATCTGGCGGCGGCTGCTCAACTGGTGGCGGGGCGAGTAGCCGAACCGTCGGGACACCGCCCCACGGGGCGCGGGGCGGTGTCCCAGCCGTCGTACGACTCCCAGGCCCGCAGCACGCGTCCGCTGACGAACGTGTGCTCCGCTCCGGTGACCGGATCGGTGAACTCCAGCCTCCGCGCGAGCAGTTGCAGCGGACGCCGGAAGTCACCGGCCGGCACCGGGGCGGTCACCTCCGGATACAGCGGGTCGCCGAGGATGGGCACGCCGAGCGCGTTCAGATGCACCCGCAGCTGATGGGTCTGCCCGGTCGCCGGCAGGAGCCGGTAGCGGGCCAGGCCGCCCCGGTGCCCGGCGAGCTCGACGTATGTCTCGGCGTTCGGCTCGCCCTCGACCTCCCGGGCCGCCTGCACCCCGCGCTCCTTCACGATCCGGCTGCGCACGGTCCGTGGCAGGGCGAGCGAGGGGTCGTACGGCGCGATCGCCTCGTACTCCTTGCGCACCCGGCGGTCCCGGAACAGCGTCTGGTACGCCCCGCGCTCCTCGGGCCGCACGGTGAACAGCACCAGCCCCGCCGTGAGCCGGTCCAGGCGGTGGGCGGCGGTCAGCGCCGGGACGTCCAGCTCGCGCCGCAGCCGGGCCAGCGCGGTCTCGGCCACATGGCTGCCGCGCGGGGTCGTGGCGAGGAAGTGCGGCTTGTCGGCGACGACGATGTGCGCATCGCGGTACACGACCTCCACCGGGAACGGCACGGGCACCTCGACGGGCAGCTCGCGATGGAACCACACGAACATCCCCGGTTCGTACGGCGCGTCCGCCGCCACCGCGCGCCCGTCGGAGCCGACGATCAGCCCGGCGTCGAACATCGCCTCGACCATGCCGGGCGGGGCACCCGTCAGCCGCTCCACCAGATGGTCCCGCACGGTGGCCCACGTCCCGCCGTACGGCAGCCGCACCCGCACGGGGTCGACCCCGTCGCGCTGGGGGAGCGGGGCGGGCGGGGGTGGCGTACGGCGTCTCATCGGGGTCAAGGGTACGAGCCGGAAACCGCTGCGCCACTGGGTGACCCAGCCGACGACCTCCTCCTCGGAGCCGGCGGCCTTGATGTGCCACTGGTGTGAGCGGCGACTGAGCGATCTGAACGCGATACATCGTGAATATTGACCGTCGCGAGCACACGCGATATGTTCGGCTGCGGATATTCGAGAACGAGGTGGTGGCCATGCCGGGAAAGCGCCGCAGGCTCAGCAATCCGCTGGCGCTTGCCGTCCTGGTGACCCTGTGGCAGAAGCCGATGCATCCGTACGAGATCGCCCAGACCCTGCGCCGTCAGGGCAAGGACACCAGCACCAAGATCAACTACGGCTCCCTCTACACCGTGGTGCAGAACCTCGAAAAGCACGGCTTCGTCGAGGTGACCGACGTGGAACGGCAGGGCAACCGCCCCGAGCGCACGGTGTACGGGCTCACCGCGGCCGGCCGCGAGGAGATGACCGAGTGGTTGTCGGACCTCATCGCCGCCCCCGCGAAGGAGTACCCGATCTTCGAGACCGCCCTGTCCCTCGTGGGCGCGCTGCACCCCGACGAGGTGGTGCGGCTGCTTCAGGAGCGGCTCAGGGCCCTGGAAGTCCAGGCCGCCAGTGCGCGGGGAGGGCTGGAGAAGCTGTACGAGACGCTGCCGCGGCTCTTCCTCGTCGAGACCGAGTACCAGCTGCACATGATCCTCGCGCAGGCGGAGTGGGTCCGCGGCTTCCTGGAAGAGATCAGGAAGGGCTCCCTGCCGGGCGTCGAGGCATGGCGGCACTTCCACGAAACGGGGGAGCTGCCCGCCGACTTCAGCTGAGAAGAACGACCCCGGCAGGCTGTTGCAGCAGCTCCGCCGGGGTCTCGAACCCCGAAGCGGATCCGCCGTGCGGCGGCTCCGGGCCATCGAGGTGCGGCACACCCAGGATAGCCCGGCGCTCTTCACGTGGATCTTCCGTCCCTCACCCACACAGGAGAGCAGTCGTCATGAACACCCGTGCGCCCGCAGTGGAGGCGCGCCGGCTCGTCAAGACCTACCCCGGTGACGTCACCGCCCTGAGCGGCATGGACGTCACCGTGGCACCGGGCACCGTCTTCGGACTCCTCGGCCCCAACGGCGCAGGCAAGTCCACCACCGTCAAGATCCTCACCACCCTGGCCCGCCCCGACTCCGGCACCGCGACCGTCGCCGGTCACGACGTGCTGCGCCACCCCGACCGGGTACGCCGCGCGATCGGCGTGGTCGCCCAGCAGTCCGGCGCCGACCCGGTCGCGACCGGCCGGGAGAACCTCCAACTCCAGGGCCGCCTCTACGGATTGACCGGCAGCGCACTGAACCACCGGGTGGCGGAACTGCTGGAGCGGTTCAGCCTCGCCGACGCCGCCCGCCGCCCGGTCAAGGGCTACTCGGGCGGCATGCGGCGCCGCCTGGACGTCGCCCTCGGGCTGGTCCACCGGCCCGAGGTGCTCTTCCTGGACGAGCCGACCACCGGCCTCGACCCGGAGGCGCGCACCGCGATGTGGGAGGAGATCGGCCGGCTGGCCGGCGAGGAGGGTCTGACCATCCTGCTCACGACGCACTACCTGGAGGAGGCCGACCGGCTCGCCGAGCGCATCGCGATCGTCGACCGCGGCCGGATCGTGGTCGAGGGCACCCCGGACGCCCTCAAGGGCGAACTGCGCGGCGACGCCGTCCACCTGGAGCTGGGCGAGCCGGTCGGCGAGACCGGCCGCACCCTGCTCACCGGCGCCCTGACCGCGCTGCCCGGGGTGCACGAGGCGCTGTGCGAGGGGCGCCGGATCAGCGTCCGCGCCGACGACGGGGCGGCCGCGGTGCCCGCCCTGCTCGCCGCGCTGGACCGGGCCGGGGTCACCGTCTCCTCGGCCACCGTCGCCCGGCCCTCGCTGGACGACGTCTATCTGCGCCACGCCGGCCGCCGGTACGCGGAGGCGGAGGCGGAGATGGCGGCCGTGCCCGCCGGAGGTGTGCGATGAGCGCGGCCCTCACCCAGACCTGGTACATGACCCAGCGTCAGCTGCGGGTGTTCGCACGGCAGCCCGCCTATGCGGTCATCACCCTGATCCAGCCGGTGATCTGGCTGTTCCTGTTCGGCAGCCTGTTCAAGAAGGTCGTCGAACTGGGCGGCTTCGGCACCACCTCGTACCTGGACTACCTGGTGCCGGGCGTGGTGGTGATGAGCGCCCTCGGCTCCAACATGTGGGCCGGCATGGGCACCCTGGAGGAGATCCAGCGCGGCACCCTGGACCGGTTCCTGACCACCCCGGTCAGCCGGGCCGCGCTGATGAACGGCAACGTCGTCAACAACGGTCTGGTCACGGCGTTCCAGTCGGTGGTCATCGTGCTACTCGGCCTGCTGGGCGGCGCGGACTACCCCGGCGGCGCCGGCGGCATCGCGATCCTGGTCCTCGCCTCCGTCCTGCTCGGCACGGTCTTCGGGGCCCTGTCCAACGCGCTCGGCATGCTCGTGCGTGAACGGGAGTCGATCATCGGCATCAACACCTTCCTGCTGCTGCCGCTGACCTTCCTCTCCAGCGCCTTCATGGCACCCTCCCAGATGCCCGGCTGGATGCGGCACATCGCCGACTTCAACCCGCTCAACTGGGCCATGGTGGCGGGCCGTTCGGCGATGTCCGAGCATCCCGACTGGGGTGGCGTCCTCACGCGCGGCGGCGCGCTGCTCGCGCTGGCGGTCGCCGCGGTGTGGCTGTCGATCCGCACCTTCCGCTCCTACCAGCGGTCGGTGTGAACGCGCACGCGGCAGCCGGTGTGATGATGTAGGACATGCCGCCCTACGACCTCGCGAACCGGCTCGTCGTCGGTGTCGCCTCCAGCGCCCTGTTCGACCTGCGGGAGTCGGACGCGGTCTTCCGCGAGCAGGGCGAGGAGGCCTACCGGGCCTACCAGGAGGAGAACGTGGACAACACGCTCCGGCCCGGGGTCGCGTTCGCGTTCATCCGCAGGCTGCTGTCGCTGAACGACCTCGGCGAGCCGGGAGACCCGCTCGTCGAGGTCATCATCCTCTCCCGCAACGACCCGGACACGGGCCTGAGGGTCATGCGGTCGATCGCGGCCCATGAACTGCCGGTCACCCGGGCGGTGTTCATGCAGGGCAGGGCGCCGTACGCGTTCATGACCGCGCTGAACATGTCGCTGTTCCTGTCCGCGAACGGCGACGACGTGCGCGAGGCGGTCGCGGCCGGCCTGCCGGCCGGGCATGTGCTCGGATCGTCGTACGCGGACGACCCGGACGACCGGGAACTGCGGATCGCGTTCGACTTCGACGGGGTGCTCGCCAGTGACGCCGCCGAGCAGGTCTACCAGTCCGGCGGTCTGGAGGAGTTCCGCGCGCACGAGACCCGGAACGCCGCGACCCCGCACGACCCGGGACCGCTGCGGGACTTCCTCGCCGGGGTGAACCGGATACAGCGCCGGGAGGAGGAGCGGCGCAGGACCGACCCGGACCATCCGAGCCGGGTGCACGTCTCCATCGTGACCGCGCGCGCCGCACCGGCCCACGAGCGGGCCGTACGGAGCCTGAAGCAGTGGGGCGTGACGGTCAACGGCGCCTTCTTCCTCGGAGGCATCGAGAAGGGCGCCGTCATGAAGGTGCTCAGGCCCCACATCTTCTTCGACGACCAGGTGACACACCTGCAGAGCACGTCCCGGACCACGCCGAGCGTGCACATCCCGTTCGGCAGGATCAACGAGACCTGAGCGGGAGGCGCTCTCAGGCGGCCGCCGCGCCGCTCTCCTGCTCGGCCTCGATACGGGCGTTCCACTCCCGCTTGGAGGCCTGCCAGCCGTCCTCGTTGTGGCCCAGCCGCCAGTAGCCGGAGATCGACAGGTCCTCGCGCGGGATGTCCCGCTCGACCCGCAGCAGCCGGCGCAGCTCCTTCACGAAGCCCGCCTCGCCGTGCACGAACGCCTGCACCCGGCCCTCGGGGAACTGAAACGCGCGTACGGCCTCCAGCAGTGCCTCGCCGACCGGCCGGTCCCCGCGGTGCAGCCAGACGACCTCCACCTCGGAGTCGATCTTCTGCTCCTCGCCGGGGCCGGACACCTCCACGAAGGCATGGGCGCGGGCGCCGGCGGGCAGTGCCTCCAGGGACCGGGCGATCGCGGGCAGCGCGCTCTCGTCACCGGCGAGCAGATGCCAGTCGGCCGCGGGGTCGGGGGCGTAGGCGCCACCCGGGCCCATGAAGCGCACGGTCTCACCGGGCTGCACCCGGGTGGCCCACGGGCCCGCCAGGCCCTCGTCGCCGTGCACGACGAAGTCCAGGGTCAGCTCGCGCTGTTCGGCGTGCCAGGCGCGCACGGTGTAGGTCCGGGTCACCGGCCACTGCTCCCGCGGGAACTGCGCGCGGATCCGCTCCAGGTCGAAGGGTTCCGGGTAGGTCACGCCCTCGGGGCCGAAGAGCAGCTTCACATAGTGGTCCGTGCAGGTGTCCGCCGCGAAGTCGGCCAGGCCCTCGCCGCAGAGCACCACGCGCTGCATGTGCGGGGTCAGCCGCTCGGTGCGGACCACATGGGCGGTGCGGGTCTTGCGCGGCTTTCGCACCGGACGCTCTGCCATCACGACCTCCAGCAAGATGGTTAGGTTTACCTAACTTAGCATCCCGCTCTGCGGTCGATCCTTTCTCGAACACCGGCGGAGGGCCCTTTGCCGGAATATTCCGGTCAAGGGGTCACGCCGGTCCCTCGGCGAGCGTGGTCAGCAGCCGCTGCAGGGAGCCGCCGAGCCCCCATCGCACGGCCAGTTGCTCCAGGGCCGCCGGGTCCCGCGGGGCGCGCGGCAGCGCCGTGTTGACGTCCGGCAGCGGAACGTCGTCCGCCACCCGCACCACCTTCGGCGCCACCGCGAGGTACGGGGCGGCCTCGGTGAGCCGCTTGCGCTGCGACGGCGTGAGCCTGGCCCGCGGGTCGTCGACCGCCGCCAGGATCCCGGCCAGGTCGCCGAACTCGGCGAGCAGCTTGGCGGCCGTCTTCTCGCCGATCCCGGCCACGCCCGGCAGGCCGTCGCTCGGGTCGCCGCGCAGCAGCGCCAGATCCGCGTACCCCCGCCCGTCGACCCCGTACTTCTCGCGCAGCACCGCCTCGTCGGTCAGCTGCAGCGTGCCGACGCCCTTCAGCGGATAGAGCACCCGGATGCCGCGTGCGTCGTCCACCAGCTGGTACAGATCTCGGTCGCCGGTGACGATGTCCACCGGGCCCTCGGCGCGCGCGGTGAACGTGCCGATCACGTCGTCCGCCTCGTACCCCGCGACGCCGACCCGGGCGATGCCGAGCGCGTCCAGCACGTCCTCGATGACCGGCACCTGCGGGGAGAGGGTCTCCGGCACCTCCTCCTCGTCCGGCGCGCCCTCGTGTTCCTCGGCGACCCGGTGCGCCTTGTAGGTGGGGATGAGGTCCACCCGCCACTGCGGCCGCCAGTCGGCGTCCATACAGGCCACCAGCTGCTGCGGCCGGTGGTCCCGGACCAGCCGGTCGATGAAGTCCAGCAGCCCGCGCACGGCGTTCACGGGCGTGCCGTCCGGTGCCTTCACGGAGTCCGGGACGCCGAAGTAGGCGCGGAAGTACAGCGATGCGGTGTCGAGGAGCATGAGTCGTCCGGTCACGCTCGCATCATGCCGCACCGCACCGACAGTCACCCGGTCAGCGACAGCAGCCACCTCCAGCGGGGTCGCTCCGTGACGAGCGCCGCGCCGGCCAGCAGGGTCACCGGCACGGCGGCCCAGGCCGGCCACAGCCACCACGCTGAGGCCACCGCGGCCGCGAGCTGCAGGAGCACGAACGCGATGGTGACCCAGCCCGGGACGGGCAGGACCACCTTGTTCTTGTCGCCCGGAGTGGAGAAGAGTGCCGGCAGGCCGATGAGCACCACCGGAGCCAGCACGGCCAGCGGCCAGGAGTACCCGGCCAGGGCCCAGGGCGTGGCCACCCACGCGACGAGCTCCGTGGCGAAACGGAACGCGGACGGGACTCGGTCGTCGGGTCGTTCCACAGGTTGCCCCCCTCAACTGCGGTAGGCGCGCATCGTAGACCCCGCCTGTGAGGTGAGCCACTTAAAAGTTTGACCATGTCGATCCCGGGGAGGCGCGGCCTCTGGCATGTCCCCGAGACGAGAGGTACGCGTGCAACCCAGGCTTGAGGCCGAGCACCTGTTCAAGGTGTTCGGCAGACGACCGGACCGAGCGGTGGAACGCCTGCGGCAGGGCGCGGACCGGAAGGAGCTGCGCGCCGACGGCACCACCGCCGCCGTGATCGACGCCTCCTTCCGCGTCGGGGCGGGCGAGATCTTCGTCGTCATGGGCCTGTCGGGCTCCGGCAAGTCCACCCTGCTGCGCATGCTCAACGGCCTGCTGGAGCCGACCGCGGGCAGCGTCCGCTTCGACGGCCAGGACCTGACCGCGCTCAGCGCCCGCGCACTGCGCGAGCTGCGCTCGAAGAAGATCAGCATGGTCTTCCAGCACTTCGCGCTGTTCCCGCACCGCAGCGTCCGCGACAACGCCGCCTACGGCCTGGAAGTGCAGGGCGTGCCCCGCGCCGAGCGCGAGCGCCGCGCCGACGAGGCGCTCGCCCTGTGCGGACTGGCCGGCTGGGAGAAGTCCTGGCCCGACGAACTCTCCGGCGGCATGCAGCAGCGCGTCGGCCTCGCCCGCGCCCTCGCCACCGACGCCGACCTGCTGCTGATGGACGAGTCCTTCAGCGCCCTGGACCCGCTGATCCGCCGCGACATGCAGGACCAGCTGCTCGAACTGCAGCAGACCCTGAAGAAGACCATCGTCTTCATCACCCACGACCTCAACGAGGCCATGCGGCTCGGCGACCGCATCGCCGTGATGCGCGACGGCCGCATCGTGCAGACCGGCACCGCCGAGGACATCCTGCTGCGCCCCGCCAACGACTACGTCGCCTCCTTCATCCAGGACGTCGACCGCTCCCGCGTGCTGACGGCGGGCGCCCTCATGGACACCTCGGTCACGGCCGACGCACCCCTGTGCGGCTGCGAGACCGCGAGGCGCGAGACGCCGTTCGCCGAACTGTGCGCGATCAGCGCCCGGTTGTCGCACCGCGTCAGCGTGGTGGACGAGGCGAACAAGGTCATCGGGGTCGTCCCGAGGCAGCGGCTGGTCGGCTTTCTCGGTGACGAGACGGCCGGTCCCGCGCCCTGCGACCGCCCGGAGGGGAAGGTGATCGGCCGTGCCTAGGATCCACCTCGGCGACTGGGTCGACTCCGGCGTCAACTGGCTGGTCGACCACCTCTCCTGGCTCTTCGACGCCGTCAAGGCCGTCATGGAGGGCATGTACAACGGCATCGACGCCGTGCTCGGCGCGCCCCAGCCGCTGCTCATGGCCGGCATCCTCGCCGTCATCGCCTGGTGGCTGCGCGGCCTCACCGCCGGCGTCCTCGCCTTCGCCGGATTCGCCCTGGTCGACTCGCTCGCCCTGTGGGACCAGGCCATGTCCACGCTCGCCCTGGTCCTGGTGGCGACCGTGATCGCGCTGGTGATCTCCCTCCCGCTGGGCATCTGGGCGGCCCGCTCCAAGGCGGTCAGCGCGGCCGTACGGCCCGTCCTGGACCTGCTCCAGACCATGCCGTCGATGGTCCTGCTGATCCCGGCCATGCTGTTCTTCGGCCTGGGCACCGCCGCGGGCGTCGTCGCCACCCTGATCTTCGCGCTCGCCCCGGGCGTCCGCATGACCGAGCTCGGCATCCGCCAGGTCGACGCCGAACTGGTCGAGGCCGCCGAGGCGTTCGGCACCGCCCCGCGCGACATCCTGTGGCGCGTCCAGCTGCCGCTCGCCCTGCCGACCATCATGGCCGGCGTCAACCAGGTGATCATGCTGGGCCTGTCCATGGTCGTCATCGCCGGCATGGTCGGCACCGGCGGCCTCGGCGGCGCCGTCAACGAGGCCATCGGCCAGCTCGACATCGGCTACGGCTTCGAGGCGGGCGTCGGCATCGTCGTCCTCGCCATCTACCTGGACCGCATCACCGGCGCCCTCGGCACCGAGCTCTCCCCGCTGGGCCGCAGGGCCGCCGCGAAGACCCGCACGCGCGCGTGGTCGTACCGGCCGCGCCCGGCGGTCGCGGTCGTCGGCGTGGTCGTCCTCGCACTCGTCGCGGGCGGCATGGGCGTCTTCGGCTCGCCCGCCGGCAGCTCCTCCGAGGCCTCCGGCACCGACGTCGGCAAGGGCAAGGAGATCAGGATCGGCTACATCCCCTGGGACGAGGGCATCGCCTCGACCTTCCTCTGGAAGGAACTGCTGGAGGAGCGCGGCTTCAAGGTCACCACCACCCAGTACGCCGCCGGCCCCCTCTACACCGGCCTCGCCACCGGCCAGCTCGACTTCGAGACCGACTCCTGGCTGCCCACCACCCACGCCGAGTACTGGAAGAAGTACGGCAGGCAGCTCGACGACCTCGGCAAGTGGTACGGCCCGACCTCCCTGGAGCTGACCGTCCCGTCCTATGTGAAGGACGTGAACTCCCTGGCGGACCTGAAGGCCCACGCCGCCGAGTTCGGCGGGAAGATCGTCGGCATCGAGCCCAGCGCCGGCGAGATGGGCCTGCTCAAGAGCAAGGTCCTCAGGGAGTACGGCCTCGACGGCACGTACCAGGTGATCGACGGCTCCACCCCGGCCATGCTCGCCGAGCTCAAGCGCGCCTACGCCAGGAAGCAGCCGGTCGTCGTCACCCTGTGGTCCCCGCACTGGGCCTACAGCGACTACGACCTGAAGAAGCTCAAGGACCCCCAGGGTGCCTGGGGCGGCGGAGACGGCGTGCACACCCTGGCCCGCAAGGGCTTCGCCCAGGACAACCCGCAGGTGGGCCGCTGGCTGAAGGACTTCTCCATGACCGAGCAGCAGCTCACCGGACTGGAGGCGCGGATCCAGCAGGCCGGCAAGGGCAAGGAGCAGGACGCCGTCCGCGGCTGGCTGCGCGAGCACCCCGGCCTGGTCGACAAGTGGGCCCCGGTCGCCAGGAAGGACGCGAGGAGCCAGGCCACCGGATGAGCCGGAGCATGGCGGCCGAGTGCGCCGGGAGCCTGGCGGCCGGGTGACCTGACGACTGGCCCGGACCGCCACCCGAGGGGCGGGCGGCGCCGGATGCGACAAAGCGTCCGGCGCGGCCCGCCCCTCGCGGTATCTTCGAGTTCTCCAGGCGCACTTCACCGGTACGGCAAGGATCCGGCCAATCACGTCGGGTGACGAACCTTGGCCCCGGCCTGGTTTCCCGCCCCTGCTGGTCGGCATATGCACCCTGGCCCGAACCCGCCCACGACCAGCCGGAGGCCCGTCACGCTGGCGCGAACCATGAGGGTGGGGTCTCGGCAGCATGTCGGGTATGTGACTGCGGCGTGAAACGGTTTGCCGAACATGCGTAGGGTGCAGAGAAGTCATCAGAAGAGGTGTGCCCCGAGCCGGGCACCCGTACAGGGGCACGACGAGCCAGGGAGGGAGCCGGAGCGATGGGCGACCACAAAGAACAGCCCGTGCGGGTCGGCGCGGCCGTCCGGCGGCGCCGCCGTGCCCTGGAGCTGACCCTCGCCGTCGTGGCCGAGCGCAGCGGTCTGTCGGTGCCCTTCCTCAGCCAGGTCGAGAACGACCGGGCCCGCCCCAGCCGCACCTCACTGGAGAAGCTGGCCGACGCCCTGCGCACCACGGCCGTCGAACTCCTCGCCGCCGCCGACCCGGCGGCCAGCGTGGACGTCGTCCGCGCCGACCCGGCCACCGAGGGCGACCTCGCGCCCCGGACCCGCTCCCTGGTGCGCGGCCACCACCAGCTGCACGCCTCCGAGTTCACCGGCGACCACGACGCCGGCCGGGAGTTCCAGCACCGCAACGACGAGCTGATGTACGTCGCCGACGGCGCGGTGGAGATCGAGGCGGAGGGGCGTGCGTACCGCCTCGGGCGCGGCGACACCCTGTATCTGACGGGCGGGGTGCGGCACCGGTGGCGGGCAACGGTGCCGGACACGCGGGTGATCGTGGTGGCCGTGGCGGAGCACATCGAGGCCGTTCAGGACCGGTCCCGTTAGTGCGGGTCGTCTCCCTGGTCCCCTCCCTCACCGAGGCCGTGGCCGTCACCCTGCCCGGAGTCCTCGTCGGCGTCACCGACTGGTGCACCCACCCGGCCGGCCTCGACGCCATCCGGGTCGGTGGGACGAAGAACCCCAAGCTCGACCGCATCCTCGCCCTCGCCCCCGATCTTGTGATCGCCAACGAGGAGGAGAACCGCGCCCCGGACCTGGACACCCTGCGCGCGGCGGGCCTGGAGGTGCTGGTCACCGAGGTGCGCAGCGTGCCGCAGGCCTTCGCCGAGCTGGCGCGGGTGCTCGGCGCGTGCGGTGCGCCGGGGCGGCCCCGCTGGCTTCAGGAGGCGCGGGCGGCCTGGGACGCGCTGCCGGAGCCGGCCGAGCGCAGGATGGCGGTCGTACCGGTCTGGCGGCGGCCCTGGATGGTCCTCGGCCGGGACACGTTCGCCGGTGACGTCCTGGCCCGGCTCGGCGTCGACCACGTGTACGCCGCGCACCCCGACCGCTACCCCCGCGTCCCCCTGGACGAACTGCGGGCGGCGGCCCCGGACCTGGTGGTGCTGCCCGACGAGCCCTACCGCTTCGCCGCCGACGACGGCCCGGAGGCCTTCCCCGGCCTGCCCTGCGCCCTGGTCAGCGGGCGGCACCTGACCTGGTACGGCCCGTCGCTGGCCGAGGCGCCCCGGGTGCTGTCCGAGGCGCTGCGAGCAGCTCACCGCTGAGCAGACCGCGTACGGTGCCGGTGGCGGCCGCCGCCCAGGCGGCGGCGAGCAGGGCGTACAGCGCGACGGCCAGCGCGTCGTAGGCCGCCAGACCGGTGTGCCGGGCCAGCGCCATGGCGCCGGTGACACACGTGCCCACCGGGAAGGTGAACGCCCACCAGCTCAGCGCGAATCCCATCCCCTGCCGGCGGGCCCGCACCACGTGCGCGAGGGCCAGCGCCAGCCACAGCAGCGCGAACCCCATGACCGGCACCCCGTACAGGACGGAGAACACATCGAGGCCACGGCCGTACGGCGCCGGTACCACCCCCGGGGCCGCGTCCGCGATCTTGCCGACCGCCGTGGTGGACTGCCCGAGCGGGCCCAGGACCAGGAACAGGGTCGGGGTGAGCGCGAGCGGCAGCGGGCCCGAGACGAGCCGGGCGAAGACCAGCGGCAGCATCAGCAGCGTCGCCAGCAGGCTCAGGCCGAACAGGGCGAGGCAGGCCAGCAGCAGGGTCTCGCGAGGCTGCCCGGCCGGCAGATGCGGCACCAGCAGCGGGCCGAGCGCGGCCGAGACCATCGGCGCGACCAGCGGCAGCAGCCAGGCGGGGATCGCCTGCGCGGGCTCGACGCGATGCCGTACGGCCATCAGGTACGGCACGGTCACGGCGGCCGCGAGCCCGACCGCCGTGCCCGCGGTGAACAGTACGGCGTCCAGGGCGACGGCCGTTTGTGCGCCGACCATGTCCTTCCCCGCCGTCATCGCACCGCCGCCGACCGCCAGCAGGGCCATCGACAGGCAGCCGTAGAAGGGAGCCATGGCCGGGTCCAGCAGATCCGCGCGGGCCCGGTCGCGGTGATGGGCCCAGTGCAGGACCCGGGCCGCGAGCAGGGTCACCAGCAGGAGCAGGGACACCGCCCAGGCGCCGGCGAAGACATCGCGCAGAGCCGCCGCGTGTGCGGGCAGCGCGACGCCGGCCGAGCCGAGGACGGCGGTGCCCATGACGGCGGCGTACCAGTTGGGGCCCAGGTGGCGGACCCGGGCGGCGCGGGCGGCGGAAGCGGTGGGCAAGGGCTGGGCTGCGGTGACCATGTCCCCACGGTCCTGCCACTGGCCGGGCCTGACCAGGGAGTTCCCTTCTATCAGGGCATAAGCTGTCCTTATGAGTGAGGTGGAGGGGCAGCGAGAGCGCACGGGACCGGACCGCATGGAACCAGAGCGCCCGGCGTCGCTGGCGCACCGGGTGCCCGACCTGGCGGCGCTGGAGCTGCTGCTGGCGGTGGCGCGGCTGGGCAGTCTCGGCGCGGCGGCGCGCGAGGTCGGCATCACCCAGCCCGCCGCCAGCAGCCGGATCCGTTCCATGGAGCGGCAACTGGGGGTGGCCCTCGTCGACCGCTCGCCCCGCGGCTCCCGGCTCACGGACGCGGGCGCCCTGGTGACGGACTGGGCCCGCCGGGTGGTCGAGGCGGCGGCGGCCTTCGACGCGGGTGCGCGGGCGCTGCGGGACCGGCGGGACTCGCGCCTCAGGGTCGCGGCGAGCATGACCATCGCCGAGTACCTGCTCCCGGGCTGGCTCCTCGCGCTGCACGCCGAGCGGCCCGACACGGCGGTGTCCCTGCTCGCCGGCAACTCGGCGAAGGTCGCGGAACTGTTGCTGGCCGGGGAGGCGGACCTCGGGTTCGTGGAGGGTCTGTCGGTCCCGACGGGTCTGGACTCCGCAGTCATCGCCCACGACCGCCTGATCGTCGTCACCGCGCCCGGCCACCCCTGGGCCCGCCGCCGGCGCCCCGTGACGGCGCAGGAGCTGGCGAGCACCCCGCTGATCCTGCGCGAGCGCGGCTCCGGCACCCGGCAGGTCCTGGACGCGGCGCTCGGCGGGCTCGCCCGACCCCTGATCGAGCTGTCCTCCACCACGGCGGTCAAGGCATCCGCCGTCAGCGGCGCGGGCCCCTCGGTCCTCAGCGAACTGGCGGTGGGGGAGGAGCTGGCGATGCGGCGCCTGGTCAGCATCCCGGTGGAGGGCGTGTCGCTCCGCCGGGACCTGCGCGCGGTCTGGCCGACGGGCCACCGCCCGACGGGGCCGGCGCGGGAACTGCTGTCGCTGACGCGGGGGTGACGGGGCCGCGGCTCGGCTGTGGCTGCGAGCGCCCCGAAGGGGCGCGGGGAACTGCGCGACCAGCCCACCACGCACCCGCACTCGGCAACCGGCTCGCAGCCGGGCGGCGCTGCACCGCCAACACCCGCACCCGCCCCCGGCAACCCCCGCAAAAACCCTTGGCCCAGCCGCGCAGCGACCCGGCACCATGCTGCGCATGACTCTCACCGCCCCGCCCGCCGCAGGCGTCCGCGCCCCCTGGGAAGACCTCCCGGCCGCCGTTCGTGACGCCGTCGGCGAGGTGCTCGGGGCGCCGGTCGTACGGTCCGAGACACAGCGCGGCGGCTTCTCGCCCGGCGTGGCGGCGCGGGTGCGCACCGCGGCGGGCGGCACCGGGTTCGTCAAGGCGGTGAGCGGCGAGGCCAATCCGCACAGCCCCGGCCTGCACCGCCGGGAGGCCCGGATCGCCGCCGCGCTACCGGCCGCCGTACCCGCGCCCCGGCTGCTCGGGACGTACGACGACGGCACCTGGGTGGCGCTGGTCTTCGAGGAGGTGGCCGGGCGCCAGCCGCACGTGCCCTGGCGGCCGGCCGAGCTGCGCCGGGTGCTCGACGCCGTGACCGTGCTCGGCCGCACCGGCACGCCGTGCCCCATCGACGTCCCGCCCGTCGCCGAGGAGCTGGCCGACACCTTCGACGGCTGGCACCGGCTGCTCGCCGGCGAGGCCGGGGACGTGCGCGACCGGCTCGGCGCCTGGACCGCCGGCCATCTGGCCGACCTCGCCGCGCTGGAAGCCGGCTGGGCCGAGGGCGCCTCGGGCGACACCCTGACCCATGCCGACCTGCGCGCGGACAATGTGCTGCTCACGGCCGACGGAGGCGTCACCTTCGTGGACTGGCCGCACGCGATGTGTGCCGCGCCCTGGTTCGACCTGCTCGTCATGCTGCCGTGCGTGCGGGCGCAGGGCGGGCCCGATCCGGAGGAGGTCTTCACCGTGCACCCCCACGGCCGGGACGCCGACCCGGACGCCGTGACCGCCGCGCTGGCCGGTCTCACCGGCTACTTCCTGCGCAGCTCCCTGAACCCGGCACCCCCGGGCCTGCCCACCCTGCGCCCCTTCCAGCGCGCCCAGGGCGACGCGGCTCTGGAATGGCTCAGGAAGCGGCTGTGACCAGCGCCCGCATCACCCGCAGGTCCTCGCCCATCTCGGGGTGCCACTGCACGCCCAGCACCCAGCCCCGGTCCGCGGGCAGTTCGACCGCCTCCACCGTGCCGTCCGCCGCGTGGGCCGACGGCACCAGTCCCGCGCCGAGCCGGTCCACCGCCTGGTGGTGGTAGGTGGGCACGGTGGTCTCCTCCGGGACGATCCCGGCGTACAGGCTCCCCGGAACCGGCTTGACCGGGTGGCCGCCGAACACGCCGACGACCTCAGCGTGCCCTTCCAGGTGCTGGACCAGCGTCCCGCCGAGCGCCACGTTCAGCAGCTGCATGCCCCGGCAGATGCCCAGCACCGGCGTTCCGGCGTCCAACGCGGCCTCGATGAGGGCCAGTTCCCAGGCGTCGCGGGCCAGGGCGGGCGGACCGGTACGGGGCTCGCGCTCGGCGCCGTACCGGGCCGGGTCCACGTCCGGGCCGCCGGCGATCACCAGCCCGTCCAGCCGGGCCACCGTCTCCGCGGCGCGCTCCGGCGCGTCCGGCGGCAGCATCGCGGCCAGCCCGCCGGCCCGCTGCACCAGCCGTGGATAGCCGGCCGGCAGCAGCGCGGCGTCCAGCTCCCACACGCCCCAGCGCGCGCCGGACTCCAGATAGGTGCTGATCCCGATCAGCGGTCGTACGGTCATGCCGCCCTCCACGGAAGCCAAAGGTTCACTCCTATACCTTTCCAGAGTCGCCTCACGCCAGGAAGCCCCGCAGCAGCGCCGCCGTGCCCCCGCAGTGCTCGCGCATCATCTCCCGCGCGCCGTCCGCGTCCCCGTCCAGCACCGCCTCCACCAGCGCGGTGTGCTGGCGCTGGGAGTGCTCCAGGTTGCGCACCAGCAGCGGGATGCAGTCGAGCAGGTCGTTCACCGTGGCCCGCACCGCCGCGTACTGCGCGGTCAGGGACGGGGATCCGCACAGCTCGGCGAGGGTCAGGTGGAGCAGGGTGTCCAGGCGCCGGTAGTCCGTCAGCGGGGCGTCCTGCGTGCGGGCCAGCGCCTCGCGCAGCCGGTCCGCCTGCTCGTCGGTCAGCCCGTGCGCCGCGCACAGCCCGGCCGCGCCCACCTCCAGCACCTCGCGGAACCGCAGCACGTCCTCGATGTCGACCTCGGCGATCCGCCGCCGCAGCTCGTCCTCGCCGCCCGCGTCCGTGCGCGGCAGCACGAACGTTCCGCCGTAGCGCCCGCGCCGCGCCTCCACCAGACCCTGGTCCTGCAGCACCTTCAGTACCTCGCGCAGCGTCACCCGGCTGATCCCGAGCCGCTCCGCCAGCTCCCGCTCGGCCGGCAGCCGCTCGCCGCCCGGCACCAGGCCGAGCCGCACGACCTGGAGGATCTGCTCCAGCGCCTCCTCGAAGCCGTTGCCCGCCCGCACCGGCCGCAGCACCGGAGCGAGCCGGTCACCCACCCCCTGAGCGTCACTCTCCCAGGACATCCGGCCGTACCCCCTTCCCAAGCAATGGTTCTGAGCAATACCTTATGGCTCCCGGCCCGGCCGAAAAAGCGCGAAGGCGCCGAAGGAGGCTCTCCCGTGGCAGACCGCACACCCCCGCTCAGCGTCGAGGAACTGCACGCCCTCGTCGCGAGCGGTGAGATCGACACTGTCGTCCTGGCGTTCCCCGATATGCAAGGGCGGCTGCAGGGCAAGCGGTTCGCCGCCCGGTTCTTCCTCGACGAGGTCCTGCACCACGGCACCGAGGGGTGCAACTACCTCCTCGCCGTCGACACCGAGATGAACACCGTCGACGGCTACGCGATGTCCTCCTGGGAGCGGGGCTACGGCGACTTCGCCATGCGCCCCGACCTCGCCACCCTGCGCCGCATCCCCTGGCACCCCGGCACCGCCCTGCTCGTCGCCGACCTCGCCTGGAACGACGGCTCCCCGGTCGTCGCCGCGCCCCGCCAGATCCTGCGCAAGCAACTGGAGCGGCTCGCCGAGCTCGGCTACACCGCCCAGGTCGGCACCGAGCTGGAGTTCATCGTCTTCAAGGACAGCTACGAGGAGGCGTGGGACGCGGGCTACCGGGCGCTCACGCCCGCCAACCAGTACAACATCGACTACTCCATCCTCGGCACCGGCCGCATCGAGCCCCTGCTGCGCCGGCTGCGCAACGACATGGCCGGCGCGGGCCTGACCGTCGAGTCCGCCAAGGGCGAGTGCAACCCCGGCCAGCACGAGATCGCCTTCCGCTACGACGAGGCCCTGGTCACCTGCGACCAGCACGCGCTGTACAAGACCGGCGCCAAGGAGATCGCCGCCCAGGAAGGCGTCTCGATCACCTTCATGGCCAAGTACAACGAGCGCGAGGGCAACTCCTGCCACATCCACCTCTCGCTCGCCGACGCCGACGGAAGCAACGCGATGGCCGACGGCGACGGAATGTCCGACGTCATGCGGCACTTCCTCGCCGGTCAGCTCGCCGCCCTGCGCGACTTCTCGCTCCTGTACGCCCCGAACATCAACTCCTACAAGCGGTTCCAGCCCGGTTCCTTCGCGCCGACCGCTGTCGCCTGGGGCCACGACAACCGCACCTGCGCCCTGCGCGTGGTCGGCCACGGCCGCTCCCTGCGCTTCGAGAACCGCCTCCCCGGCGGCGACGTCAACCCCTACCTCGCCGTGGCGGGGCTGGTCGCCGCCGGCCTGTACGGCATCGAGCAGAAGCTCGAACTCCCCGAGCCCTGCCCGGGAAACGCCTACACCGCCGACTTCGCGCACGTCCCGACCACCCTCCGTGAAGCCGCCGAACTCTGGGAGAACAGCCCGATCGCCAAGGCCGCCTTCGGCGACGAGGTCGTGGCCCACTACCGCAACATGGCGCGCGTCGAACTGGAGGCCTTCGACGCCGCGGTCACCGACTGGGAGCTGCGCCGCTCCTTCGAACGCCTGTGAAAGGTCAATTCGTGTCCGAATCAGACGAGTTGAAGGTCCTCAACCCCGCCACGGAAGAGGTCCTCGCCACCGTCCCCGCCGCGAGCGAGGAGGACGTGGCCGCCGCCGTCGTACGGGCCGTACGCGCCCAGCAGAAGTGGGCCGCCCTCGCCCCCGCCGACCGGGCCCGGCTGCTGCGCCGCTTCGCGGACGTGGTCGACGCGCACCTCGAGGAACTCGCCCAGCTGGAGGTCCGCGAGGCCGGGCACACCGTCGGCAATGCCCGCTGGGAGGCCGGCAACGCCCGTGACCTGCTGCTGTACTCGGCCGGCGGCGCCGAACGCCTCCTCGGCCAGCAGATCCCGGTACCTGGCGGCTGGAACGTCACCTTCCTCGAACCCCTCGGGGTCGTCGGCGTGATCGCTCCCTGGAACTTCCCGATGCCGATCGCCGCCTGGGGCTCCTTCCCGGCGCTCGCGGCAGGCAACGCGGTCGTCCTCAAGCCCGCCGAGACCACCCCGCTCACCGCACTCCGCCTCGCCGAACTCGCCCTGGAGGCGGGCCTGCCCGAGCACGTCTTCCAGGTGCTGCCCGGCCACGGCCGCACCGCCGGACGCGCCCTGGTGGACCACCCGGACGTCGCCAAGATCGTGTTCACCGGCTCCACCCGCACCGGCCGCGAGGTCATGGAGCGCTGCGCGCGGCTCGTCAAGCCGGTCACCCTCGAACTCGGCGGCAAGAGCCCCAACATCGTCTTCGCCGACGCCGACCTCACCGCCGCCCTCGACCCCTTCTCCTTCCTGGACAACTCCGGCCAGGACTGCTGCGCCCGCACCCGCATCCTGGTGCAGGAGCCGGTACTGGAGGAGGCCCGCGCGTTCCTCGCCGACGCCCTGGCCTCCGTGGTCGTGGGCGATCCGGCCGACGAGAAGACCCAGATGGGGCCGCTGATCTCCCGTCAGCAGCTCGACCGCGTACGGTCGTACGTCCCCGAGGACGCCCCCGCCCTGCGTGGCAGCGCCCCCGACGGCCCCGGCTTCTGGTTCCCGCCGACGGTCCTGACGGGGGAGCGGCCGGACAGCCGGGCGGCCCGCGAGGAGATCTTCGGACCGGTCGCCGTCCTGCTCCCCTTCACCGACGAGGAGGATGCGATCCGCCTCGCGGGTGACACCCCCTACGGCCTCTCCGGCTCCCTGTGGACCCGGGACCTCGGCCGCGCCCTGCGCGTCTCCCAGGCCGTCCGCGCGGGCAACCTGTCCGTCAACTCCCACTCCAGCGTCCGCTACTGGACCCCGTTCGGCGGCTACAAGCAGTCCGGCCTCGGCCGCGAGCTGGGCCCCGACGCCCTGACCGCCTTCACCGAAACCAAGAACGTCTTCATCAGCAACGTCTCCCCCAGCACGGAGGGCCCCGCACAGTGACCGACAACAGTGTTTGCCGCCGCCTGGTCGGCCGTACCGCCGTCGTGACCGGAGCCGGCAGCGGCATCGGACTCGCCACCGCCCGCCGGCTCGCCTCCGAAGGCGCCCACGTAGTCTGCGCGGACGTCGACGAGGCCCGCGGCAAGGCCGTCGCCGACGAGGTCGGCGGGCTCTTCGTGAAGGTCGACGTCACCGACCCCGAGCAGGTCGAGGCGCTGTTCAGGACGGCGTACGACACCTACGGCAGCGTCGACGTCGCCTTCAACAACGCCGGCATCTCCCCGCCCGACGACGACTCCATCCTGGAGACCGGACTGGAGGCCTGGAAGCGCGTCCAGGAGGTCAACCTCACCTCCGTCTACCTGTGCTGCAAGGCCGCGATTCCCTACATGCGGCGCCAGGGCAAGGGCTCCATCATCAACACCGCGTCCTTCGTGGCTCGGATGGGCGCGGCGACGAGCCAGATCTCGTACACGGCCTCCAAGGGCGGCGTCCTCGCCATGTCCCGGGAACTGGGCGTGCAGTTCGCCCGGGAGGGCATCCGCGTCAACGCGCTCTGCCCGGGGCCGGTCAACACCCCGCTGCTGCAGGAGCTGTTCGCCAAGGACCCCGAGCGGGCCGCCCGCCGGCTCGTCCACATCCCGGTCGGGCGGTTCGCCGAGGCCGAGGAGATCGCCGCCGCCGTCGCCTTCCTGGCCAGCGACGACTCCTCCTTCGTCAACGCCACCGACTTCCTGGTGGACGGCGGAATCGCGGGCGCGTACGTCACACCGCTGTAGGGAGTCTCAGAGGAACGTGTGTCCCTCGCCCCGGTAGGTGGGCACGGTCGCGGTGACCGTGTCCCCCTCGATCAGGTGGAGGGCGTCGAACCGCTCGCACAGCTCGCCCGCCTTGGCGTGCCGGAACCACACCTTGTCGCCGATGAGGAGGTCGTCGGCGGGCGAGCCGAGCAGCGGGGTCTGCACCTCGCCGGGGCCCTCCTGGGGGTCGTACGCCAGGCCCTGAGGCAGGTACGGCACCGGCAGCCGGTCGGGGCCGGCGGCGCCGGAGGCCGGATAGCCGCCGCCGAGCACGGTGACGACCCCGACCCCCGGCCGCCGTACCACGGGCTGGGCGAACAGAGCCGCCGGACGGCCGGTGAACGACGTGTAGTTGTCGAAGAGCCGGGGCACGTACAGGCCCGAACCGGCCGCTATCTCGGTCACTGCGTCCTCGGCGGCGGTGTGCTGCACACTGCCCGTGCCGCCGCCGTTGACGAACTCCAGATCGGGTACGACGGCCCGTACCGCGCGCACCACCGCGGCCCGCCGCTCGGCCAGTTCCCGGCGCGCGGCCGCCTGCATCAGCCGGATCGCCCGGGAGCGCAGCGGCCGCCCGGCCACCGCGTCCCCGACACCCGCGATGTGCCCCTCGTACGCCATGATCCCCACCAGCCGGAAGCCGGGCCGCCGGGCCACCGACCGGGCCAGCTCGGCGAGTTGGGCGGGGGAGTGCAGGGGGCTGCGCCGCGCCCCGACCCGGACCCGGCCGCCGAGCAGCTTCAGCGAGGTGTCCAACTCCAGGCAGACACGCACGACTTCGCGCCCGCCGTCGCGGGCGGCGTCGATGAGGTCGAGGTGCGCCGGATCGTCCACCATCACGGTCACCGCACCGGCGAGCTTGGGATCGGCGGCCAGCTCCGCGAAGGCGGCCCGGTCGGCGGACGGATAGGCCAGCAGGACGTCGTCGAACCCGGAGCGGGCGAGCCACAGCGACTCGGCCAGGGTGAACGACATGATCCCCTGGAAACCGTCCTTTGCCAGGACGCGCTCCAGCAGGGACCGGCAGCGCACGGACTTGCTGGCGACCCGGACCGGCTTGCCGGCGGCACGGCGGACGAGATCGGCCGCGTTGGCGTCGAAGGCATCCAGGTCCACGATCGCGAGAGGGGCGTCGAGATGGGCGGTGGCCCGGTCGTAACGGGCCCGGTCGGCGGCGCGCGCAGTCATGACGGAAGCCTGCCAGACAGGATTACCGCAGGGTAGGGGGACGTTCCGGGCAGATGCCCCGGCGCTGCGGACTGGTTCTGTCCCTGCCCCGGACAACCCGTAGAGTGACGCGCACGTACGGCGGAACCTGCCCGGCCGCTTCACCTGAACCGGGATGCCGGTCCGGCCGTACGGGTATGCGTGCCCGGACGGAGCTTCCGCACCGGGCGCGGCCGAGCAGCGCAGCGGCCCGCGTACGTGAGGACGGCCCGGGCACGAGGAAACGGGGGGTGCATGACCACGGAAGCGCGCCACGCTCCCATCCCGCCCCGCCCGTCCACCCCGCCCCACGACCCCGACGACGAGCCGTCGGTCTTCACACCGCCCGCCGGCCGCGTGTCCAACCGGGGTACGGCGGGCGAGGCGGGAGCCTCCCCCGAGACAGCCGCGAGCGAGGGACGTGCGCCGACCGGAGGGCCCGCCGGTGGAGGCGAGCCTTCCGGTGCGCCGATCGCGCCCGGGGGACGTACGCCGGCTCGGGATTGCGCCGCCGGCGGCGGGTCTTCGAGCGGCCCGGCCACGGTCGAGGGCATCGGCCGTGGGGGCGCGCCTTCGGCCGGTGCTGTCGTGAGCGGAGCCTTCCCGGAGAAGGGCTCGCCTTCTGCCACGGCGTCCGGGGGCGACGCCTCGAACTCGATCGGTCGGTCGGCGGGCGGTGGCTCGGGTTTCGGTGAGGCCGGCGGGCGTGATGGTCAGGCTTCCCGTGCCGGGCAGGGGGCTCGGCCCGGCGCGCCGCGCCCTGAGGTACCCGCCGCCGGCGCACCCGTGAGCCTGCCTCCGCCGCCGGCCTCGGCCCGGTTCCCCGACGCGCCGCCGAGCACGGGGCGTGAGACGCACCGCCCGACACGCGAGTCCCGGCGGCCGGGAGCCCCGGTGGAAACCCCCTCGGAGACGACGGCTCGGCTGCGCCCGGTCAGCACGTCGGAGACGACGGCTCCGCCCCGTCCGGTCACCGCGCCGGAGGCGACCGCCCCGGCTCGTCCGGTCAGCGCGCCGGAGACCACTGCCCGGCTGCACCCGGTTGCCGGCGAACCTGGCGCGTCCGGTCGGCCGGGCGGTGAGTGGCGTACCGTCTCTGCGGCCCCGTCCGCGGTGTCCGCCCCGCGCCCGGTTACGGGTGCCTGGAGTCCCATGGCCCCGGCGTACCCCGTCGGCCCGCCGCAGGGCGGCGCCGCCGTGCCGGACCCCGCGCTGTCCTGGGGCGCCATGGCGGCCGCGCGGCCCGTGACGGGTGGCGGGGAGCCGTGGGCGCTCGGTGGGCGGATCCGGTACCGGGTGGGCCCCCGCACCGCCGCCGCTGCCGCCTGTCTCGTGCTCGGTCTCGGTCTCATCGGCGGTGCCGTGACCGGGAGTTGGCTCACCGACGACGGCGGGGACGGCGTCTCCGGCGACCACTTCGCCACCGCCGGAGCGCTCTGGCACAACGCGCCCGTCGACCAGCTGTTCCCGCCCACCGTCCAGGGACCGGGCGCCGGTCCCGGCGGCGCCGACCGCACCTGGACCAGGATCGCCGTGGCCCCGGACACCGGCTGTGCGCACGCCTTCGACCCGCTGCTGTCCAAGGTGCTCGCCCCGGTCGGCTGCCAGCGGCTCCTGCGCGCCACCTACACCGACGCCACCCAGAGCTACGTCACCACCGTCGGCCTGCTGTTCACCAACGCCGACCCCGCCGCCATGTCCGCGCTCGCCCACCTCTTCCGCACCGAGCGCCTGGACCGGCGTGCCGACCTCATGCCCCGGCCCTACGCGGCCAAGGGCACCGCGGCGGCCGGCTTCGGTGACCAGCAGCGCGCGTCCTGGACCGTCTCCGTCCTCACCGACGCCCCCGTCGTCGCCTACGCCGTCTCCGGCTGGGCCGACGGCCGCAGTGTCGATGTGCCGCAGCCCGCCGCCGACGCCGTCAGCGCCGGTGCCACCACCGCACCGGCCCAGGCCGGACTCGGCAACGAGGCCCAGGGCCTGGCCGACGGCATCGAACGGCGCCTGCGCCAGAGCATCGGCACGGCCACGGAGAAACCTTCATGAGGCGATCGAGGCAGCCGATACGCGGCCGCCACCGAGTAGAACCCGCCGGCGCGGCGCTGAGTCTGCTGCTCGCCGGTGCTCTCACCCTGGCACCGGCCGCCACGGCCCACGCCGACGGCATCCGTGCCCAGCAGTGGGGCCTGGCCGCGCTGCACCTGGACGAGGCCTGGCGGACCACCAAGGGCCGCGGCGTCACCGTCGCCGTCCTGGACACCGGCGTCGAGGCCGACCACCCGGACCTCGCCGGAAACGTCCTGCCCGCCAAGGACATGATCGGCTTCGGCGCCCACCAGGGAGACCGCGACTGGGCCCGGCACGGCACCGCCATGGCGGGCATCATCGCCGGGCACGGCCACGGCCCGGGCGACAGCGCCGGTGTCATGGGCGTCGCTCCGGAGGCGAAGATCCTGCCCGTGCGGGTGATCCTGGAGGACGACGACCCCGCCCGCACCCAGGCCCGCACCAGCCGTGGCGACGCCCTCGCCGAGGGCATCCGCTGGGCCGCCGACCACGGCGCCGACGTCATCAACCTCTCCCTCGGCGACGACTCGAACTCCGCGCACCCCGAGCCCAGCGAGGACGAGGCCGTGCAGTACGCCCTGAACAAGGGCGTGGTGGTCGTCGCCTCCGCGGGCAACGGCGGGGACAAGGGCGACCATGTCTCCTACCCGGCCGCCTACCCCGGCGTCATCGCCGCGACCGCCGTCGACCGCTACGGCACCCGCGCCTCCTTCTCCACCCGCCGCTGGTACGCGGCGGTCAGCGCGCCCGGCGTCGACGTGGTCATCGCCGACCCCGACCACAAGTACTACGAGGGCTGGGGCACCTCGGCCGCCTCCGCCTTCGTCTCCGGCGCCGCGGCCCTGGTCAAGGCGGCCCACCCCGAGCTGCGCCCGGCCCAGATCAAGAAACTCCTGGAGGACACCGCGCGGGACGCCCCGGTCGGCGGCCGGGACGACTCCCGCGGCTTCGGCATGATCGACCCGGCGGCGGCGCTGCGGGCGGCGGAGCGGCTCAGCCCGCAGCGCCTGCGCGCGGCGTCGTACGGGAAGAAGTACTTCGGTGGCGGTCCGGACGCCCCCACGGACACGTCCTCGACCGCCGACTGGGCGGGCCCCCTGGCCGGCAGCACCGGAGGGGTCCTGCTGGTGGCCGGCGTGGTGCTGTGGCGAGGCCGCAGGCAGCGGGCCTGAGGGGGCGCCTGGAGCCGGATCACCCACCGGCGAACGCCGACACCGCCGCCCTCGCCGCCGCCTCGACCAGCTCGATGCCCTTCGCCTGTGTCTGAGTGCCCTTCGACAGCACCGCCACCAGACAGTGGGTGCCGTGCACCGTCACCCGCCCGATGCTGTTCACGTCCCACAGTCCCGTCGTACTGCGCGGCAGCCAACCGTTCTTCAGCGCCCAGGAGTTGCCCTCCGCGGCGGCCGACACCCCCCACTGCTGGTCCGCCTCGACCGATCTCATCAGCCCCTGCACATAGGTCCGGGAGGCCGCGCTCAGCCGGGAATCCTCCCCGAACACCTGCTGGAGCAGGACGAGTTGGTCGGCGGCCGTGGTCTGCGTCAGCCCCCACAGCTCGCCCTCGCCGCCGGAGGTCGAGGTCAGTCCGAAGCGCTTGTTCGCCGCGTCCAGACCCTCGGCCCGCCCGATGGTGTGCCACAGCGCCGTCGCCGACGCGTTGTCGCTGTTCTCGATCATCTTCGTGGCGTACGCCTTCTCGGCCGCCGTCAGGTGCCGGCCCGCGTCCTGTGCCTGGAGCAGCAGCGTGGCCAGGATGTCGACCTTCACGATGCTCGCCGTGTCGAACGCCGCGTCCCCGTACACGGCGCTCTCCCCGGAGTCCACCGCCAGCACCGCCGCCGACACCTGCGCGCCCGACGGCACCTCCACCGCCGTCATCGCCCTGCCCAGCAGCGCCGTCCGGTCCACCGCCGGCTCCGTCACGGGTTCCACCGAGGCCTCCTCGCCCGCCCCGGCCGAGGAAGAGGCCGAGGGCGTCGCCGCCGACGATACGGCCGCGGTCCCCGAGTGCGCCCGCGCCCTCCCCTACACCGTGCCCCGGCCGCCCGCAGGCTCCTTGTGGGGGCCCGGTAGGAGCTGCTCACACCCTGGATTAGGGTCGGTGACCGTGGCGAACATGAACATTCCCGACCCCGGCTTCTCCGACGACGACGGCTCCGCCGACCCCCGGCTGAGCGCCGCGCTCGCCGCCTGGGCCGAGGACAGGAGCGCCCTCGAGCCCGTCCTCGAGGCGCTCAAGGGGGCCCGCCTGCTGGTCCCGGTCGTCGCCGTGCTCGGCGAGATCGAGGAGGACGACAGGGGGCTGCGCCGCGAGAAGACCAGCGACATGGCCGTACCCACCCTGAAGGCCGGCCACCGCACCGCCCTGCCCGCCTTCACCTCCACCGACTCGCTCGCCCGCTGGGACCCCGCGGCCCGCCCGGTCGCCGTACCCCTGCACCAGGCGCTGCAGGCCGCCGCGCACGAGAAGGCCGACACGGTCGTGCTGGATCTCGCCGGACCGGTGCCCTTCGAACTGACCGGCCCGGCGCTGCTCGCGCTCGCCGAGGGTCGCACCAGCGCCGATCCGCTCGCCGACCCGGCCGTGACCGAGGCGGTGCGTACGGCCGTGGCGGCGGAGCCCGCCGTGCTGCGCGCCCACCTCGGGCCCGGGCGGTCCGACGGCACCCTCGCCCTGGTCCTCGACCCGGCCGCGGCGCCCGCCGAGGCCGCCCGCGCGGTCGCCGAGCGGCTCGCCGCCGACGAAACACTGAGGGCCCGCCTGGTGCGCGGCCTCGACCTGGCACTGCTGCCGGCCGGGACCACGCCTCCGGGCGAGCCCCTGTACGTGAAGGAGTAGGTCAGCTGTAGACGGGACCGGTGTACTTCTCGCCCGGCCCCTGGCCCGGCTCGTCCGGGACGACCGACGCCTCGCGGAACGCCAGCTGCAGCGACTTCAGACCGTCGCGCAGCGGCGCCGCGTGGAAGGAGCTGATCTCGGTCGCGCTCGCGTCCAGCAGGCCGGCGAGCGCGGTGATCAGCTTGCGGGCCTCGTCCAGGTCCTTGTACTTCTCGCCCTCCTCGCTCAGCCCGAGCTTCACGGCGGCGGCGCTCATCAGGTTGACGGCGACCGTCACGATCACCTCGACGGCGGGGACCTCGGCGATGTCCCGGGTCATCGCGTCGAAGTCGGGGTTCTCAGGAGGGGTCTCACTCATGCCCCACACCATAAGCGGTGCGAGAAAGAGCGCCGGGAGAGCCCCGGGAGAGCCCGGGGAGCCCTTCGATTAGCCCTTCCCCGTCGGTGCTGCTAGCCTTGTGTGACGACCGGCTGGACAACCCTGCGAACAACAGAGTGCCAGCCCACAAGTGGAGGCTCCGAACTCCCACCTGACCGTCCTCCGGGACGGCGGGTCACCCGGTCAGGCGGCCACCATCGTTCCGTACGGACGATGGAGTCGCCCGAAAGTGCGCCCCGCGGCATCGCGGCGGTGCTCCGGTAGTGTTGTGGAGCCCCGCCTGTGATCGTCCGGGGCATTTTTTGTGCTTCGGCGCGGTTAGGTCTTACGAAAAGAGACATACGCGGCTGTCCGCCAGACCGCCGTGTGGTGCTACCGAGGAGGATCCATCAGCGCCGAGCCCCGCATCAACGACCGGATTCGCGTTCCCGAGGTGCGACTTGTCGGTCCCAGTGGCGAGCAGGTCGGCATCGTGCCGCTCGCGAAGGCACTGGAGCTTGCGCAGGAGTACGACCTGGACCTGGTCGAGGTCGCGGCGAACGCCCGTCCGCCCGTGTGCAAGCTCATGGACTACGGGAAGTTCAAGTACGAGTCGGCCATGAAGGCCCGTGAGGCGCGCAAGAACCAGGCGCACACGGTCATCAAGGAGATGAAGCTCCGGCCGAAGATCGACCCGCACGACTATGACACCAAGAAGGGTCACGTCGTCCGGTTCCTCAAGCAGGGCGACAAGGTCAAGATCACGATCATGTTCCGTGGTCGCGAGCAGTCCCGTCCCGAGCTGGGCTACCGACTGCTGCAGCGCCTCGCGGAGGACGTCCAGGACCTCGGTTTCGTCGAGTCGAACCCGAAGCAGGACGGCCGCAACATGATCATGGTCCTCGGTCCGCACAAGAAGAAGACCGAGGCCATGGCCGAGGCCCGTCAGGCGCAGGAGGCCCGCAAGGCGTCCGCGAAGGCGAACCCCGGTCGGTCGCAGAACCCTGCCGAGGCTGAGGCTTCCGCCGAGGAGCCCGCCGAGGCGTGATCCCGGGGGATGTGCGTCGCAGCACCTCCCCGAGGATGTAACCGATAGAAGAGAGCGACGCTCTACCGTGCCCGGTTTTCGCGACCGGGCACCGGAGCGCCACCCGACGAGGAGATAACGGCGCTATGCCGAAGAACAAGTCGCACAGCGGTGCCAGCAAGCGCTTCAAGATCACCGGCTCCGGCAAGGTGCTCCGCGAGCGCGCCGGCAAGCGCCACCTGCTCGAGCACAAGTCGTCCCGCGTCACGCGTCGCCTCACCGGCAACGCCGAGATGGCCCCGGGCGACGCCGCGAAGATCAAGAAGCTTCTCGGCAAGTGATGCGGCGGCGCCGTCTGAGCGCCGTGCGTCTGGACCGGGACCGAATCGTTTCCGGGTCGTGTGAGGACCCCCACGACCCCGCTACAAGGAGTTAACAAGTGGCACGCGTCAAGCGGGCAGTCAACGCCCACAAGAAGCGCCGGGCGATCCTCGAGCAGGCCTCCGGCTACCGCGGTCAGCGTTCGCGCCTGTACCGCAAGGCCAAGGAGCAGGTCACCCACTCGCTGGTCTACAACTACAACGACCGCAAGAAGCGCAAGGGCGACTTCCGTCAGCTGTGGATCCAGCGCATCAACGCCGCTGCCCGCGCCAACGGCATCACCTACAACCGCTTCATCCAGGGGCTGAAGGCCGCGAACATCGAGGTCGACCGCAAGATCCTGGCCGAGCTGGCCGTCAACGACGCGAACGCGTTCGCCGCGCTCGTCGAGGTCGCGCAGAAGGCGCTGCCGTCGGACGTCAACGCGCCCAAGGCCGCGTGACGCTGCGCTGGCTTTAGGCCGACGTTCACTGGACCCGCAGGCTTTATGGCTTGCGGGTCCTGTTGTTGGGGGGTTGTGGTGCGATTCGTGCGGCCGCGGGCCGGTGGGGGCTGATCGCGCCCACGCGGCGGAGCCGCATATCCATGCAGCCCCGCGCCCCTGACGGGGCGCTGCACCCCACCGGCGCCACAAAGTGAAGACTTTCTTGAAGGTGAAGAACAGGATGCCCAGCCCCGAGCCGATCTCCCCCCGGTCCGCACGCGTCGCCGCCGCCCGGCGGCTTGCCAAGCGGAACTTCCGGGGCAAGGACCGGCTGTTTCTCGCGGAGGGGCCGCAGGCCGTGAGGGAGGCCGCCGGGCACCGGGGTGCGGACGGCAGCCCCACCCTCGTCGAGCTGTTCGCCACCGTCGAGGCCGCGGAGCGGTACGCCGACATCATCGGGGCCGCGCGGGACGCGGGCGCCCGGGTGCATCTCGCCTCCGAGGACGTCATCGCCGACATTTCCACGACCGTGACCCCGCAGGGGCTCGTCGGGGTGTGCCGGTTCCTCGACACGCCCTTCGAGGAGATCCTCGCCGCCCGGCCGAAACTGGTCGCCGTGCTCGCCCATGTGCGCGATCCCGGAAATGCCGGGACCGTGCTGCGCTGCGCCGACGCCGCCGGTGCCGAGGCGGTGATCCTCACCGACGCCTCCGTGGACCTGTACAACCCCAAGGCTGTACGGGCCTCCGTGGGCTCCCACTTCCATCTGCCCGTCGCCGTCGGCGTGCCCGTCGAGCGCGCCGTCGAGGGGCTGGGGGACGCCGGGGTGCGCATTCTCGCCGCCGACGGGGCGGGGGACCGCGACCTCGACGAGGAGCTCGACAAGGGCACCATGGGCGGCCCGACCGCGTGGGTGTTCGGCAACGAGGCCTGGGGGCTGCCGGAGGAGACCCGCGCCCTCGCCGACGCCGTCGTGCGCGTGCCCATCCACGGGAAGGCCGAGAGCCTGAACCTCGCCACCGCCGCCGCCGTATGTCTCTACGCGTCGGCTCGTGCACAGCGCGCCTCCGGAGGGTGCCGCTCCGTCACCCAGAGCTAGTAGGGTGACCAGCTCGGGGCCCTGCGCGGTCTGAGAGGTGGGGTACGGGGATGAGTGTGGCCGGCACGAGCACCGCGCCGGAGGGGCGGGACCCGCGGCGCGCACCCGCGCCCCGGCAGGGTGACCACGGCTGTGGGCTCGACCCCGACCAGCTGCCCGACGGGCTCGTCATCGCCGACGAGCACGGCCGCGTCGCCTGCTTCAACGCCGCCGCCGCACGGATCACCGCCGTCCGGCCAGCCGACGCCCTCGGGCAGCCCCTGGAGAAGGCCCTGCCGTTGGAGGACCTGGAGGGCCGCCGCTGGTGGCAGCTCACCGACCCCTACGGGGGCCTTGCGATCCGGGTGCGCCAGCCGGAGCGCAATCTGCTGCTGCCCGGCGGGCGGGAGGTGCTGGTCTCCGCCCGGTATGTACGGGAGCGGCCCCTGGGAGCCGTACGGCGGGTCGTCGTCTCCCTGCGGGACACCGAGGCCCGCCGCCGTACCGAGCGCAGCCACGCCGAGCTGATAGCGACGGTCGCCCATGAGCTGCGCTCGCCCCTCACCTCCGTCAAGGGCTTCACGGCCACGCTCCTCGCCAAGTGGGAACGGTTCACCGACGACCAGAAGCGGCTGATGCTGGAGACCGTCGACGCCGACGCCGACCGGGTCACCCGGCTCATCGCCGAGCTGCTGGACATCTCGCGGATCGACTCCGGACGCCTGGAGGTGCACCGGCAGCCCGTCGACATCGGGGCCGCCGTCTCCCGGCACATCCAGGCCTACGTCGCCGCCGGCCAGCGAGCCGACCGCTTCCTGCTGCGCATCGAACAGCCGCTGCCGGGCCTGTGGGCCGACCCCGACAAGATCGACCAGGTGCTCAGCAACCTCATCGAAAATGCCGTGCGGCACGGCGAGGGAACCGTCACCATTGACGTCACGCCCACCGCGTCCCCGAGGGAGGGCGAGGAGAACGGCACGTCGGTCACGGTGAGCGACGAAGGGCCCGGCATCCCGGAGGAGTCCATGAACCGCGTCTTCACCCGCTTCTGGCGGGGCAGCAAGCGCGGTGGCACGGGCCTCGGGCTGTACATCGTCAAGGGCATCGTCGAGGCCCACGGCGGCACCATCACGGTCGGCCGCGCCCCCGGTGGCGGCGCCGAGTTCCGATTTACGCTGCCCGTGGCGGCACCCGCGTATCTCGCGTAGTGGCCCACGGGCGCATTCGCATACCTCCACCCCGTTAGACTCGGCCTTTGGCACCTTTGTGTCCTTCACGCGGCCCTCGCGAGTCGGTGACGGGGACCATCCGCCAGCCAATCGGAAGCACGGGAAGAGATGTCGGCACCGAATAAGTCGTACGACCCTGTAGAGGTCGAGGCGTTGAAACCGGAAGAGATCGAGCGCATGCGGGACGGGGCGCTCGCCGCCTTCGCCGCCGCGGACTCCCTCGACGCGCTCCACGAGGCCAAGGTCGCCCACACCGGCCCCGCCTCCCCGCTGGCCCTCGCCAACCGCGAGATCGGCGCCCTGCCCCCGCACGCCAAGGCCGAGGCCGGCAAGCGCGTCGGCATGGCCCGCGGCGCCGTCAACAAGGCCCTCGCCGCCCGCCAGGCCGAACTGGAGGCCGAGCGGGACGCCCGCGTGCTGGTCGAGGAGGACGTCGACGTCACGCTGCCGTACGACCGCGTCCCGGCCGGCGCCCGCCACCCGCTGACCACGCTGTCGGAGCGCATCGAGGACATCTTCGTGGCCATGGGCTACGAGGTGGCCGAGGGCCCGCAGGTCGAGGCGGAGTGGTTCAACTTCGACGCCCTGAACATCGGTCCGGACCACCCCGCGCGCGGCGAGGCCGACACCTTCTTCGTGCAGACCGCATCCGGCAGCGGCTCCGCCGCGGGGTCCGGCGGCACCGAGTCCGGCGTGGTGCTGCGCACCCACACCTCGCCCGTGCAGATCCGCTCGCTGCTCGACCGCGAGCTGCCGGTCTACGTGATCTGCCCCGGCCGCGTGTACCGCACCGACGAGCTGGACGCCACGCACACGCCCGTCTTCCACCAGGTCGAGCTGCTCGCCGTGGACGAGGGCCTGACCATGGCCGACCTCAAGGGCACCCTGGACCACATGGTCCAGTCCCTGTTCGGCGAGGGCATGAAGACCCGGCTGCGGCCGAACTTCTTCCCCTTCACCGAGCCGAGCGCCGAGATGGACATGCTCTGCTACGTCTGCAAGGGCGAGTCCGTCGGCAACCCCGACCGGCCCTGCCGCACCTGCTCGTCCGAGGGCTGGATCGAGCTCGGCGGCTGCGGCATGGTCAACCCGCGGGTGCTCACCGCCTGCGGCGTCGACCCGGAGAAGTACAGCGGCTTCGCCTTCGGGTTCGGCATCGAGCGGATGCTGATGTTCCGCCACAACGTCGAAGACATGCGAGACATGGTCGAGGGTGACGTCCGGTTCACCCGGCCGTTCGGGATGGAGATCTGATGCGGGTCCCGCTTTCTTGGCTGCGGGAGTACGTCGACCTGCCGGCCACCGAGACCGGCCGCGACGTCCAGGCCAAGCTCATTTCGGCCGGCTTGGAGGTCGAGACCGTCGAACAGCTCGGCGCCGACCTCAAGGGCCCGCTGGTCGTCGGCCAGGTCCTGACCATCGAGGAGCTGGAGGGCTTCAAGAAGCCGATCCGGTTCTGCACCGTCGACGTCGGCCAGGCCAACGGCACCGGTGAGCCGCAGGAGATCGTCTGCGGCGCCCGCAACTTCGCCGTCGGCGACAAGGTCGTGGTCGTCCTTCCCGGCGCCACGCTGCCGGGCGGCTTCTCGATCTCCGCGCGCAAGACCTACGGCAAGACGTCGCACGGCATGATCTGCTCCACCGACGAGCTGGGCATGGGCGACGATGGCACCCACGGCATCATCGTGCTGCCGCCGGAGACCGAGGTCGGCAAGGACGCCATCGAGCTGCTGGAGCTGGTCGACGAGGTCCTGGACATCGCCGTCACCGCCAACCGCGGCGACTGCCTGTCCATCCGCGGTGTCGCCCGCGAGACCGCCATCGCCTACGGTCTGCCGCTGCGCGACCCGGCCCTGATCGACGTACCGGCCCCGAACGCCTACGGCTACCCCGTCCAGGTCGCCGACCCCTTCGGCTGCGACCGGTTCGTCGCCCGCACGGTCACCGGTCTGCGCCCCGAGGCTCGCTCCCCGATCTGGCTGCAGCGCCGGCTGCAGAAGGTCGGCATGCGCCCGATCTCGCTCGCCGTCGACGTCACGAACTACGTGATGATGGAACTCGGCCAGCCCCTGCACGCCTACGACCGGTCCCAGATCCAGGGCACCATCGGCGTGCGCCGGGCCCAGGAGGGCGAGAAGCTCGTCACCCTCGACGGCGTCGAGCGCAAGCTGCACGCCGAGGACCTGGTCATCACCGACGACCGCGGCCCGATCGGCCTCGCCGGTGTGATGGGCGGCGCCAACACCGAGATCGCCGACCACGAGGTCACCGAGGACGGCGTCAACGGGACCACCGACGTGGTCATCGAGGCGGCCCACTTCGACGCCGTCGCGATCGCCCGTACGTCCCGCCGCCAGAAGCTGCTGTCCGAGGCCTCCCGCCGCTTCGAGCGCGGCGTCGACCCGCAGGCCGCCGCTGCCGCCGCGCAGCGCACGGTGGATCTGCTGGTACTGCTCGCGGGCGGCACGGCCGAGGCGGGCGTCACCGAGATCGTCGCGCCCTCGGCCCCGCACACCATCACCATCCCGGCCGACCACCCCGACAAGGTCGCGGGTGTCGTCTACGGCCGTGAGACGGCCGTCCGCCGCCTCCAGCAGGTCGGCTGCGACGTCTACGGGCAGGACGAGCTGATCGTCACCGTCCCGTCCTGGCGGCCCGACCTGGTCGACCCGAACGACCTGGCCGAGGAGGTCATCCGCCTCGAGGGCTACGAGAACCTGCCCTCCACGCTGCCCAAGCTGCCCTCGGGCCGTGGCCTGACCCACCGCCAGCGGCTGCACCGCCGGGTCGGCCGCGCGCTGGCCGGCGCGGGCTACGTCGAGGCGCCGAACTACCCCTTCGTCGGCGAGCAGGTCTTCGACCAGCTCGGTCTGGCGGCCGACGACCCGGCCCGCCGTGTCGTCAAGCTGGCCAACCCGCTCAGCGACGAGGAGCCCGCGCTGCGTACGACGCTGCTGCCGGGCCTCCTCGGCGCCCTGCGGCGCAACGACGGCCGGGGCTCGCACGACCTGGCGCTGTTCGAGACCGGGCTGGTGTTCCACCCCCGCGAGGAACAGCGTGTCGCCACGCACCTGCCCGTCGACCGGCGTCCCACCGACGAGGAGATCGCCGCGCTGAACGCGGCGCTGCCCGAGCAGCCGCGGCACGTGGCCGTCGTCCTCACCGGCGCCCGTGAGCAGGCCGGCTGGTGGGGCAAGGGCCGTCCGGCGGACTGGGCCGACGCGGTGGAGGCCGGGCGCGCCGTGGCGCGGGAGGCCGGTGCCGAGCTGATCGTCCGCAAGGGCCAGTACGGCCCCTGGCACCCCGGCCGCTGTGCCGAGCTGGTGATCGTCGCCGACGGCGCCGAGCAGGTCGTCGGCCACGCGGGCGAGCTGCACCCGCGCGTGCTGAAGGCCCTGGGGCTGCCCGAGCGCACCTGTGCGATGGAGCTGAACCTGGACGCCCTGGAGGCGGTGGGCGACGGCGCCCCGCAGGCACCGAGCATCTCCACGTTCCCGGTCGCCACGCAGGATGTCGCCCTCGTGGTCGACAAGCCCGTCCCCTCCGAGGAGGTCGAGGCGGCGCTGCGTGAGGGTGCGGGCGAACTCCTCGAGTCCATCCGGCTGTTCGACGTGTACGAGAACGCGGAGCAGCTGGGCGAGGGGAAGAAGTCGCTGGCGTACGCTCTGCGGTTCCGCGCGGCGGATCGCACGCTGACCGTGGACGAGGCGTCGGCGGCTCGGGATGCGGCGGTTGCCCTCGCGGGCGAGCGGACCGCGGCGGTGCTTCGGGGCTAGTCGCCGTTGGGGTTTCTGTTGTCGGCCGGCTGCGGGTTTCGTCGTGGCCGGTCGCGCCCACGCGGCGGAGCCGCATATCAGACAGAGCCCCGCGCCCCTTAGGGAGCTGCAGTGCCGTGGACTTCATAGTGCCGCCGCCGCTGTGGGCAGTCGTGCCGCTGGGGCGGCACGGGAGGCACGGGTGGGCGGTGGGGGTCCCCCCGCTCGAGCGAAGCCGAGAGTGGGGGAGAAGCCGAGAGTGGGGGAGGCACCCCGCACGCGCGGGCAAACGCCCCCCGGGGCAGTCAGCCGGCCGTGAGCTCCCGGATACCCTCGAGCGCCAGTGCCTCCGCGGGCCGGTTGCCGAGCCTCCGGGCCAGTTCAAGGGCCTCGCGGTGCAGTCGTAGCGCCTCGTCCGGGTGGCCCGCGAGGCGGTACGTCTCGGCGTAGCCGTTGAGGAAGTGGATCTTCCAGTGTTCCTCGAACAGCTCGTACAGCAGCGCGAACGCCTCCCGGTGGCTGGCCAGCGCCTCCTCGTAGCGGCCCATCTGCCGCAGCGCCACGCCCATGCAGTTGAGGCACCAGGCCTGGTTGTTGAGGTGGCCGTCCTCGCGGGCCAGTGCCAGGGCCCGGCGCAGGTGCTCCGCCGACTCCTCCGGGTCGTCCTGCGCGACGGCCAGGCCGAGCGTGATCCGGGCCGTCAGGCCGGGCGGCCAGGCGGGGTCGGTGGACTGCAGATCCAGCACCTCCCGGGCCCGCTGGGCCGCCTCCGCACGGTGCCCGAGCTGGAGCATCGTCCAGGCCTCCGACGCGGCCGCGTGGGCCGCTCCCGTCGGGCAGCCGGCCTGTTCGTACAGCTTCCCCGCCAGCCGGAAGAGCTCCAGCGGCTCCTCGACCTGTCCCGCGTCCCAGCTCAAGTAGCCGCGGCGGACGGCGAGTTCGGCCTCTCTTGCCGACGCCCGCCATGCCGTCGACGGAGACCGCCCGGTGGCTCTCGACGGCGGCCAGCACGGCGGCGAGCTGCTGCTCGCGCCCGGTGAAGTCGGGCACGTCGCGCGGCAGGTCGTTGCGGGCCGGCGGGCGGCCCTGGCGGGTGCTCTTCGGGGGCGCCGGCAGCGGGTTCGAGGCCCGTTCCCACACCGGGCGCAGCGGGCGGGGGTCGCGCTTGACGAGCCGGCACAGGGCCACCACCGCGGGCCAGGGCGGCACCGTCTGCCCGGTGAGGTAGCGCGAGAGCGAGGAGGAGCTGAGACCGGCGTCCCGCGCGAGGGCCCGTACACCGAGCCCGGACAGCTCCTGCAGCAGGCGCAGCCGGGCCGCCAGTTCCTCCTGAGGGTCGTTCTTCGCCGTCCGTTCGTGCGCCTGCACTGTCCCCCGTTGTCATGTCCCGCGCCGACGGAAGTCTTCCGGGCCAAGTCGCCGCTGGTCAAGGCCGTTTGAGGTGTCCCACGGTGTCCCATCGCCGTGGTCCGGGCGACCCGTTCGGCGCTGTCATGGAGTCACGCCCCGACGACAGCGGGGCACCGACCACGGAAGGAGCGGACCGCGATGCAGTCCCGTGTGCAGAACCCCGCCGTCGTCCTGCCCGAGGCGATGCAGCCCATCCAGCAGCTGTTCAAGGCGGTTCACTCCGGCGGAGTGAACCCGCAGACGCTGGAGCTGGTGCATCTGCGGGTCAGTCAGATCAACGGGTGCAGCGCCTGCGTGGACGCCGGCGCCAAGACGGCCCGCAAGGCGGGAGTGAGCGACGAGCGGCTGGCCACAGTCGCCGCCTGGCGGGAGGCCCCGTACTTCACCGACGAGGAGCGGGCGGCCCTCACGCTGGCCGAGGCCGCCACGCGGCTCGCCGACCGGCCCGACGCGGTGAGCGACGAGGTCTGGGACACCGCCGCCACCTACTACGACGAGAAGCAGTTGGCCGCGATCATCCTGATGATCGGCGTCACCAACCTGTTCAACCGGCTCAACGCCACCACCCGCCAGATCGCCGGCGCGTGGGGCTGACGCCCACCGCCCCCGCCCCACCCCTGCAACCGGAGGAGACCCGCTGTGACAGCCACGCAGAAGACCGCCAGGAGCACCGCCGCCACGTCCGAGGGATTCACGGACGAGGAACGAGCGGCGATGAAGGAACGGGCCAAGGAGCTCAAGGCGTCCGCGCGCGGTGCGTCGCGCGCCGCCAAGGCGGCCAAGGACGAGGCCGCCGTGCTCGCCAGGATCGCCGAGATGCAGGAGGCGGACCGGGCCATGGCCGAACGGATCCACGCCGTCGTCAGGGCCGCGGCGCCCGAGCTCGCCCCGAAGCTCTGGTACGGGATGCCGGCCTACGCCCTGGACGGCAAGGTCGTCTGCTTCTTCCAGAGCGCGCAGAAGTTCAAGACACGCTATGCGACCCTCGGCTTCAGCGACCGGGCGAACCTCGACGAGGGCACCATGTGGCCGGCTTCCTACGCCCTGAGGGAGCTGACCGCCGCCGGCGAGGCGAGGATCGGCGAGCTCGTGCGGAAGGCCGTCGGCTGAGGGCCCAGGAAGCCGGTCACCCCCACGGCGAGCTGCATAAATGCGGGTTGACCGGCGCGGGCTCACTCGTTCGGGTGGGAACTTCAGGTGATCCGGTCCTCCCGGGCCATGCCCTCGACAGAATCGGACCGGCCTTTCGGGGTCGGTCCGTCTGCTCTTTCAGGGCCCACATGGGGGACCAGAGGCATGATCCGCATCAAGGCACGGGCGCCCACCGCGCGGGGAGCCGTACTGCCCACGGTCTGGGGAGCCGTGGCGGTCGCCTACAAGTTCGGCTGCCCGCTCGCCCAGCAGAACGGCCTCGGCGCGCGCATCGTCACCAGCGCCGTCTTCCTCGCCGTCGGCACGGGGGTGATAGCCCATGTCCGCCGCGCGCTGCTGCGCGAGCTGCGTCAGGTCCGCCGGGTGGCGCGGGCCGCGCAGAGCGTCGTACTGCGTCCCCTGCCGCCACGCCTCGACGGGCTGAACGTCGCCGCCGCCCAGCTGTCCGCGGACCGGGGCGCGAGCGTGGGCGGCGACCTGTACGAGGCGATCGCCACCGAGCACGGGGTGCGGGTGGTGATGGGCGACGTGCGCGGGCACGGTCTCGCCGCCCTCGGCACGGTCGCCGCCGTCCTCGGCAGCTTCCGCGAGGCCGCCCACGACGAACCCGGACTCGACGGCGTGCTGGGCCGGTTGGACCGCGCCCTCGCCCGGCACCTGCGCGAGCGCGCCCGCGCCGAGCACCCCGCGAACGGCGGCCAGGACCCCGACCATCCGGTCGCCGAGGAGTTCGTCACCGTCCTGCTGCTGGAGATCGACCGGGACGGCCGGCTGCGCGCCCTCAACTGCGGTCACCCATGGCCGTATCTGCTCAGCGGCACGACAGTCGAACCGTTGACGCGCGTCGACCCGCTGCCGCCACTGGGCCCGTTCCCCCTGCCGACGGCCCTGGAAGCCCACGCCTGCGGACAGCTGTCGCCCGGCGACTGTCTGGTTCTCTTCACCGACGGTGTGGAGGACGCCCGGGATGCCCGCGGCCGCTTCTTCTCGCTGCCGGATGCCCTGCGCAAGGCCGTACGCGACCAGCCGGTGTCGCCCCAGCGGATCCTGCGCACGGTCGTCACGGCGCTCCTGCAGCACACCACCGGCCGTCCCACGGACGACATAGCGCTCCTGGTCCTGCGGAACGACCGGGAAGACCTCTGGCGGCACCCCAGTGGTCGGCCCGGCCAAGCCACCGCTTTTCGAGGGGGAGCCGGCGGCTTGGCCGGCACCTAAGTCAATCGGTACAGCACGCTGAGCGACACCGCGTGCACAGCGCGGATGCACGTGTTCCGTTCACACCCCGTGTGAAGGCGAGCGCACTACGCTGAACCGCACCAGGCCATTCGGGGGGCATCCCATGCAGCCCAACACTCTGCTCGACGCGATCCTGGACGAGGCGGGGATCTCGCACGCCGGTCTCGCCGCCCACGTCAACCAGGCGGGCCGGCGACGGGGCCTCGCGCTCCGGTACGAACACACCGCCGTGGCACGGTGGTTGAAGGGCCAGCGACCGCGCGGGCAGGTCCCCGACCTGATCTGCGAGGTGCTGGCCGCACGCCTGCACCGGCCGGTCACCCTGGACGACATCGGCCTGGGCGTGCCCGGCGAGCCGAGCACCCCGCACGCCGGCTCGCTGAACGGCTTCGTGGAGCGGGCGACCGCCCTGTGGCGCTCCGACGAACAGCAGCGGCCGCATGTGCTGGGCGCCCCGGCCGTCACCGGGACCCCGGCCGTCATGCCGGTCTGGGAGTGGGAGAACCCGCCCGAGGACGTCGATGTCTCCCGCGGTGGCCGGCACCGGGTCACCGCGGCCGACATCGAGATGCTGCGCGCCGCGCGCACCCACTACGAGCAGATGTACCGCAAGGCCGGCGGCATCGCGACCCGCAGCCGCATCGTCGGCTTCCTCAACGCCGAGGCGGCGCCGCTGCTGCGCGGCAGCTACACGGACGCCACCGGACGTCAACTGCACCGCGCCACCGGCGGGTTGGTGGCCATCGCGGGTATCTGTGCCTACGACTCCGACGCCCACGGTCTCGCCCAGCGCTACTTCCACCAGGCGCTGCGGCTCGCGAAGGCCAGCGGCGACCGGGGACTCGGCGCGTATGTCATAGCGCTGCTGGTCAACCAGTCCCTGTTCATGCGGGAGTACCGGCAGGCCGTGGCGTTCGCCGAGGCCGCGCTGCGGGCCGCCGGAAAGCACATCACCCCGGCGCTCGCCTCCGACCTGTACGCGATGCAGGCCAAGGCCTACGCCCATCTCGGCGACTCCGCGGGAGCCCTGTCCTGCATCCGGCGTGCGGAGGCGGCGGCCGAGCGGATCCGGCGCGGTCACGAGCCCGACGAGACCGGCTATGTCCAGCCGGGCCTGGTCAATGTGCAGGTGGCCGAGGCGCTGCTGAGCCTCGGCGAGCTGGCCGCCGCCCGGGAGCACGCGGCGGCGGCGGTCGACAACCCGGCCCACGACCGGGGGCGGGTGCACCGGCTGGCCATGCTCAGCACCATCGAGCTGCGCCAGGGCAACGCCGACAAGGCGGTGGCCACCGCCGTGCAGATGGCCGAGCAGGCACGCGGAATGGAGTCCCAGCGGCTGCGCGACAGACTCCGCGCGGTACGCGAACACCTGGTGCGCTGTGGCTCGGCCGGCACCGCCGAGGCCGCCGAACTCATCGACGGGGCACTGCGCGTACCGCTGTAGGCCCCCTGTAGGTGCACAGTCCCTGCTGCGATATTGCCACTTACTCGGCGGAAGGTGGCAGAACCGTGCAGTGGACGAAACAGAACGAACAAACTGTGTATGCAAACCGCTGGTTCAGCGTCAATCTCGCAGATGTCGAGCTGCCGGACGGCCGGCACCTGGACCACTTCCTGATCCGGCTGCGGCCGGTGGCCGTGGCCACCGTGGTCAACGAGGCGAACGAGGTGCTGCTGCTGTGGCGGCACCGCTTCATCACCGACAGCTGGGGCTGGGAACTGGCCGCGGGCGTCGTCGAGGACGGCGAGGACATGGCGAGCGCGGCCGCCCGGGAACTGGAGGAGGAGACCGGCTGGCGGCCGGGGCCCCTGCACCACCTGATGAGCGTGGAGCCGTCCAACGGCCTCACCGACGCCCGGCACCACATCTACTGGTCCGACCGGGGCGAGTACATCGGGCATCCCGTGGACGACTTCGAGTCGGACCGCCGGGAATGGGTCCCCCTCAAACTCGTTCCCGACCTGATCGCCCGTGGGGAGGTCCCGGCCGCCAACATGGCGGCCGCGTTACTCCTGCTGCACCACCTCAGGCTCGCCGAGGGCCCCGGCGCCTAGCGGCCGGCCAGCGCCTGCCAGACCGTCACGCAGAGCGCGGCCAGGGAGGTGAGCGCGGCGAGCGAGGGCAGTGGCCAGCGAGCGTGTTCCAGCGAGTTCAGGCGGGTGTCCAGCTCGTCCAGTTCCTTGGCGGTCTCCTCGGTCCGGTGCCGCAGCAGCGCCAGTCCTCCCTCGACGCGTGCGTAGGCCACGTCGAGGCGGCGCCGTAACTCTGCGAGTTCTCCCTGGACCACGGGATGCTCCGGATGGGCGGTCACGTGTCCACTCCTTTCCGTCGTCGGACGTTGTTGCATCCCTTGCAACGCATGAGGAGTCAACTCGCCCGGCGGACAGGAGGGGAGCGTGTGCGACGGGCATATGCGTGCCCGTCGCACACACGGAGTGTGAACTGGTTTTCTGCGATCAGCCGTAGGTGTAGAAGCCCGAGCCGGTCTTCCGGCCCAGCCGGCCCGCCTCGACCATGCGCTGCAGCAGCGGGGGAGCGGCGTACAGGGGCTCCTTGTACTCGGCGTACATGCTGTTGGCGATGGAGACGATGGTGTCCAGGCCGATCAGGTCGGACAGCTTCAGCGGACCCATCGGGTGGGCGCAGCCCATCTCCATGCCGTTGTCGATGTCCTCGCGGCTCGCGATGCCCGACTCGAACATCCGGATCGCGGAGAGCAGATAGGGCACGAGCAGCGCGTTCACCACGAAGCCGGAGCGGTCCTGGGCACGGATGGCGTGCTTGCCGAGCACCTTCTCGGCGAAGACCTGGGCGCGGCTGAGGGTGCCCTCGGAGGTGGTGAGCGCCGGGATCAGCTCGACCAGCTTCTGCACCGGGGCCGGGTTGAAGAAGTGGATGCCGACCACGTGGTCCGGGCGGGAGGTGGCGACCGCCAGCTTCACCAGCGGGATCGAGGAGGTGTTGGAGGCGAGGATCGCGTCCGGGCGGGTCACCACCTGGTCAAGGACCTGGAAGATCTCCGTCTTCACCGGCTCGCTCTCCACGACGGCCTCGATCACGAGGTCGCGGTCCGCGAACTCGCCGAGGTCGGTGGTGAAGGTGAGCCGCGCCTGCGTGGCGTCCAGCTCCTCCTCGGTGATCTTGCCGCGCTCGGCGGCCTTGGCCAGGGAGTTGAACAGCCGGGTACGGCCGATCTCCAGGGCCTCGCCGGTGGTCTCGGCGACCTTCACGTCCAGGCCTGCGCGGGCGCACACCTCGGCGATGCCCGCGCCCATCTGGCCGCAGCCCACGACTCCGACGCGCGCAATGTCTCCCGCTGGGATGCCCGTCACATCGTCCCCTTCGCTGGTTCTCCGGCTCGCTGGCAGGACCTCCGGGTTTCGGCGCCTGCTCCGATCGAGCACGTTACCGCCAAGTATCGATGATCGATCGGCCGGGTGGGTGCATCCTGTGGCGCGGAACGATCCGTGAGGGAGCGGATCCGGAGCGTATGGGGGTTGTGCACATGGGGCATCTGTCACGGCGGGCCTTCACGCTGGCGGCGCTGTCGACGCTGGCCACGGCGCAGGGTGCGGCCGCGGCCACGGGGCATCGGCCGCGTGCGGCCGCCGAGATGCGGGGCGTGTGGCTCGCGACCGTGTCCAACCGGGACTGGCCGTCCCGCCCCGGTCTGACGGCCGACGTACAGCGGGCGGAGCTGATCGCCCACCTCGACCGGGCGGCCCGGGACCGGCTCAACACGGTGATCTTCCAGGTGCGGCCCACCGCCGACGCCCTGTGGCCGTCACCGTACGAGCCCTGGTCCGAGTACCTGACCGGCACCCAGGGCCGCAGCCCCGGCTGGGACCCGCTGGGCACCGCGGTGCGGGAGGCCCACCGCCGGGGTCTGGAGCTGCACGCCTGGTTCAATCCGTACCGGATCGCCAACCACACCGACCTCAGCAGGCTCGCCGCCTCGCACCCGGCCCGCAGGCACCCCGACTGGACGGTGTCCTACGGCGGGAAGCTCTACTACAACCCCGGCCTGCCCGAGGTCCGCGCCTTCGTCCAGCGGGCGATGCTCGACGCGGTCGCCCGGTACCCGGTCGACGCCGTCCACTTCGACGACTACTTCTACCCGTATCCGGTCGCCGGGCAGACCTTCGACGACGATGACGCCTACGACCGCTACGGCGGCGGCTTCTCCAGCCGGGCCGCCTGGCGGCGGGACAACATCAACCGGCTGGTGAAGGAGATGGCCGCCGGCATCCGGAAGGTCCGTCCCGGCACCCGGTTCGGGATCAGCCCCTTCGGCATCTGGCGCAACGCCTCGACCGACCCGCGCGGCTCGGACACACGCGCGGGCGTGCAGACGTACGACGACCTGTACGCGGACACCCGCACCTGGGTGCGCAGCCACTGGATCGACTACATCGTCCCGCAGCTGTACTGGAACATCGGCTTCGCCGCCGCCGACTACGCGAAGCTGGTCGACTGGTGGGCGGGGGTCGCGAAAGGTACGAAGACACACCTGTACATCGGCGAGGCCCTCTACAAGGCAGGGGCCGCCGGGCAGCCCTCGGCCTGGCAGGACCCGGTCGAGCTGTCCCGGCACCTCACCCTCGCCGCCGGCCACCCGCAGGTGCGCGGGCATGTGTTCTTCGCCGCCGCGGACGTGGCGGCCGATCCCATCGGGGCGATGTCACGCGTGATCACCGACCACTACGGGCGGTCGGCGAAGCCACCCCGCTGATTCCTGTCGTCCGGATGCTTGACCTGGCAGTCGGGTCCGGGGGACATGATCGCCTCGTGTCCGTCCTTGAACTTCACGCGGTAGGGCGGGCTGCCCTCGGCACCCAGTACTTCGACTACTTCCGATTCCTGGTCGTGTTGGCCGACCACCCTGCCGTGCTGGACAAGATGGTCGCCCTTGGATGCACGCATCTCGCAGGCCCTCCTCATGATCACGACCGCTGGGTGACGGCGATGCACACGAGCACGGCGACGGCGGTCACCGGAGCGGCCGCCGTGAAGTGCTCGCCCAGCAGCAGCGCCGACCACACCAGTGTGAGCAGGGGCTGGGCCAACTGCAACTGGCTGGCCCGGGGGATGCCGATGACCGCCATCCCCCGGTACCAGACGACCAGGCCGAGGAACTGCGAGCCCAGCGCCACCCACAGCAGACCCGCGATGCCGTGCCAGCCGAGGTGGACGGGTTCGTACGTCAGCGCCACCACGGCGGCCGGCGCGCTCAGCGGCAGGCACAGCACCAGCGCCCAGCCGATCACCTGCCAGCCCGGCATGATCCGGGCCAGCCGGCCGCCCTCGGTGTAGCCGGCCGCACACACCAGCAGGGCCGCGAACAGGAAGCCGTCGGCGGCCGTGAGCGCGCCGCCGCTCTGCCCGGCGGTGAAGGCGGCCACGGCCGCGGCGCCCGCCAGCGCGGCCAGCCAGAACCGGCGCGAGGGGCGGCTGCCGGTGCGCAGCGCCGAGAACACGGCGGTGGTCAGCGGCAGCAGCCCCACCACGACGGCGGCGTGCGCGGTGGTGGAGGTCTGCAGGGCGAGCGTGGTCAGCAGCGGGAAGCCCAGCACGACACCGGCCGCGACGACGGCGAGAGAGGGCAGATGCCGGCGCTCGGGCAGCGGCACCCGCAGCACGAGGAGGCAGCCGCCCGCGACGAGCGCGGCGAGCGCGCTGCGCACGGCCACCAGCGACCAGGGGCCGAAGCCCTGCAGGCCCCAGGCGGTGGCCGGGAAGGTCAGGGAGAAGGAGGCGACGCCGAGGGCGGCGAGACCGGTGCCGAGGCCGCGGCGCTCGTGCGGAGCGGTGACTGCTATCGGTGTCGCCGTAGTAGCGCTACTCTGTGCTCTCATGCAGCAGAGTAGCAGTGTGGGCGGACTGGCGGAACAGCTCCGACGGGAACTGGACCGCTACTCTCCCGGTGGAAAGCTCCCGTCGAGCCGGGCGCTGGTCGAACGGTTCCGCGTGAGCCCGGTGACCGTCTCGCGCGCGCTCGCCCAGCTGGCTGCCGAGGGACTGGTCGTCACCCGGCCCGGCGCCGGCGCCTTCCGGGCCCGGTCGCACCACGCACAAACCCCGGCCGGGGACACCTCCTGGCAGGAGGTCGCGCTGAGCGCCGACGGCGCCGCCGAGCTCGTACCGCGCACGGTGGACGCCTCCGGGGTCACGGTCTCCCTGGCCGCGCCGCCGCCCGGAGTGCTGGAGTTCAACGGCGGCTATCTCCATCCCTCCCTCCAGCCCGAGCGAGCCATGGCGGCGGCGCTCGCCCGGGCCGGGCGGCGACCGGGCGCCTGGGGGAGGCCGCCGCTGGAGGGCCTGCCGGAGCTGCGGGAGTGGTTCGCGCGCGAGATCGGCGGGGCCGTCACCGCGGCCGAGGTGCTGATCGCGGCCGGCGGCCAGTCCGCCCTGGCCACCGCCCTGCGCGCCCTCGCCCCGCCGGGCGCCCCGGTCCTCGTGGAGTCGCCCACCTACCCGGGCATGCTGGCGATCGCCCGCGCGGCCGGCCTCCGGCCCGTCCCGGTGCCTGTGGACTCCGACGGCGTACGCCCCGAGCTGCTCGCCGACGCCTTCCGGGCCAGCGGCGCCCGGGTGTTCGTCTGCCAGCCGCTGTTCCAGAACCCCACCGGCGCCGTGCTGGCCCCCGGCCGGCGCGCCGAGGTGCTGCGCATCGCCCGCGAGTCCGGCGCCTTCGTCATCGAGGACGATTTCGTACGGCGCCTGGCGCACGCCGACGCGGGCCCGCTGCCCCGGCCGCTGGCCGCAGACGACCCGGACGGCGTGGTGGTGCACGTCGGCTCGCTGACCAAGGCCACCTCGCCCAGCTTCCGGGTGAGCGCCCTGGCCGCGCGCGGCCCGGTGCTGGAACGCCTGCGCGCCATCCAGGTCGTGGACAGCTTCTTCGTCCCCCGGCCGCTGCAGGAGGCGGCCCTGGAACTGGTCGGCTCCCCGGCCTGGCCCCGCCATCTGCGGGCGCTGTCGGCCGAGTTGAAGACCCGCCGCGACGCCATGACGGCCGCGCTCGCCCTGCACCTGCCCGAACTCGCCCTGCCGCACATCCCCTCCGGCGGCTACCACCTCTGGCTCCGGCTGCCCGAAGGTGCCGACGAGACGGCCGTCACCGCGGCCGGCCTCCGCGCGGGTGTCGCCCTCACCCCCGGCCGCCCCTACTTCAGCGCCGAACCCCCCGCGGCCCACCTCCGCCTGAGCTTCGCCGCGGTCGCCGGCACCGGGGAGATCACCGAGGGCGTACGGCGGCTGCGGGCGGCCTGTGACGAGTGACCGACCGCACACACCTCGTAGCTCACAGGCGACACCCCTTGACCTGCACTCACCGGCGGCCCACCATCACCGCATGCCACTGAGGGTGACGTTCGTCGCCGCCGCGCGCAGCGCCCCGCTGCTCGCGGAGCGCTTCGAGGACGACCGGCCGCTGGACCGGGCCGGCTGGGACGAGGTGCAGCGCGCCGCCGGGGATCTGCTGCCGCTGGCGGCCGCCGAACTGCGGTACTGCTCGCCGACCGCGCGCAGCCGGGCCACCGGTGACGCCCTGGGGTACGCCCCGCTGGTCCAACTGGCGCTGCGGGACTGCGACATGGGCCGCTGGCGTGGCATGACCCTGGGCGAGGCGATGGCCCGCGAGCCGGACGCGGTGGACGCCTGGCTCGCCGACCCGCGCGCCACCCCGCACGGCGGCGAGTCCCTGCTGGCGTTCATCTCCCGGGTGGGCGGCTGGCTGGACACCCGGCCGGTGGAGGACGGCGGCCGGATCGTCGCCGTCGCCGAGCCCGCCGTGATCCGCGCGGCCCTGGTCTACGCCCTGAAGGCGCCGCCGTCGACCTACTGGAACATCGACGTGCGCCCGCTGTCCACGTCCAGCGTCACCGGCCGCGCGGGCCGCTGGAACCTCCGCCTCGACGCCGTTTCGGTTCAGCCCTCGCGCACATAGTCCGTGGTCAGCACCAGAGCCTTCGCCGGGCCGCCGACCCGCCACACCGAGCGCCAGCGGTCGGCGTCCTGGACGGTGAACTCGCCACGGTAGAGATCGGCCGCGCACGGGTGCTCGGCGACCCACCGCCCCGAGCTCAGGTCCAGCTCATGGAACGGCCGCCCGTCCGCGAACCGCACGTCCGCCGTACCCGGCGTGGGCCCCGGCAGGAAGCGCAGCGTGCGGGTGGCGGGTCGCGCCACGCCCTGCCAGGTGAAGGTGCCGGACTCCTCGTGCAGCAGGCCTCCGGTCTCCAGCGCGGTGAAGGCCGTCGTCCCGGAGAACCGCCCCTCGTCCCCGCTCGCCAGGTCCCGCACACCGCGCTCGACGCGCCAGTGGCCGGCGAGATGGGCCAGCACATCGGCGACCGGCCAGAACCCGCCCATCGATCACCCCTTCCCGGAACCGCCCGCCCCGCCGACGAGCGCGGACCTCTTCCCCATTTTCGGCGTTGTTCTCATCGTTCGCTTCAGACCCCGAAGTACCGCTGCGCCGCCCGGACCCCCTCCACCAGCGCGTCCACCTCGGCCGGTGTGTTGTAGACGTAGAAGCTCGCCCGGGTCGTCGCCGGGATGCCGTACCGCTTCACGATCGGCCGGGCGCAGTGGTGGCCCACGCGGACGGCCACGCCCCGCTCGTCCAGCACCTGGCCCACGTCGTGCGGATGGAGGCCGTCGACCGTGAAGGAGACCGCCGAGCCCCGGTCGGTGAGCTCGGTGGGCCCGACGATCCGGACGCCCGGGACCTCGGCGAGCAGACCCAGCGCACGGCCGGTGAGCTCCTCCTCGTACGCCGCCACCTCCGCCATCCCGAGCCGCTCCAGGTACTCCACCGCCGCGGCGAGCCCCACCGCCTGCGAGGTCATCGGCACGCCCGCCTCGAAGCGCTGCGGCGGCGGCAGGAAGGTGGTGCGGTCCATCTCCACGATCTCGATCATCGAGCCCCCGGTGAGGAACGGCGGCAGCCCGGCGAGCAGGTCCGCGCGGCCCCACAGCACGCCGACGCCGTTCGGGCCGAGCATCTTGTGCCCGGAGAAGGCGACGAAGTCCGCACCCAGCTCCGTCACGTCGACCGGACGGTGCGGCACGGACTGGGCGCCGTCCACGACCACCAGGGTGCCGAACGCGTGCGCGCGGTCGGCGAGTTCGCGCACCGGGTTGAGCGTGCCGAGCACGTTGGACTGGTGGCAGAGGGCGAGCACCTTCGTGCGCTCGTCCAGCAGCTCCTCCGTCCGGGACAGGTCGAGCCGGCCGTCGTCGGTGAGCCCGAACCAGTCGAGCCGGGCCCCGGTCCGCTCGGCGAGCTGCTGCCAGGGGACCAGGTTCGCGTGGTGCTCCATCTCCGTCACCACGATCCGGTCGCCCGGGCCGAGCCGGCCGGCGTTGCCCAGCGCGTAGGCGACGAGGTTGATGCCCTCGGTGGTGTTCCGGGTGAAGACCACCTCGTCGTCGGCGGCGCCGATAAACCGGGCGACCGTGTGCCGGGCCTGCTCGTACGCCTCCGTCGCCTCGCCCGCCAGCTGGTGCGCGCCGCGGTGCACGGCCGCGTTGCGGTGCAGGTAGAAGTCCCGTTCGGCGTCGAGGACCTGGAGCGGTTTCTGGGTGGTGGCGCCGGAGTCCAGGTAGACGAGCGGGGCGCCGCTCTCCAGGGTCCGCTCCAGGATCGGGAAGTCCTTGCGCAGCAGGTCCACGTCGAAGGTCACGGCGGCTCACCTCTCAAGGTTTCGTCTCACGGGTTTGGCGGTGGTTCTCCGTGAGGAACGCTAAGCCCTCCTCACGGAGAACCGCAAGGATTACCATGAGAGCCGTGGATCACGAGTCCCGCGTCCACCTGCACCAGCTCCCGGTCCCGGGCGAGGACCGGTATGTCTCGCTGGCGCTGGTCAACATGCGCTTCACCGTCAGCCATGGCCTGGTCGACCTGCTCGACGACACCGAGGCCGCACGGCTCTGGCTCGTCCGGCACGAGCTGCTGCCCGACCGGGTGGTGATCAACGGCAGGCTGTCCGGCCGGCTGCGCACCCTGCGCGAGGCGCTGCGCGCGCTCTTCGCGGCCCGCGTGACCGCGGCACACCCGCCCGCCGACGCCCTTGAGACCCTCAACAGTGCGCTCGCCGCCGCGCCCGCCACCCCCCGGCTCGCCTGGACCGCGGACGGCCCCCACCGCGCCGACCTCCCCGACGCCGGAAACCCGGCTGCCGCCGCGCTCTCCCTGCTCGCCGAGGACGCCACCGACCTGCTCACCGGTGCCGACGCCGGCCAGCTCACGGAGTGCGCCGCCCAGGGCTGCGCCCGCTGGTTCCTGCGCTCCCACGGTGCCCGCCGCTGGTGCACCACCAAGTGCGGCAACCGGGTCCGGGCCGCCCGCGCCTACGCCGCCCGGAAGTCCGGCTCGCCGTGAAAGGCGATTGCATAAACGTGCAGCGATACGTATAGTCATGCCATCAAGAGGAGGATGGACATGGCGGTACGTGCGGCGGTGGCCGGAGCGAGCGGATACGCGGGCGGCGAGGTCCTGCGCCTGCTCCTCGCGCACCCCGAGGTCGAGATCGGTGCCCTGACCGGGAACTCCAACGCCGGGCAGCGGCTCGGCGCGCTGCAGCCGCATCTGCTGCCGCTGGCCGACCGCGTGCTCACCGAGACCACGGCCGAGGCCCTCGCCGGGCACGACGTGGTCTTCCTCGCGCTGCCGCACGGCCAGTCCGCCGCCGTCGCAGAGCAGCTCGGGCCCGATGTCCTCGTGGTCGACATGGGCGCCGACTTCCGGCTGAAGGACCCGGCCGACTGGGAGAGGTTCTACGGCTCCGCACACGCCGGCACCTGGCCGTACGGCCTCCCCGAACTTCCGGGCGCCCGCGCCGCGCTTACGGGGTCCAAGCGCATCGCGGTGCCCGGCTGCTACCCCACCGCCGTCACCCTCGCCCTGTTCCCGGCCTACGCGGCCGGGATCGCCGAGCCCGAGGCGGTGATCGTCGCCGCGTCCGGCACCTCCGGCGCCGGCAAGGCATCCAAGCCGCACCTGCTCGGCAGCGAGGTCATGGGCTCCATGTCGCCGTACGGCGTCGGCGGCGGCCACCGGCACACCCCCGAGATGATCCAGAACCTCAGCGGGGCCGCCGGGGAGTCCGTGCGGGTCTCGTTCACGCCGACCCTGGCACCGATGCCGCGCGGAATCCTCGCCACGTGCAGCGCCTCCGCCGTCGCGGGCGTGACGGCGGACTCCGTCCGCGCCGCCTACGAGAAGGCCTACGCCGACGAGCCCTTCGTCCATCTGCTCCCCGAGGGCCAGTGGCCCGCGACGGCGTCCGTCTACGGTTCCAACGCTGTTCAGGTGCAGGTCGCGTACGACGAGTCCGTGGGCCGCATCATCGCGATCAGCGCCATCGACAACCTGACCAAGGGCACCGCGGGCGGTGCCGTGCAGAGCATGAACATCGCCCTGGGGTTCGACGAGACCACCGGGCTTTCCATGATCGGAGTCGCACCGTGAGTGTCACGGCAGCCAAGGGATTCACGGCGGCGGGGATCGCCGCCGGGATCAAGGAGAACGGCAATCCCGACCTGGCCCTCGTGGTCAACAACGGGCCCCGCCGTGCCGCCGCGGGCGTCTTCACCGCCAACCGGGTGAAGGCCGCGCCGGTGCTGTGGTCCGAGCAGGTCCTCAAGAGCGGCCAGGTCTCCGCGGTCGTCCTCAACTCCGGCGGCGCCAACGCCTGCACCGGCCCCAAGGGCTTCCAGGACACGCACGCCACCGCCGAGAAGGTCGCCGAGGTCCTCGGCCGCGGCGCCATCGAGGTCGCCGTCTGCTCCACCGGCCTCATCGGCGTCCTGCTGCCCATGGACAAGCTGCTCCCCGGTGTGGAGACGGCCGCCGCGCAGCTGTCCGAGCACGGCGGTGAGAAGGCCGCCATCGCCATCAAGACCACCGACACCGTCCACAAGACCTCCGTCGTGTCGAAGGACGGCTGGACCGTCGGCGGCATGGCCAAGGGCGCGGGCATGCTCGCGCCCGGCCTCGCCACCATGCTGGTCGTCCTCACCACCGACGCCGACCTCGACAACGAGACCCTGGACCGGGCCCTGCGCGCCGCCACCAGGGTCACCTTCGACCGGGTCGACTCCGACGGCTGCATGTCCACCAACGACACCGTGCTGCTGCTCGCCTCCGGCGCCTCCGGCATCACCCCGGAGTACGCGGAGTTCGCCGACGCCGTACGGCAGGTGTGCGACGACCTCGGCCGGCAGCTCATCGGCGACGCCGAGGGCGCGAGCAAGGACATCAAGGTCGAGGTGGTCAACGCGGCGAGCGAGGAGGACGCCGTGGAGGTGGGCCGCTCCATCGCCCGCAACAACCTGCTCAAGTGCGCGATCCACGGCGAGGACCCCAACTGGGGCCGCGTGCTCTCCGCGATCGGCACGACCAGGGCCGCCTTCGAGCCGGACCGGCTGGGCGTCGCCATCAACGGCGTGTGGGTGTGCAAGAACGGCTCCGTCGGCGAGGACCGCGAGAAGGTCGACATGCGCTACCGCGAGGTGCACATCGTCGCCGACCTGGCCGCGGGCACCGAGACCGCGACCATCTGGACCAACGACCTCACCGCCGACTACGTCCACGAGAACAGCGCCTACTCGTCATGAGCACCACGCGTAAACACACCGCACTGCCCAAGGCCCAGATCCTCATCGAGGCGCTGCCCTGGCTGGTCAAGCACAACGGCAAGACCGTCGTCATCAAGTTCGGCGGCAACGCCATGATCGACGAGGAGCTGAAGGCCGCCTTCGCGCAGGACGTCGTGTTCCTGCACCACGCCGGCCTCAAGCCGGTCGTCGTCCACGGCGGCGGCCCGCAGATCAGCGCCGCCCTCGACCGGCACGGCATCGTCAGCGAGTTCAAGGCGGGCCTGCGCGTCACCACCGAGGACGCCATGGACGTCGTACGGATGGTGCTGGCCGGACAGGTGCAGCGGGAGCTGGTCGGTCTGCTCAACCAGCACGGCCCGCTCGCCGTCGGCCTGACCGGCGAGGACGCGCACACCATCACCGCCACCCGGCACCAGCCCGAGATCGACGGGGAACTGGTCGACATCGGGCGGGTCGGCGAGATCACCGCGATCGACACGGGCGCGATCGAGGCGCTGCTGGCGGACGGCCGTATCCCGGTGGTCTCGTCAATCGCCCGGAGCCAGGACGACGGACATGTCTACAACGTCAATGCTGATACGGCGGCTGCGGCACTCGCTGCTGCTCTTGGCGCCGAGACCCTCATGGTGCTCACCGACGTCGAGGGCCTCTACGAGGACTGGCCGAACTCCGACGAGGTGATCAGCCGCCTCACCGCTTCCCAACTGGAGAAGCTGCTGCCGGAGTTGAGCTCCGGCATGGTGCCGAAGATGGAGGGCTGTCTGCACGCCGTGCGCAACGGGGTGCACACCGCCCGCGTCATCGACGGCCGGGTCCAGCACTCGATCCTGCTGGAGATCTTCACGGACGAAGGCATCGGCACGATGGTCGTGCCCGATGGGATTCCGGGCGAACAGGGGGAGTCATGAGCAACCAGGAACTGACCGAGCGGTGGCAGGGCGCGCTCATGAACAACTACGGCACCCCCCGCCTGCCCCTCGTACGCGGCGAGGGCGTCAAGGTGTGGGACGCCGAGGGCCGGGAGTACCACGACTTCGTCGGCGGCATCGCCACCAACGCCCTCGGTCACGCCCACCCGGCGATCGTCGAGGCCGTCAGCAGGCAGATCGGGCAGCTCGGCCACATCTCCAACTTCTTCATGGCCGAGCCCACCGTCGCCCTCGCCGAACGGCTGCTGCAGCTCTTCGGCCGGGAGGGCCGCGTCTTCTTCTGCAACTCCGGCGCCGAGGCCAACGAGGCCGCCTTCAAGATCGGCCGGCTGACCGGGCGCACCCACATGGTCGCCACCACCGGCGGCTTCCACGGCCGGACGATGGGCGCCCTCGCGCTCACCGGCCAGCCCGCCAAGCAGGACCCCTTCCTGCCGCTGCCCGGCGAGGTCACGCACGTGCCCTACGGCGACGCGCAGGCCCTCGCGGCGGCGGTCACCGAGGAGACGGCTCTGGTGATCATCGAGCCGGTCCAGGGCGAGAACGGTGTCGTCGTGCCCCCGGCCGGCTATCTGAAGGCCGCCCGCGCGATCACCGCCGCCACCGGCGCCCTGCTGGTGCTGGACGAGGTGCAGACCGGCATCGGCCGCACCGGGACCTGGTTCGAGTACCAGGCCCACGAGGGCGTCCTGCCCGATGTCGTCACCCTCGCCAAGCAGCTCGGCGGCGGGCTGCCGCTCGGCGCCACCGTGGCCTTCGGCCGGGCCGCCGAACTGCTCCGGCCCGGCCAGCACGGCACCACCTTCGGTGGCAACCCGGTCGCCTGCGCCGCCGGACTCGCCGTACTGGACACCATCGCGAACGACGGGCTGCTGGAGAACGTCAAGCGGCAGAGCGAGAAGCTGCGCGAGGGAATCGAGGGCCTGGGCCACCCGTTGATCGATTATGTGCGGGGTGCCGGCCTGCTCCTGGGTATCGTGCTCACCGGGCCGCACGCGCCACAGGTGCAGCAGGCGGCCCAGGAGGCCGGGTTCCTGGTGAACGCGCCCGCCCCCGACGTCGTACGGCTCATGCCGCCGCTGAACATCTCCGACGCCGAGGCGGGTGCCTTCCTCCAGGCGCTGCCCGGCATCCTCGACGCAGCTTGCCCAGGGGACAACCCGGTGGACGGGGACGGACGATCCGGAGAATAGGACGACGATGAGCCAGGCGCAGGACCACGAGCAGGCGGCGGGTGCCGGACCGGCCGTGCCGCAGACCCGGACCGCGCGGCACCGCCGGATCGTGGACATCCTCAACCGGCAGCCGGTGCGGTCGCAGAGCCAGCTGGCCAAGCTGCTCGCCGACGACGGGCTGAACGTCACCCAGGCGACGCTCTCCCGGGACCTCGACGAGCTGAACGCGGTGAAGATCCGCAACACCGACGGCGAGCTGATCTACGCGGTGCCGAGCGAGGGCGGTTTCCGTACCCCGCGTGCGCCGCTGGGGGAGTCGGCCAAGGAGGAGCGGATGCGGCGGCTCTCCCAGGAGCTGCTGATCTCCGCGGAAGCCTCCGCCAACCTGGTCGTCCTGCGCACCCCGCCGGGGGCCGCCCAGTTCCTCGCCTCGGCCATCGACCAGGCGGAGCTGCACGACATCCTGGGCACGATCGCCGGTGACGACACGTTGCTGCTGATCAGCCGGGACCCGAGCGGCGGGCAGGCCCTGGCGGATCATCTTCTGCGGCTGGCCCAGAACGGCCACTGAGCCCGCATGCGGGGCCCCGTCCGCCGGCGGAGAATGACAGTGTGATCTTCCGCGGCGGGCGGGCAGGTGGGCGGGCAATCCCCTGGCGGCCGTCGGCCGTATACAGGGGTGTGTCGGGTTTCCGGTTCCCCGTGGGCCGGCTCCCGGACGAGGCCCTGCTGTCCGGGCTGGCCACCGGTGATCCGGAACTCGCGGTGGTCTTCGTACGCAGATTCCAGCACCGGGTCTTCGGGGTCGCCATGGCCGTCACCGGGGATGAGCAACTCGCCGAGGACGTCGCTCAGTTGACGTTCGAGCGCGCGTGGCGGCATGCCCAGATCTACGACTCGCGCCGCGGCTCGGTCACCACCTGGCTGACCACCATCGCGCACAACCTCGCCGTGGACGCCGTCCGGGCCCGGCGGACCGAGCCGATGGCACCGGAGGACCTGGACGGTGTCATCGGCGTCGTCACCGAGACCCCCGAGCAGTGGGCGCTGGCCGACGAGGCCTCCGCCCAGCTGCGGGCCGCCGTGGCCCGGCTGCCCCGGGAACAGGCCAGGGCCCTGGTGATGGCCGGCATCTACGGAATGACGGCCCAGCAGATCGCCGACGCGGAGCGCATCCCGCTGGGCACCGCCAAGACGCGGATCAGGGCCGCCATGGCGAAACTGCGCACCACACTCGCGCCTTCGAAGCGAGGCGACCATGTCCAGTGACGCGACCTGCGACAAGCTGCGGGAGATCGGCGCCGAGCTGGCGCTGGGCGTGCTGCCCGGCCGGGAGCGCGCCGAGGCGGTCGCCCATCTGGACCGGTGCGCCGACTGCCGGGAGTACGTCCGACAACTCACCCTGGTCGGCGACCGGCTGATCGGCCTGCTGCCGGACAGCGAGCCCCCGGCGGGGTTCGAGACCCGGGTGGCGCGCAGGCTGGCGGAGCAGGCCGCGGCGCCCGAGGCCGCCGCGCACGCCTCCGGCCGTGCGTCGCGGGACCTGCGCGTGCGGGCCCGCCGGGCCCGGCTGCGGCTCGCGGCCGTCGCCACCGCACTCACCGTCGCTGTCGGGTTCGCCGGCTGGGGGATCGGCACCGCCGTCGAGGAGGTCGTCGCCTCGACCGCGCCCGCCACCGAGTCCGAGCCCATGCTGGTCGGCGACATGAACTCGGCCCTCGGCGGCGGGAAGATCGGCGAGGTCTACGCCCATCCCGGGGTCCCCGGCTGGATCTTCGTGTCCGTCGACGCCGCCGGCCCGCGCGGCTCGTACACCGGCAAGGTCACCTGTCTCCTGGAGCACTCCGACGGCACGACCGTCCGGGTCGGCGACTTCCCCCTGACCGCCGGACGCGGCGAGTGGGGCGTGGCCGCTCCCGGTGACCTGTCGACCCTCTCCGGCGCCCGGCTGACGACCCCCGGGGGGACCGTCCTCGCCACGGCTCGCCTGGAGATGGGGCACGTCGTGCAACCGCAGGTGTGAACCGGGGCCCGGCTGAATCAGGGGTGCGGGCGCAGTGTCGCCTCCAGGGCCGCGGCCAGCTCGTCGACCGTGGGCCGCCGCGCCGGGTCGGCCCGCAGACAGGCGTCGACGGCGGCGGCGAGCGCGGGCGGCAGCCGCCTCCGGAACGCGATCGGCGCGGCCGCCTCCTCGAGCTGCGGGTACCGGTCCTCCGTGCCCTCGCTGCCGTCCTCGGGCTCGACCTCGCGCGCCCTGTGGTCGAAGGGGAGGCCGCCGGACGCGACCTCGTACAACGTGACACCGATGCCCCACACGTCGGCCGCGGCCGTGAGCGGACCGCCCCGGGCCTGCTCCGGAGCGAGGTAGCAGAACGTGCCCACACCGGCGGGCGCCGGTCCGGGCGGCCGGGCGACGCTCAGGTCCAGCACCTTGGCATGGCCGCGGTCCACCACCACGTTGGACGGCTTGAGGTCCAGGTGCAGCAGACCCCGGCCGTTCAGGTAGTGGACGGCGGAGCACAACTGCACGCCGAGCAGCGCCACATCGGCGGCGGCCGGCCGGCGCCGCAACCGGTGCACGAGGTGGGACAGGGTCTCGCCGGTCAGCGTCTCCAGGACGACGAGCGGCTGGGGCGACTCGACGGTCTCGTAGCCCCGGACCAGATGCGGATGGCTGAACTCCCGCAGCCACCGGCCCTCCCGCAGCAGCCGCTCGCCCAGCCCCTCTTCGCCCCGCCGGTCCGGTCGTACCACCTTGACCACACACCGGCAGGCCCGGTCCTCGCTCCACGCGTCGTACACGTCGAGCCAGCCGGTGCGGGTCAGATGCGCCAGGATCTCGTAGCCCGGCGCCGGTTTCGTCCCCGGTACCATGGGCGCGGGGCAACGGCCGTGCGCCACAGGGCCGTTCATGACAGCACCGGGCCCGCGCTCAGCCGGTGCAGCCGGGCGTACGGTCCCCGGCCGCGCAGCAGGTCCTCGTGGGCGCCGTGTTCCACGACCCGGCCGTGGTCGAGCACCACGATCCGCGAGGCGTCGCGGACGGTCAGCAGGTTGTGGGAGATGACCACGGTCGTCCGCCCGGCCATGAGCCGGCGCAGCGGATCCATGATCCGCCGGGCCGACCGCACATCGAGCCCGGTGGTCGGCTCGTCCAGCAGGAGCACGGGCGCGTCCCTGAGCATCGCGCGGGCGATCGCCAGACGCTGGCACTGCCCGCCGGACAGGGTCCGGCCGCGCTGTCCGACCAGGGTGTCGTAGCCCTCGGGGAGCCGCTCGACGAACTCGTGGGCGTCGGCCGCGCGCGCCGCCGCGACGATGTCCGCCTCGCTCGCCCCGGGCCGCCCGTAGGCGATGTTCTCCCGTACGGTGCCGTGGAAGACGAGCGTCTCCTGGAGCACCACCGCGACGCTCTCCCGTACGTCGGCCAGCCGCAGCTCCCGCAGATCGGTCCCGTCGAGCCGGACCGCTCCCCGCTCGGGGTCGTAGAACCGCAACTGGAGCTTGGCGACGGTCGACTTGCCGGCCCCGCTGGCACCGACCAGTGCGACGGTCTCGCCCGGAGCCACCTGGAAGGACACGTCCGACAGTGCCCAGCAGGCGGTGCCGGGGTAACGGAACCAGACGCCGTCGAACTCCACCGCACCCCGCGCGCGGCCGGTCCGCCGGGCGTCGGCCCGCTCGGTGACCTGCGGCCGCTGGTCGAGCAGCTCGATGATCCGCTCGGCCGAGGCGGAGGCCGCGTAGAAGGTGGTGCCGAGCCGGAACAGGCCGTGGACCGGACCGTAGAGCTTGCCGATCAGGGCCAGGAAGACCAGCAGTCCGCCCAGCGTGAGCTGTCCCTGGGCCAGCTTCCAGGTGCCGAGGCCCATCACGGCGAGGCCACCGGTCACCTCGATGATCTCGACGACGGGAGAGTAGACGGCCCGGATCCGCGCGGAGGCCATCACGGCCCGGAACCTGCCGACGCTCTCCCGCTCGAACCGCCGCTCCTCCCACCCCTGCCGGTTGTACGCCTGCACCAGGGCGACGTTGCCCAGCACCTCCTCGGCGATCGCGCTGAGCGAGCCGCTGCGGCGCCTGCGCTCCCGGGACGCCGCCTTGGTCAGCCGCGCGAAGTGCCGGGCGGCGCCCCAGAACAGCGGCACGATGGCCAGCGCGAGCAGGGTCAGGTCCCAGCGCAGGTAGAGGAGCAGGCCGAGGAAGAGGGCCAGGCGGACGACGTAGTACAGGGCGTCCGCCACGCCGGAGAGCAGGAAGGTCTCGACCGCGTCGACGTCGCCCGTGACGCGGGAGAGCACATCACCGAGCCGCCGGCGTTCGAAGAAGCCGAGCGACAGCCCCTGGACGTGCCGGAAGACATCGCAGCGAAGAGAGAGCAGGAAGCGCTCGCCGACCCAGGTCGAGGTCATGTCGTCCGCGAAGCGCAGGATGCCGGAGCACAGGATGAGGCCCAGATAGGCCGGTGCGATCCACGCGAAGGGCCGCAGGTCCCGGGGAACGAGAACCTCGTCCACCACGATCTTGAAGAGCCACAGTTCGGCGGCGTCGACGGCCGGGCCGACCAGGCTGAAGAGGAGGACGGGGAGCAGCCAGCGCCGACCGCCGCGGGTGTAGGGCCAGAACCGCCGGAACACCGCGCGCGGCGACACCGGGGGCGCGGCCGCCACCACGGCGTCGGACGCCTCGGCAACCGACAGCAGACGCCGCAGGACATGCGCCATGGGAGGGGTCCCTCGCGGATCGGCGGAGCGGACCGGGTGCTGAGGTCTCCGATCCGCTCGGCCTTCTCGGGCGATCAGTATCCGTGGTCGCCGTGGTCGCCGTGGTCGTGGCGGTCGCCGTGGTCGTGACGGCCGAAGTCGCCGTGGCGGTCGCCGTGGTCGTGCCGGTGCCCATGCCGCGAGGTGAAGTGGCGTGACGTCTCGTCGCGGCCGTGGTCACGGCGCTGGGCGGGCATGAGACTGCTGAAGATGGCCATCTGGTTTCTCCTTAAACATCCGGTACCTGAGATACGTCCCAGGACCGGAGTTGGATGGCGTTCCCGCGGAAATTTCCGGAGGAATCCGAGCGTCAGCCCAATCGCTCGGCCAGCCCCCCGGTGCAGCGCACCTCGTCCCCGGCCGTGATCAGCAGGGCCTCCACGCCGGGCAGCGACTCCAGCCACGCCAGGCCCGCCCGGGAGCCCATCGCGAAGGCCGCCGTGGCCCAGCAGTCGACCCAGGTCAGCCGAGGACCGACCACCGTCACGGCCACCAGGTCCGACACCGCGGACTTCCCCGTGCGCGGATCCACGATGTGCGCGCCCCGCTCGGCCGTACCCGAGGTCGCCACCGACAGTTCGGCCACGCCGGCCGACGAGACGACCGCCGCCAGACCACCCGGCCGGAGCGGATCCGCCACCCCCACCCGCCACGGCCGGTGCGGCTCCGGTGTGCCGAGGAGCTGGACGTCACCGCCGCCGTTGACGCTCACGCCGCGCACCCCGGCCACCCCCGCCAGCAGCCGCGCGGCCCGCTCGGCGGCCCAGCCCTTGACGATGCCGGTGGGGTCGAGGGAGCCCTGGTAGCGCGTGCTGAACCAGCCCTCGCTCACCCGCTCCGCCTCGGCCGCGAGGTCCAGCACCTCGGCCACCTCCGGCGCGCACTGAGCCACGGTCAGCTCACCCCGGGCCAGCCGGGAGACCTCGCTGTCCTCGCGGTAGGTGCTGAACACCGCGTCCGCGCGGTGCAGACCGGCGACGGCCTCGGCCAGCACGGCACGCACCGCGGCGGGTTCCCCGCCGCGGACGTCGAAGGAGAAGACGGTCCCCATGACCTCCTCCGCATGACGCACCGCGGCGGGAGCATCGGCCGACTCGGCCACCGTGTCAGCCACCGGCCTGGTCCAGCGCCGACTGCAGCGACTGCTTGTAGCCGGTGCTGGTGTAGGTCGCGCCGGAGACGGCGTCGATGTTCGCGTTGCCGGCCGTGACGGCCTCCTGGTTGAGCCTGGGGACGGCCATGGCCGTCTTCTGGTCGCTGAGTCCGCCCTTGGGTGCCTGGACGGCGTCCGCCTTCGTGATCTTGCCACCGCTGACCGTGATCCGCACCTGGACCGGGCCGTACTGCGTCTGCGCGACCTTGCCGGTGACCGTGCGGGCCTGTGCCGTACCGGACGAAGCGGACCCGGCCGAGGTCCCCTTCGAGGATCCGGCGGACGTCTTCATCCTGTCCAGCGCCGACTGCAGCGACTTCTTGTAGCCGTTGCTCGTGTACGTCGCCCCGGAGACCGCGTCGATCTGCGCGCTCTGCGCCGCGACGGCCTCCTGGTTGAGCTTGGGGACGGCCATGGCCGTCTTCTGGTCGCTGAGTCCGCCCTTGGGCGCCTGGACGGCCTCCGCCCTGGTGATCCTGCCGCCCGCGACGGTCAGCCGTACCTGCACCGTCCCGTACTGCGTCTGCGTCGCGTCACCGGTCACCGTGCCGGCGCTCGAACCGGCCGCGCCGACCGGCTGCGTGCCGCCCTGCGGTGACTGCTGCCCTGCCGTCGCCTGCGGGGCCGCGCCCGCCGCCGACGCCGCGGCCGGGTCGGACGCCGGCTTCAGCGACAGCAGCAGCACGACACCGGACACGGTCGCGGCGGTGGCCAGGACGACCCGTCGAAGGGGGTGGCTCTTCCTCATCGCTTTCCTAGCTCCCGCTCACATCTCGAACGACTCGTGATGGATGCGGCGGGCGGGGACCCCCGCGCCGCGCAGTGCCTCGTACACCGACTGCGCGAACCCGGGCGGGCCGCACAGGAAGACGTCGTGCCGGTCGATGTCCGGGATCTTCCGCTCGAGGTTCTCCGCGGAGATGTCCGGCCGCTCCCCGTCGGGGCTGTTCACCGCGTACATCAGCCGGGCGCCCCGCTCGTCGGCGATCTTCGCCAGCTCGTCCCACAGCGCCAGGTCCTGAGTGCTGTTGGCCCGGTACAGCAGCGTGATGTCACCGGCCGCGCCGGGCAGCGTCTCGAACAGCGCCCGCATCGGCGTGATGCCGACCCCGCCCGCGACCAGCAGCACCTTGCCCCGGCTGCGGCGCTGCGCGGTGAGCGCGCCGTACGGGCCCTCGGCCCACACCCGGGTGCCGGGCGTCAGCTCGCGCAGCCGCGCGCTGTGGTCGCCGATCGCCTTCACCGTGATCCGCAGCATGTCCGGGCGGGGCGCCGCCGACAGCGAGTACGGGTGCGAGCTGAAGCGCATGCCCGGCGCGAGGAACCGCCAGCGGAAGAACTGGCCCGCCTCCGCGCCCATCCGGTGCAGCCTGCGCCCGCCGATCAGCACCGACACGATGCCCGGCGTCTCCTCGATGACCGCCTCCACCCGCATCCGGTGCCGGAGGTTCAGCCGGATCGGGGTGAGGATCCGGTACCAGATCACCAGCGCGGTGACGGTGCCGTACAGGGCGTACCAGAAGGTCTTGGCGGCCGGCTCGACCGCGAAGTCGTTGCCGGTGGTGATCTGGTGCCAGAACGTCAGGAACACCGCCGCGTACGTCATCAGGTGCACGTGGTACCAGGTGTCGTACGGCAACCGGCGGCGGACCGGGCCGATCGACGTCAGGCCGATCAGCACGAACAGGCCCGTGCCGATGGCGGCCTTGCCCACGTCGGGCAGCTGGTTGATGGAGTCGATGGTCTGCTGGACGATGTCGCCGAGCGACTTGCCCGCCTGGCGCGCGTACCCCCACATGGTGAGGAAGACGTGCGCCACGATCAGGCAGAGCGTGTAGCGGCCGCTCATCGCGTGCCAGCGGGCGACCCGGTCGGAGCCGACCCGCCGCTCCAGCGCCGGCACACGCGCCATCTGGAGCACGACCAGCGCCATCAGATAGCCGGCCAACAGGCCCGTGATCCGGCCCGCGTTGAGGATCCTGCCGGTGTCGTCGGCGATGGACGGCGTGTTGTGCCACCAGAGCCACAGCACGGCCGCCGCGCCCGCCCAGACGGCGAGCAGCAGCGGTACGGCCGGGGAGCGGCGCGGGCGGATGCGGCGCATCGTCTGTCGGCGGGCGGCACGTCCGCCTGCGAGCGTGGTGGACACGGTTCCTCCGTGGGGACTTGACCCTTGGCCCACAGATACGTGCCGCATGCGCCGCGTGTTCAGAGTCCGGGCGTCACAGTCCGGCCGAGTCCAGCGCGGACTGCAGGGACTGCTTGTAGCCGGTGCTGGTGTACGTGGCGCCGGACACCATGTCGATGTTCGCGCTCTGCGCGGCCAGCGCCTCACGCCGCAGCTGGGGCAGTGCGTAGCTGTTGATCTCCTGGTCACGCGGGTTGTCCGACGGGTACTGCACGGCCGTCACGTCCGTCAGCCTGCCGCTCTTGATCGTCACCCGCACCTGGACCGGACCCCAGCGGGTCTGCACGGTGTCGCCGGTGGCGGTCCTGGAGACGCCGCCCTTCGTGCCCGAGGCGGAGCCGCCCGATCCGCCCGACGACCCGCTGGATCCACTTGATCCGCTCGATCCACTTGAGGGGGCCGAACTGCTCGCCACCGTGGGCGACTTGGTGCCGGCCGTGGCCAGCGCGGGGCTCGTGTGCGGCTTCAGCGAGAGCAGCAGCACCATGCCGGAGACGGTGGCGGCGCTCGCGAGCACGATACGGCGCAGGGGACGGCTCTTCTTCAACGCGTGCACGTGGACAACCTCACAGCTCGAACGACTCGTGGTGGATACGGCGGTCCGGCACCCCGGCCGCCCGCAGCGCCTGGTACACGTCCTGCGCGAAGCCGTGCGGCCCGCAGATGTAGACGTCGTGGCCGGCGAGGCCCGGGAAGGTCGCGCGCAGGGAGTCCGCGGTGATGGCCGGACGCTCGCCCCGGGGACCGTTCAGCGCGTACAGCACCTGGGCGCCGCGCCACCGGGCGATCGCCTCCAGCTCGCCGCCGAGCGCCAGGTCCTCGGCACTGCGCGCCCGGTACAGCAGGGTGACCTCGCCGGGCAGCGTCTCGAACAGGGCGCGCAGCGGGGTGATGCCGACACCGGCCGCGATCAGCAGGGAGTGGTGGCTGGTGGCGCGGTCGGCGGTCATGGCGCCGTACGGGCCCTCCGCCCACACCCGGGTGCCGGGCCGCAGCAGGGCGACGGCGGCGCTGTGGTCGCCGAGCGCCTTGACCGTGATGCGCATCAGATCCGGGCGCGGTGGCGCCGACAGCGAGTACGGCGTCGACGTCCAGCCCAGGCCCTCGCCGAGGAACCGCCAGCGGAAGAACTGCCCCGGCCGCGCCCCCAGCTCGTCCAGGTGCCGCCCGCGCACGACGACCGAGTACACGCCCGGCGCCTCCTTGCTGACCGAGTCCACCCGCAGCCGGTGACGGCGGTTGAGCCGGACCGGAGCGAGGATCCGGTACCACAGCACCAGGGCCGCCACCCCGCCGTACAGCACGTACCAGGCGGCGGTCGCCACCGGCTTGCCGTTGAACTCGTTCCCGAGGGTCAGCTGGTGGAAGAAGGCCAGGAAGACGGCCGCGTACGTCAGCAGGTGGACGTAGTACCAGAACTCGTGGCTGGTCCGGCGGCGCACCGCGCGGGCCGAGGTGATGCCGACCGCGAAGAGGATCAGCGTGCCGGCGGTGGCCTTGAGCATGTCCGGGTAGTCCAGCACGACGGTCACCGCCTCGTGCCAGAGCGAGGCCCGGTCCTGGGCGGCGTACCCGGTGAGGATCAGCGCGATGTGCGCCACGAGCAGGCACACCGTGTACCGGCCGGCCATCGCGTGCCAGCGCGCCACCCGGTCCGAGCCGATCCGCCGCTCCAGCAGCGGCACCCGCGCCATCAGGCCGACCAGCACCGCGCAGGCGTACCCGCACAGCAGTCCGGCGATCCGCCCGGCGCCGGTCAGCCACCCGGCCGTGCCGACCACGGACCCGGTGTCCGCCCACCAGAGCGCGACCACGGCCGCCGCCCCGGCCCACAGCGCGGCCAGCACAGGTCCCGCGGGGGAGCGCCGTGCGGTCAGGGGCGGGGCCGCCCGCCGCACATCCACGGTGGTCATCAGTCGCTGTCCCTTCGTCCGTCGTACCGGGCCACTGTGCGGCGCAAAGCTCTGAGGGACCTCTGAGCGAGACCCTGACCAGGCCTTTTGAGAGCAGACTCAGAGCTGGTTCTCAGACTGGGTTCAGCGGACCTGAGAGCCCTCAGAGAAAACTCAGAGCGGAGGCGGTGCCGCGCATCCCGCCAGATGGGTGATGCTGGGAGGCGCGATGAACACCACCCGTTCCGGCCGCCCGGCCCTCACCCGCCCCGACGGCACCCCGCTGCGCGTCCTCGTCGTCGACGACGACCCCGACCTCGCCGAGGTCCTCACCGGCGCCCTGCGCTACGAGGGCTGGGAGGTGCGGGCCGCCGGCGACGGCGCCGCGGCGCTCAGCACGGCACGCGAGCTGCTGCCCGACGCCGTCGTCCTGGACGTGATGCTCCCGGACACCGACGGCTTCGCCGTGCTGCGCCGGCTGCACGAGGTGAAGCCGGACGTCTGTGTGCTCTTCCTCACGGCACGGGACGCGGTCGAGGACCGGATCGCGGGCATCACGGCGGGCGGCGACGACTACGTCACCAAGCCCTTCAGCCTGGAGGAGGTCGTGGCCCGGCTGCGCGGCCTGCTGCGCCGGGCGGGCATGGCCCGGCAGCAGGAGGACGGGCCGCGGCTGGTCGTGGGCGACCTGGTGATGGACGAGGAGGCCCGCGAGGTCACCCGGGGCGGCGAACTGATCGAACTCTCGCCCACCGAGTTCGAGCTCCTGCGCTTCCTCATGCGCAACCCGCGCCGCGTGCTCAGCAAGGCGCAGATCCTCGACCGGGTCTGGTCCTACGACTTCGGCGGCCGGGCCCATGTGGTCGAGCTGTACATCTCCTACCTGCGCAAGAAGGTCGACGCGGGGCGCGAGCCCATGATCCACACCGTGCGCGGGGCGGGCTACGTCCTGAAACCGGTGACCAGGTGAGCCGCCGGTCCCTCTCGAGCCGCCTGCGCCGGCTGCCCCGCCCCCGCACCCTGCGCGCCCGGCTCAGCGCGGGCCTGGTCGTCCTGCTCGCCGTCAGCTGCGCCGCGGTCGGCGTGGCCGCCGTCGTGGAACTGAACGGCTTCCTCACCCGCCGGCTCGACCAGCAACTGGCACAGACCGGGCCGGCCTTCCCGCAGAGCCTGGAGCACGGCACCTACAAGCCCTCCGACGGTGACGGCGACGAGCACGGTGACACCCGCCGGCAGGCCGCCGAGACGTTTGGCGCCCGCCTGGTGAAGGGCCAGGTCACCAGCGCCGCGGTCGTGCCCTCGGGGGAGAACTCCGACCTCGGGGTCGACCTGACCGCCTCCGATCGCGCGGCCCTGGCCGCGGTCCCGGTGGACGGCACTGGCCACACCGTGTGCCTGTCCCATCTGCACCACTACCGGCTGATGGCCTGGCCGGGCCGCGACGGAGACGTGCTGATCACCGGGCTGCCGACCGAGCCGGTACGGTCCGCCGTGCAGCGCCTCGAACTGGTCTCCGTGATCGTCTTCGGCCTGGCCCTGACCGCCACCGGCGTGGCCGGCGCCCTCTGGGTCCGCTGGTCGCTGCGGCCCCTCAGCCGGGTCGCCGCCACCGCCGCCCGGGTCAGCGAGCTCCCGCTGGCCAGCGGCGAGGTCGCGCTGCCGCCACGCGCCCCGGACGCCGACCAGGGCACCGAGGTCGGCCGGGTCGCCGCGGCCTTCAACCGCATGCTCGGCCACGTCGAGGACGCGCTGACCAAGCGGCACGCGAGCGAGGAGCGGCTGCGCCGCTTCGCCGCCGACGCCAGCCACGAGCTGCGCACCCCGGTCGCCTCGGTGCGCGGCCACGCCGAGCTGGCCCTGCTGCATCCCGGCCCGGTACCGCCGGAGGTCACCCGCGCCCTGCAGCGCATCACGGCCGAGTCCGCCCGGATGGGCCTGATGGTCGACGACCTTCTCCTGCTCGCCCGCCTCGACGCGGGCCGCCCTCTGGAACGCCGGCCCGTCGACCTGACCCACCTGGTCCTGGACGCGGTCACCGACGCCCGCGCCGCGGGTCCCGGCCACCGCTGGACCCTGGACCTGCCCGAGGACCCGGTCACGGTCCCGGGCGACGCCCACCGTCTCCAACAGGTGTTGGCCAACCTGTTGGCCAACGCGCGTTTGCACACGCCCGTCGGCACCAAGGTGACTGTCACCCTGGAGGCCGACGCCGACGCGGCCCTCCTCTCCGTCCACGACGACGGCCCCGGTGTCCCCGAGGAGGTCCAGCCCGGCGTCTTCGAACGCTTCACCCGAGCCGAACACCGCCGACCCACCGGCGCCTCGGGCTCCGGCGCGGGCCTCGGCCTGTCGATCGTGGCGGCGGTGGCGGCGGCGCACGGGGGAAGTGTGGAGCTGGAGAGCAGCCCGGGTTCCACGACGTTCACGGTGCGGCTTCCGGCGAGCTGACCCCTTCAGTACCGGGTCAGGGCCGTGGCTCCGTCCACCGTCCCGATGGCGATGTGCGGCTTCCGGTCCGGCTCCGCCCACTGAAGGATCTGCCGCATCGCGTCCTCCGGCACCGAGACACAACCGGCCGTCGCCGCCTGCCCGTTCACATGGAGGAAGATCCCGGCCCCGCGCCCCCGCACCGGCTGGTCGTAGTTGAAGCCGATGACGAGACCGTACGCGTACTGGGTGCTGTAGGTGATCAGGTGCTCGGACTCCGAGGCCCGGCAGTCGGCGGGCAGCGGATCCACCCAGCGGTTGTAGGCCGCGGAGTCGTTGTCCTGGCACCACCAGGAGCTCTCCCGCACGGGGCGGTACACGACCTTCGTCCCCTCCGGCGCCGCCTTGATCCCGAAGGCGAACGGAAGGTCGTACAGCCCGGTCGGCGTGGTGTCCGTGCCCTGCTGGCGCGAGCCGCCCTCGGTGAGTCCCTTCGCCCCGAACCGGGCCGGCGCGGAACCGGCCTGCACCCACTGTCCGTCCCGCAGGTCCCACCAGGCGACGGTCCCCGAGGTCGAGCCGGTGTCCGGTGCCTGGGCGGTGATCAGCTGGCTGCCGCCGCCGGTGTCGGCCATCCGCGTGGGCAGGGGCTCGGATCCGGGACCCGGTGCGAAACCGAGCACGGCGAGCGAGGAGGCGGAGACGAGAGCGAGTACGACACCGGGGCGCATGGCTCAGACGGTAGACGGGGGCAGCGGCAGCGGCAGCCCGGGTAGTCCGTCCAGGCTCGTCGCGATGTGCTCCTTCTTCTCGAAGTAGGCGCTCAGCGAGGCGTCGTCCTCGCGCGCGAACCGCTTCCCGTGCAGCTCGCGATCGCTCTCGTAGGCCATGTAGGGGACGGCGTACCCGCAGCTGTCCCGGACCAGCTCCGCGTGGACGACGATGACCGCGCGCAGCCCGTGTCGGCTCGGGTCGATGTCCGGGAAGTGAGCGAGCAGCTCCATGAAGCGCGGGTCGTCCCGGAAGACCGGCTCGCCCCGGCCGTGCACGCGCACGATGTTCGGCGGGCCCTGGAAGGCGCACCACATCAGGGTGATCCGGCCGTTCTCCCTGAGGTGCGCGACGGTCTCGGCGGTGGACCCGGCGAAGTCCAGGTAGGCCACGGTCAGTTCGTCGAGCACCGCGAACGAGCCCTTGAGGCCCTTGGGTGAGAGGTTGACCGTGCCGTTGCCGGACAGCGGGGCGGTCGCGGTGAAGAAGAGGGGTTGCTCCTCGATGAAGGTCCGGAGCCTGCCGTCGATGCGCTCATAGGTCTTTCCCATGTCTGACGAGTATCGACGCGATTCCTTCGGCTGTCTAAGGAAATTGCGGAAGAGTCCGCCATCCGGACCCGCGCACCGATCTCACCGTGGCCGCCCCGGCCGGCGCTCGTCGGGGCGGCCACGGCTGCCTGCTACGTCACTTGGTGAGCGTGCAGGCGGCCAGGGTGTCGAGTCCGGTGGGCTTGGTGGTGGTGCGGCCGATGGCGATGGCGATGCGGTCGATGGTGGAGACGCGTTTGTCCTTGAGGGGTCCGAGGATGGCGTTGTTGACGAAGTTGGGTCCGCCTTGGCCGACGGTGGTCTGGAGGCGCTTGTTGGCTTCCTGGATCTGGGTCTGCAGGAGGGTGAGGTTGCGGTCGACCTCGGCCTTGGCGGTGGCGGGGACGGCGGGGAGCCTGGAGGCGACGTCGGGGCAGGTGATGGTGCCGGCTCCGGCGGCGCCTGCGGCCGTCGTACCGGCACCGGACTGCTGGGTCGCGGCCGTGCTCGGTGCGGCGGCCCCGCCGCCCGCCGCCCCGCCGCCCGCCGCCCCGCCGCCCGCTGCGCCGGTGCCGCCGGCGTTCAGGGTGCAGGCGGCCAGGGTGTCGAGTCCGGTGGGCTTGGTGGTGGTGCGGCCGATGGCGATGGCGATGCGGTCGATGGTGGAGACGCGTTTGTCCTTGAGGGGTCCGAGGATGGCGTTGTTGACGAAGTTGGGTCCGCCTTGGCCGACGGTGGTCTGCAGGCGCTTGTTGGCTTCCTGGATCTGGGTCTGCAGGAGGGTGAGGTTGCGGTCGACCTCGGCCTTGGCGGAGGCGGGGACGGCGGGGAGCCTGGAGGCGACGTCCGGGCAGGTGATGGTGCCGGGGCCGGAAAGGGTGCGGGCCTGTGCCGCGCCGCCGCTCCTGGCAGGGGTTCCGGCGAGGGCCGAGCCCGCGATCAACGCGCCGGACAGTGCCACGGCGGCGGCGCCGCCGATGACCGCCACGCGACGCTTGTTGTACTTCGGAAGAGCCCTGGACATACGGATGCCTCACTCGGTCGGGAAGTCGTGGGTTGCAACGCGGCGCCTGCGTTCACCGAGGAATACGGGAAAGCGGTTTCCCCTGTTCAAAGGTCCCCGCGATTGACGAATCATGCAGAGCTCTGCATACTCATGCATGACAGCGTGCGCAGTGTGAGGAGAAACCCGTGACCGAGCGCGTCGTACTCGCCTATTCGGGCGGTCTGGACACCTCCGTCGCCATCGGCTGGATCGCCGAGGAGACAGGCGCCGAGGTCATCGCCGTCGCGGTGGACGTCGGCCAGGGCGGCGAGGACCTGGACGTCATCCGCAAGCGCGCCCTCGCCTGCGGCGCCGTCGAGGCCGAAGTGGCCGATGCCAGGGACGAGTTCGCCGAGGAGTACTGCCTCCCCGCGATCAAGGCCAACGCCCTCTACATGGACCGCTACCCGCTGGTCTCCGCCCTCTCCCGGCCGGCGATCGTCAAGCACCTCGTCGCCGCCGCCCAGAAGCACGGCGCCACCACGGTCGCCCACGGCTGCACCGGCAAGGGCAACGACCAGGTCCGCTTCGAGGCCGGCATCGTCGCCCTCGCCCCCGACCTGAAGTGCATCGCCCCGGTCCGCGACTACGCGATGACCCGGGACAAGGCGATCGCCTTCTGCGAGGCCAAGCAGCTCCCGATCGCCACCACCAGGAAGTCCCCGTACTCCATCGACCAGAACGTCTTCGGGCGCGCGGTCGAGACGGGCTTCCTGGAGGACATCTGGAACGCCCCGATCGAGGACATCTACGAGTACACCGCCGACCCGGCGCAGCCCCGCGAGGCCGACGAGGTGATCATCACCTTCGAGGAGGGCGTCCCGGTCGCGATCGACGGCAAGCCGGTCACCGTCCTGCAGGCCATCCAGCAGCTCAACGAGCGCGCCGGCGCCCAGGGCGTCGGCCGGATCGACATGGTCGAGGACCGCCTCGTCGGCATCAAGTCCCGCGAGGTGTACGAGGCTCCGGGCGCGATCGCCCTGATCACCGCCCACCAGGAGCTGGAGAACGTCACCGTCGAGCGCGAACTCGCCCGCTACAAGCGGCAGGTCGAGCAGCGCTGGGGCGAACTCGTCTACGACGGCCAGTGGTTCTCCCCGCTCAAGCGCGCCCTGGACGGCTTCGTCGACGAGGCCAGCCGGCACGTGACCGGCGACATCCGCATGACCCTGCACGGCGGCCGGGCGGTCGTCACCGGGCGCCGGTCCCAGGAGTCGCTGTACGACTTCAACCTCGCGACCTACGACACGGGCGACACGTTCGACCAGTCCGCGGCCAGGGGCTTCATCGACATCTACGGCCTGTCGTCGAAGATCGCCGCCCGGCGGGACCTGGCCTGAGTACGGTTCGTCCATCCACCCTCTCTCTAGGAGCAGCGCAAGTGAGCAGCAACAGCGGTGACGTACGGCTCTGGGGCGGCCGTTTCGCCGACGGTCCCGCCGAGGCCCTGGCGAAGCTGTCCGCGTCCGTCCACTTCGACTGGCGGCTCGCGCCGTACGACATCGCCGGTTCACGTGCCCACGCGCGCGTGCTGCACAAGGCCGGCCTCCTCACCGAGGACGAGCTGCAGCGCATGATCGCCGGGCTGGACCAGCTGGAGGCCGACGTCGCCTCCGGCGCGTTCGTGGGCACCATCGCCGACGAGGACGTCCACACGGCCCTGGAGCGCGGCCTCCTGGAGCGCCTCGGCCCGGACCTCGGCGGCAAACTCCGCGCCGGCCGCTCCCGCAACGACCAGGTCGCGACCCTCTTCCGGATGTACCTGCGGGATCACGCCCGGACGATCGGCGGCCTGATCGCCGACCTCCAGGACGCCCTGATCGGCCTGGCCGAGGCCCACCCGGACGTCGCGATGCCCGGCCGCACCCACCTCCAGCACGCCCAGCCGGTGCTCTTCGCCCACCACGTCCTCGCCCATGTCCAGGCCCTGTCCCGGGACGCCGAGCGGCTGCGCCAGTGGGACGACCGTACGGCGGTCTCCCCGTACGGCTCCGGCGCCCTCGCCGGCTCCTCCCTGGGCCTGGACCCGGAGGCGGTCGCGCAGGACCTCGGCTTCGAGCACGGCAGCGTCGGCAACTCCATCGACGGCACGGCGTCCCGTGACTTCGTGGCGGAGTTCGCCTTCATCACGGCGATGATCGGGGTCAACCTGTCCCGGATCGCGGAGGAGATCATCATCTGGAACACGAAGGAGTTCTCCTTCGTGACCCTGCACGACGCGTTCTCCACGGGCTCGTCGATCATGCCGCAGAAGAAGAACCCGGACATCGCCGAGCTGGCGCGCGGCAAGTCCGGCCGCCTGATCGGCAACCTGACCGGCCTGCTGGCGACCCTCAAGGCCCTCCCGCTGGCCTACAACCGCGACCTGCAGGAGGACAAGGAGCCGGTCTTCGACTCCTGCGACCAGCTGGAGGTCCTGCTCCCCGCCTTCACCGGCATGATCGCCACCCTCACGGTCAACCGCGAGCGCATGGAGGAGCTGGCCCCGGCCGGCTTCTCGCTCGCCACCGACATCGCCGAGTGGCTGGTCAGGCAGGGTGTGCCGTTCCGCGTGGCCCACGAGGTCGCGGGCGAGTGCGTCAAGGTCGCCGAGGCCGAGGGCAAGGAGCTGGACGACCTCACGGACGAGCAGTTCGCGAAGATCTCCGCGCATCTCACCCCGGAGGTGCGTACGGTCCTCAACGTGCCGGGCGCCCTCGCCTCCCGCAACGGCCGCGGCGGCACGGCACCGAGCGCGGTCGCGATCCAGCTGTCCGAGGTGAAGGCGGACGTGGCGGCCCAGCACGTTTGGGCGGACGTGGAGAAGCGGAGCTGATCCAGCGCCCCTCATCCCCGCGCCCCTGAGGGGCGCGGGGAACTGCGCGAGCAACCACAGAGCACCCGCACTCGCCGACGCACCGCAAGTCCCGAGCTCTCAGGCGCCCCGGCTCCCCAAGCGGAGCGTCATCGCGGGTTACGTTGGTCGGAAGCCGTACCGGAGCCGACCGAACGGAACCCGCGATGCCCTTCTCCCGCCTCGCCACCGCCACCACCCCCACCTGTCACATCGGCCTCGGCCTGGCCGCAGTAGGTCGCCCCGGCTACATCAACCTCGGCCGCGAAGAAGACCTCGGGGAGAACCGCAGCGCTGACGCGCTGCGCACCCGCACCCACGAACTCCTCGACGCCGCCTACGCCCAGGGCGTCCGCTACTTCGACGTGGCCCGCTCCTACGGCCGCTCCGAGGAGTTCCTGGCCGACTGGCTGAACACCCGCCCCGACATCGACGACGTGGTCATCGGCAGCAAGTGGGGCTACACCTACACCGCCGGCTGGTCGGCGGACGCCGAGACGCACGAGGTCAAGGACCACAGCCTCGCGGCGTACGAGCGGCAGCGCGCCGAGACCGACGCCGTGCTCGGCGACCGGCTCGACCTCTACCAGATCCACTCGGTGACCCCGGACAGCCCGGCCCTCACCGACAAGGACCTGCACGCCCGGCTCGCCGAGGCCGCCGCCCAGGGCCTGACCATCGGCTTCTCCACCAGCGGCCCCGCCCAGGCGGACGCGATCCGCGCCGCCCTCCAGGTGACCACCGACGGCGAACCCCTCTTCCGTACCGTCCAGTCGACGTACAACGTGCTCGAGACCTCGGCGGCGCCCGCGCTCGCCGAGGCGCACGACGCCGGCCTCACCGTGATCGTCAAGGAGGGCATGGCCAACGGCCGGCTGGCCGCGCCGAACGCCCCTGAGCTGCTCAGGGCCGTCGCCGGGGAGACCGGCCTCGGCTGCGACGCGGTGGCGCTCGCCTGGATCCTGCGCCGGCCCTGGGCGGGCGTCGTGCTCTCCGGCGCCGCGACGGTCACCCAGCTCGTCTCCAACCTCCACGCGCCCGCCGTCGACCTCGACGCGGACCAGTTGACCCGCCTCGCCACGCTCGCCGAGGACCCGCCCGCCTACTGGGAGCGGCGCGGCCAGCTGCCCTGGCACTGACGGTCACCCTTTCCGACCAGCGACTATGAGTCACATGTGCCCAGTGTGAGACAAATCTGTCTCATATGGTTTACCCTTGTCTCATGGCTCTTGATCGTGACCAGGTGCTGCGCAGTGCGGCCGCGCTGCTGACCCGCAAATCCACCGCGACCATGGACGAGGTCGCCAAGGCCGCCGGGATCAGCCGGGCGACCCTGCACCGTCACTTCGCCGGGCGCGACGCCCTCGTCCGGGCGCTGGAGGCGCTCGGCATCGAGGAGTGCGAGGCGGCGGTGGACCGGGCCCGGCTGGACGAGGGACCCGCGAGCGAGGCCGTACGCAGGCTGGTGCGCGAGATCCAGCCCGCCGCCGGACTGCTCGCCTTCCTGTACGGCGAGAGCCAGCTGTGGGAGGGCGACCGGCAGAACGAGGGCTGGCTCCGCCTGGACGCCCGCATCGGAGCGGTGTTCCAGCGCGGACAGCAGGCGGGGGAGTTCCGTATCGACCTCACCCCGGTCTGGCTCACCGAGGCGCTGTACGGCCTGACCGCCTCCTGTGCCTGGGCCGCCCTGGACGGCCGCGTGGCCGCCCGGGACTTTCCGACGATGGTCGCCGAACTGCTGCTCGGCGGCGCGCTACGAAGAGAGGAATCATGACCAGCACCCTGCAGCCGGCCGCGACGACGCAGGCGGTGACGCGCCCGGGCCGCTGGCTCGCGCTCTCCGTTCTCGTCCTGGCCGTGCTGCTGGTGGCCGTCGACGCCACCGTCCTCGGACTGGCGACCCCCTACATCAGCGAGGACCTGGGCCCTTCCGGCACTCAGCTCCTGTGGATCGGCGACGTCTACTCCTTCGTCATCGCCGGCCTGCTGGTCTCCATGGGCAGCCTCGGCGACCGCATCGGCCGCAAGCGGATCCTGCTCGGCGGTGCCACCGCGTTCGGCGCGATATCGGTCCTCAACGCCTATGCCACCACACCGGAGTTGATGATCCTGGCGCGGGCGCTGCTCGGTGTCGCGGGCGCGACCCTGATGCCCGCCACCCTCGCCCTGATCCGCAACCTCTTCCACGACCCGCGCGAGCGCAGCCTCGCGGTGGGCATCTGGGGCGCGACCGCCTCCGCCGGCACGGCCGTCGGCCCGATCACCGGCGGCTTCCTCCTCGAGCACTTCTGGTGGGGCTCGGTCTTCCTGATCAACCTGCCGGTGATGGCGGTCCTGGTCCTGGTCGGCATCCGCACCCTGCCCGAGTCCCGCAACCCGAACCCCGGCCCCTGGGACCTGATCAGCGTCGTCCTGTCGCTGGTCGGCATGATCGCCGTCGTGTACGCGGTCAAGGAGGCCGCCACGCACGGGTTCACCCGGCCGGTGCTCGCCACGGCACTGCTCGGCGCGACGGCCCTGTACGGGTTCGTCCACCGCCAGCTCGCCATGCCGACCCCGCTGCTGGACATGCGGCTTTTCCGGCGCCGTGGCTTCAGCGGGGCGGTCCTCGCCGACCTGCTGACCGTGCTCGGCATGTCCGGCCTGGTGTTCTTCCTCTCCCAGTACCTGCAACTCGTCCAGGGCAGGCGCCCGTTCGAGGCGGGCCTGGCCGAACTGCCCGCCGCGGTCGGCGCGGTGGCGGCCGGCCTGGTCGCGGGCCGCGCGGCCCGCCGCTTCTCGGTCCGCGCGGTGGTCTCGGGCGGCCTCGCGGCGGTCGGCCTGGCCCTGGCCGCGCTGACGGCACTCGGCCGGTCCACCGGCTACCCCGTACTCGGCGCCGCGCTCCTGGTCGTGGGCATCGGCGCGGGCTTCTCCTTCACGGTCACCGCCGACGTGATCCTCTCCAGCGTGCCCAAGGAACAGGCGGGCGCCGCCTCGGCGGTCTCCGAGACGGCGTACGAACTGGGCGCCGCCCTGGGCATCGCCCTGCTCGGCTCCATCGTCACGGGCACCTACCGCGACTTCACCGGCCCGGCCGGCACCCCGCCCCAGGCACACGAATCACTGGGCGCGGCGGTGGAGGCGGCAACAAGAATGCCCCCGCACACGGCGGAGGCACTCCTGACCGCGTCCCGGGACTCCTTCGTCCACGGCCTGCATCTGGCGTCGGGCGCGGGAGCGGCGGTCCTGCTGGGAACGGCGATTGCGGCGTGGTTCTTGCTGAAGGGGCAGAAGCTGGAAGGAGCCGGGTGAGTGAAGCGCCCCGAAAGGGGCGCGGGGAACTGCGCGAGAAGCGACCACTCACCCGCACTCGCAAGCCGGCGGGAACTTCTACGGCGACTAGGCGGCTTTTGCCTTCGTCGCGTACATGTCTACGTACTCCTGCCCCGACAGCCGCATGACCTCGGCCATCACGGAGTCGGTCACCGCCCGCAGCACGTACCGGTCCCGGTCCATGCCCTCGTACCGGGAGAACTCCATCGCCGCACCGAACCGCACGGTCACGCGGCCGGGCCGCGGCATCCCCGCCCCGCCCGGCTGCAGCTTGTCCGTGCCGATCATCGCGAAGGGGACCACCGGCGCGCCCGTCATCAGCGTGAGACGGGCGATGCCGGTGCGGCCACGGTAGAGGCGGCCGTCGGGAGACCGCGTGCCCTCCGGATAGATGCCGAAGATCTTGCCCTCTTCGAGGACGCGCCGCCCGGTCATCAGCGCTGCCACACCACCGCGCCCGCCGTCCCGGTCCACCGGGATCATGCCGACGCCCGTGAAGAACCACGCCATCAGCCGCCCCTTGAGGCTCTTGCCGGTGACGTACTCGTCCTTGCCGATGAAGAAGACCTGCCGGTCGCACACGAGCGGCAGGATCATCGAGTCGATGAAGGTGAGGTGGTTGCCCGCCAGGATGACCGGGCCGTCCCCCGGGATGTTCTCCACGCCCTCCACCTGTGGGCGGAACATCAGGCGCATGATCGGTCCGAGCACTGCCTTGATGAGCGCGAAGCGGGACAACGGGTCCTCCGATGTCGAGGGGTCGATATGAGTCTGTGCAGGTGAGGACATTACTCGCGGCCCCAGGCACGGCGCACATCGGGTACGGCCGGTTCACCGAGGTCTTACGAAGTGTTGACGCGGGTTTACCTGCGGTGACGCCTCGGGGACGGGCCGTAACACCGCGGAGACGGTGTGACGGAGATCGCGCGAAGCCCTCACCCACTCGGCCGCCCCGCCCTTCCCGCGGGTACGACGGGCCGTCACCACCCGGCTCCCACAGGACATACGGCGTCACCCGGGTGTTCCGGCGAGGGACTCCCTTCGGTCATGTGCACGCTCCTACGATCGGCCCGCATGCACGAGCGGACGGCAGGAGGGCGCTGATGGGCAGCGACCAGGAGAACCAGAAGACCCAGGGCGCCGGGCGGCGGGCGATCCTCGGCGCGGCGGTGTTCGGCGTGAGCGGAGCGGCCCTCGGGCTGCCGGGCGCGGCCGAGGCCGCCGAGAACCGGCCGGCCGGACCGGGCGGCCGGGGCCTGAAGAGCCTGCCGGTGCCGACGATCATCGGCCACCGCGGCGCCGGCGGCTACCGCCCCGAGCACACCTTCGGCTCGTACGACCTGGCCCTGGACCTGGGCGCCGACGTCGTCGAGGCCGGTGACCTGGTGCCCACCAAGGACGGCCATCTGGTGTGCCGGCACGAGCCGGAGATCGGCGGCACCACGGACGTCGCCGCGCACCCGGAGTTCGCCGACCGCAAGACCACGAAGATGCTGGACGGGGTCGCCACCACCGGCTGGTTCACCGAGGACTTCACGCTCGCCGAGCTGAAGACCCTGCGCGCGGTCGAACGCATCCCGGCCAACCGGCCGCACAACGCCCTCTACAACGGGCGCTGGGAGATACCCACGTTCGAAGAGGTCCTGAAGTGGCAGGACGAGCAGACCCGCAAGCGCGGCAAGCAGGTCTGGATCTACCCCGAGACCAAGCACCCCACCTACTTCCGCAAGCTGGGCCTGGGCCTGGAGGAGCGGGTGGCGAAGCTGTTGCACAAGTACGGCAAGGGCGGCCGGAACTCGCCCGTGATCCTGCAGTCCTTCGAGCCCAGCAGCATCCAGAAGCTCAACCAACTGGTGGACAACCCGCTCGTCGTGCTGCTCTCCTCGGCGGACAGCCGCCCCTACGACTTCGTCGAGGCGGGCGACCCGCGGACGGTCGCCGACCTGATCACACCCAAGGGCCTCAGGGAGATCGCCGGCTATGCCCAGGGCATCGGCCCGACCCTGGACCTCATCATCCCGAAGGACGCGAACGGCAACCTCACCAAGCCGACCACCCTGGTCTCCGACGCGCACAAGGTGGGCCTGGTCCTGCACCCCTACACCATGCGCAACGAGAACCCCTTCCTCCCGGCCGAGTACCGCAAGGGCAGCACGGCCGACGGCTACGGCGACCCCTTCGGCGCCTTCAGGACGTACTTCGCGACCGGCATTGACGGTGTGTTCACCGACAACGCCGACACCGGCGTGCTCGCCCGCGGCGACTTCCTGGCCGGCTGACCACGTCAACCGACAGTCCTTTTGTCACCTCGTTCGGGGTGACTGTGCGCCGCCCCGGAAACCCGCTGCCGGGGCGGCGCGTCGTTCCGCATATGACGCACGACTTGGTAGCCACCCTGGGTCCGCTGCTCACCGCCGAGGCCTCGGCCGAGGCATATGCCGCCGGGAGCGAACCGGGCGACCTGGAGCAGGCCGTCTGGCTCCGCCTGCTGGAGCGGCTGGAGACCGACGGGCCGCCGCCGGACCCGCAGGGCTGGCTGCGCCGGGCCGTGCGGGCCGAGGCCCGCCGCAGCCGCCGTACCACCCGCCGGGAGTGCCCGTACGGCGCCGAGCCGGCCGACGACGCCCGTACCGATCCCGAGAGTCACGTCCTCGCCGCCGCCCGGTACCGCGCGCTGCGCGACGCGGTGCGCCGGCTGCCCGGCCGTTGCCCCCGGCTCATCGAGGCCCTGTTGTCCCCGAAGGACCTGACATACCGGGAGATCGCGGGGGAGTTGGGTATCTCACAGGGCAGTCTCGGTCCGGAACGCTCCAGATGTCTGGGATGTCTGCGCCGATTGCTCACGCCGGAGGTTGCGGCCCGCGAAGTGCGGGGATAGGAGTGAGGGACGACAGGTGATCAGGTGAGCGGGAGGCGTGCGCACATGGGCATGAGCGTGACCATCTCGGTGGCGACCGAGCAGGACGCGGAGCAGATCTTCAGGCTCCAGTACCTGTGCTTCCAGAGCGAGGCGGCGCTGTACGGCAACTACCGCATCGACCCGCTCGTCCAGACCCTGGACTCCGTCCGCCAGGAGGTCGCCTCCGACTGCGTCTTCGTCGCCCGGCTCGGCGAGGAGGTGGTCGGCTCGGTGCGCGGCAAGGTCACCGAGGATGGCGCCGCCGCCATCGGCAAGCTCTGTGTCCACCCGCGCCTGCAGGGCCACGGCATCGGGGCGCGGCTGCTGCGCGCGGCCGAGGCGGCGCTGGCCGAGGAGCGCGGCGCCACCCGCTTCCGCCTCTTCACCGGCCACCGCAGCGAGGGCAGCCTCCGCCTGTACCGCCGCTCGGGCTACGAGACGGTGGGCCGGTCGAAGGGTGCCGACGGAGTCGAGCTGATCGTCCTCGAAAAGCAGGCGGGGACGTACGCGGCTACGGCGTGACGGCGCTCTGGGCCTTCCGCAACCAGTACATGGCGGAGACCGGCAGCAGCACCGGGATGAAGATGTACCCGGCTCCGTAGTACGACCACACGGTCGCGTCCGGGAACGCCGAGCGGTCGGCCAACGTCCACGTACCGACGATCAGCACACCCGCGAGCTCGGCGGCGCAGCACACCAACGCCGCCCGCCGGGCCGTCTCCCCGCCCCGGATGAGCGTGTACGTGATGAACCCGTACACGACACCGGCCACCGCGGACAGCGCATAGGCGAGCGGCGCCCGGTCGAACTCCGTGCTGATCTGGTACGCGGAACGCGACACCGCGCCCACCACCATCACGCCGTAGAACCAGACGAGCAGCATGCCCGGCCCGCTGATCAACCGGGCCGGCTTCTCCTCCACCGCCGTCATCTCGGCCTCAGCCTCCCCAGATGTCATAGAGCCGCACCTCCAGCACGGCCAGCACCACACCGCCCGCGGCGACGGTCACCGAGCCCCACTTGGTCCGCTCGGCGAGGGACATGAACCCCGCCGCCGGAACGCACGCGAACGCGCCCAGCAGATACGCCACGAAGATCGTCGTGCCCTGCGCCGGCTTCTCGCCCCGCGCCAGCTGCACGATCCCGACCACCAGCTGGACCACGGCCAGCACCGACACCACGGCCATGCCGATGAAGTGCCAGTCCTTGGTCGGCTGGTCCCGGTAGGCGGCCCAGCCGCACCAGGCGGCGAGCAGCAGCGCGGCGACCCCGGTCACCAGCGTCAGGGCATTGAGCATGCGGTGACCTTATTACGGCGGAAACGGGCGCCGGCCGCCGACCCCGCCCGAAGGCCATGGGGTCTAGACCACATCGTAGGGTCCAGGCATGACGATCCACGCGCACGCCCTCCTGTTCGACAACGACGGCACCCTCGTCTCCTCCCTCGACTCCGTCCAGCGCTGCTGGACCCGCTGGTCCCGTGAGTACGGAATCACCGCCGAGCAGTTCGGCCGCGTGGCACTGCACGGACGGCCCGCCGCCGAGATAGTCGCCGACCTGCTGCCCGCCCACCTGGTGCCGGAGGCGGTCGCCCGGGTCGAGCAGCTGGAGGTGGACGACGTACCCGGCGGAGGTGTGCGACTGCTGCCCGGCACGCAGGACTTCCTCGACTCGCTCCCCGCCGACATCTGGGCCGTCGTCACCTCCGCCACCCGGCGGCTCGCCGAGGCCCGGCTGGACGCCGTCGGCATCCTGCCCAAGACGCTGATCGCCGCCGACGACATCACGCGCGGCAAGCCCGACCCCGAGCCCTACCTGCTCGCCGCCCGGCGACTCGGCGTCGACCCCGCCCACTGCGTCGTCTTCGAGGACGCCCCGGCCGGACTCCAGGCAGGTCGCGCCGCCGGAATGACCACCGTGGCGTTGGCCACAACCCACCGGGCGGAGGAACTCGACGCCGACCTCGTGGTGGAGGACCTGTCTGCCTTGTCCGCACTGGTCACCGACCGGGGCGTGGAGATCTCCGTCCGCCGCTGAGTGCCGGGACGGGACTGTCCGCCGCTGTCCACTATCCGGACAGCGGCGGCCGGTCAGGACCGTGGGTCTGGTTTACTGATCGCATGACCACGACGAGCTGCCGCACCCTTGCGACCGAGGCGACCATGACGCCCGGTGCTCGTTGTATGTGTCGCCTGATGTGCCGAATGTGAGCCTTCCAGAGGGCCCCCGCATCAGCTGAGCCTCGCGCCCCGAAGCGAGAGCCGTGGCATGTCCGTGCGCCGCATCCGTACGACACGCTCCGTACGAGACGCACATCCACTCCTCATGCCTGACCGCATGCACACGTGCCCGGGCACACCCACGCCCGCGCAACCGACAGTGACGGAAATCCTGTGATCACCACCTCGGGCCTGACCAAGGTCTACCGCTCCCGCGGCCGTGAGGTCACCGCCCTCGACGGCGTCGATCTCCACGTCCGCGAAGGCGAGGTCTACGGCGTCATCGGCCAGTCCGGCGCCGGCAAGTCCTCCCTCATCCGCTGCGTCAACCTGCTGGAGCGTCCCACCTCCGGCACCGTGACCGTCGCCGGGCAGGACCTCACCGCCCTCGCCGGCCGCGGCCCGCGCGCCGGCAAGGAGCTGCGCCGGGCGCGCAGCCGCATCGGCATGGTCTTCCAGCACTTCAACCTGCTCTCCTCGCGGACCGTGCAGGACAACGTCGAGCTGCCGCTGGAGATCCTCGGCAAGTCCGGCAAGGAGCGCTCCCGCAAGGCGCTGGAGCTGCTCGACCTGGTCGGCCTCGCCGACAAGGCCAGGGCCTACCCGGCCCAGCTCTCCGGCGGACAGAAGCAGCGCGTCGGCATCGCCCGCGCCCTCGCCGGCGACCCCAAGGTGCTGCTCTCCGACGAGGCCACCAGCGCCCTCGACCCCGAGACCACCCGCTCCATCCTGAAGCTGCTGCGCGACCTGAACCGGCAGCTGGGCCTGACCGTCCTGCTCATCACCCACGAGATGGACGTCGTGAAGGCGGTCTGCGACTCCGCCGCCCTCATGGAGAAGGGCCGGATCGTGGAGTCCGGCACCGTCAGCGAGCTGCTGGCCACCCCCGGCTCCGAGCTGGCCGCCGCGCTGTTCCCGGTGAGCGGTGAGCGCACGGGCGACGACCGGACCGTCATCGACGTCACCTTCCACGGCGAGGCCGCGACCCAGCCGGTCATCTCCCAGCTCGCGCGCACCTACAACATCGACATCTCGATCCTCGGCGCCGCCATCGACACCGTCGGCGGCCTGCAGATCGGCCGGATGCGCATCGAACTGCCCGGCCGCTACGAGGACAACGTGGTGCCGATCGGGTTCCTGCGCGAACAGGGCCTGCAGATCGACGTGGTGGGCCAGGAGGGCCAGAAGTCCGTGCTGGTGAAGGAAGGTGCCAAGTGACCTGGTCGGAGATGCAGCCGCTGCTGTCGCAGGCGTGTACCGAGACGTTCCAGATGGTGTTCTGGTCCACCCTGATCGCCGTCGCCGCCGGCCTCCCGCTCGGTATCCTCCTCGTCCTCACGGACCGGGGCGGCCTGCTGCAGAACGTCCTCGCCAACAAGGTGATCGGCCAGATCGTGAACATCGGCCGGTCCATGCCGTTCATCATCCTGATGGTCGCCCTGATGAGCTTCACGCGCTGGGTCACCGGGACGACGATCGGTACGACCGCCGCGATCGTGCCGCTCGCCATCGGCGGCATCCCGTTCTTCGCCCGGCTGGTCGAGACGGCTGTCCGCGAAGTGGACAACGGTCTCGTCGAGGCCGTCCAGTCCATGGGCGGCAACACCTGGACGATCGTCCGCAAGGTCCTCGTCCCCGAAGCCCTGCCCTCGCTGATCGCCTCCACCACCACCACGGTCATCGCGCTCATCGGCTACTCCGCCATGGCCGGCACGGTCGGCGGTGGCGGCCTCGGCGACCTCGCCGTCCGCTACGGCTACCAGCGCTTCGAGACCGAGCTGATGTGGATCATCGTCGCGATCCTCGCCGTCGTCATCTCCCTGATCCAGTCCGCCGGCGACTTCGCGGCCCGCTCCCTGCACCGCCGCGGCGGCCGCTCCGGCCCGGCGCCCAGGCTCCGCCTGCTCAAGGCCAAGGAGCCCGCCGCGGCCGACGTCAGCAAGGCCGCGTAAGCCGCGGCGCTTTTGAGACTCCCCGTTTACCCATACACGGGGTCGCACCACCCTTAAGGAAAGGCACTTTTCGTGCGTAACACCGCCAAGCTCACCACCGCCGTCCTCGCCGCCGGAGCCCTCACCTTCGGGCTGACCGCCTGCGGCTCCGGCAGCTCCTCCGCCTCCCACGACTACAGCGGCCCGCTCGTCGTCGCCGCGAGCCCGACCCCGCACGCCGAGATCCTGAACTTCGTCAAGGACAAGCTGGCGAAGAAGGCGGGCCTCGACCTTCAGGTCAAGGAGTTCACGGACTACATCACGCCGAACACGGCGACCGAGGACGGCTCGGTGGACGCCAACTACTTCCAGAACCAGCCGTACCTGGACGACTTCAACGCCAAGCGCGGCACCCACATCGTGCCCGTCGTCACGGTGCACCTGGAGCCGCTCGGCCTGTACTCCCACAAGGTCAAGAAGGCCGACGCCCTGAAGAGCGGTGCGACCATCGCCGTCCCGAACGACGCCGTCAACGAGGCCCGTGCCCTGAAGCTGCTCGCCGCCAACGGGCTCATCACCCTCAAGCCCGGCGCCGGCAACGAGGCCACCCCGCAGGACATCGCCAAGAACCCCAAGAACCTCACGTTCAAGGAGGTCGAGGCGGCCCAGACCCCGCGTTCCCTGGACGACGTGGACGCCGCCGTCGTCAACGGCAACTACGCCATCTCGGCCGGTCTGAAGCCCGCCAAGGACGCGATCGTCCTGGAGTCCGCCAAGAACAACCCGTACGCCAACTTCCTCGCCGTGAAGAAGGGCAACGAGAAGGACCCGCGGGTCGAGAAGCTCGCCAAGCTCCTCGTCTCGCCCGAGGTCAAGAAGTTCATCGAGGACAAGTACCAGGGCTCGGTCATCCCGTCCTTCTGAACCGCCCGGCAGCTCTGACGGCACGTATACGGCGTTTCGTGACGCACGGGGTCCACTCCCTCACCCGGGGTGGACCCCGTCGTGCGGTTCAGTGGTTTCATGCTGCATGCTGGGCAGTTCGCAGGCCCTGAAGGTTTTCCGAAGTTACGGAGCGGCGCATGACTGGCACCTTTCCCAACGTCTCCATCAGCACGGAGCGGTTGGTGCTGCGCCCCTTCGAGGAGTCCGACATCGAGGCCTTCGCCGAGATGATGAACGACGAACTGGTCACCACCTGGACCTCCGTCCCCCAGCCCTACACCGAGGCCGACGCCCGGCACTGGATCACCGAACTCGCCCCGGCCGAACGCACCGAGGGCCGCGGCATCGTGTTCGCCGTCGACGAGTTCCTCACCCAGCGCCTCGTCGGCATCGTCCATCTGCAGAACACCAACTGGCGGGTGCGTGCGACGGAGATCGCCTACGTCATCGCGCCATGGGCCCGCGGCGAGGGCTACGCCTCCGAGGCCGCCCTGGCGACCGCGCAGTGGCTGTTCCACGACCAGAAGTTCGAACGCCTGGAGCTGCGCACCGCCGCCGACAACACCGCCTCCCAGCAGGTCGCCCAGAAGATCGGCTGCATCAGCGAAGGCGTCCTGCGCGGCGCCTGGATAGCCCGCAGCAGGACCGGCGAGGGCACCTGGGCGGATGTCCGCACCGACGTCATCGTCTGGAGCCTGCTGCCGGAGGACCTGGCCGGGGCCGGCGAGCAGCCGGCCGACACGGGCGGTTTCACGTCCTACTCGGACTGGAACTGATCCCTCCGCGCCTCACCAGGTACCCTCACGGAGCCCGCACACGGGCTCCATCCCCCTGACGAGCTGCGAAGACCTGGAGAGATACGACGATGGCCGACCGGGTCACGGTGATCGGCTGGGACGGCTCGCCGCTGACCGACGCGGCACGCGCCGCCCTCGGCGCCGCCACGCTCGTGGCGGGCGCGGCCCACCACCTGGCGCTGCCCGAGGTGCCACCCACCGCCGAACGCATCCGCCTGGGCAGCGTCGCGCTCGCCGCCCGCCGGATCGCCGCCCACCGCGGCACCGCCGTCGTGCTCGCCGACGGCGACCCCGGCTTCTTCGGCGTCGTACGCACCCTGCGCGCCCCGGAGTTCGGCCTCGAGGTCGAGGTGGTCCCCGCCGTCTCGTCCGTGGCCGCCGCCTTCGCCCGCGCCGGCATGCCCTGGGACGACGCCCAGGTGGTCGTCGCCCACCCGCGCACCCTGCGCCGGGCCGTGAACGTCTGCCGCGCCCACACCAAGGTCGCCGTCCTCACCTCACCCGGCGCCGGACCCGCCGAACTCGGACTCCTGCTGGAGGGCGTCCACCGGACCTTCGTCATCTGCGAGGAACTGGGCACCGAACGCGAGCAGGTCACCGTCGTCACGTCAGAAAAGGCCGCCGACCACACCTGGCGCGACCCCAACGTGGTCATCGTCATCGGCGGCCCCGTGGCGGCCGGTGACAGCGGCGGCTGGATCGCCGGGCGCGACCCGGGCGCCGGCCCGCGCGGCTGGGTGCAGCCCGACGCGTCGTACGGCGACGGACCCGGTGGCGGCCTCGGCGAGGGCGAGAGGGAGCTGCTGCGCGCCGCCCAACTCGCCCGCCTCGGGCCCCGGGCCGGCGACCTGGTCTGGGACATCGGCAGCGGCTCGGGCGCGTTCGCCGCCGAGGCCGCGCGCGCCGGAGCGGCCGTCATCGCCGTCGACCGGGACCCGGGCGCCTGCCTCCGCACCGAGGCGGCCGCGCGCCGGTACGGCGTCCAGCTCCACGTGGTCCAGGGCACCGCCCCGCACGTCCTGGAGAACCTGCCCGAACCGGACGTCGTCCGGGTCGGCGGCGGGGGAGCGGCCGTGGTCTCCGCGGTCGCCGACCGGCGCCCGCAGCGCATCGTCACGCACGCCGCGACCCGCGACGCGGCCGAACTCGTCGGGCGCGACCTGACCGAGCACGGATACCGGGTCGAGTGCGCGCTGGTGCAGTCCGTCGAACTCGACACCCGCGCCTGGACCGAGACCGAGCGGAGTGTCGCGTTCCTGCTCAGCGGCGTGCTGCCGGATCGCGCCCCGTGATCCTGTTGTCGTACTGCGCGCGGTAGGCTGGCCGATCGTTGTGCCACACCGGGCGGCCCGGAACTTCGTTCGTCAATATCCGGAAAGCACGCCCGTTTTGGGGTGGGTGTGGTACTGCGGAACCGGAGGACGCGCAACGTGGCGCAGTCCACAGCGGGCTGTCGCGGATCATGCTGTCGCGACGGCGCGACGGCCGGGACAATGCCACTGAATGGCTTTGTCGCCTTTTCCGGCGGGTCGTTCGTGCCGCTGGGCACGGACGCTCGTTCTTCACTACGGGCGGTCGGTGCGCCGTTCCGGGTGAGCTGGTCGTAGGAGCACTAAACCGATGGGCGAGGGGTACGCATGACCGACACCGGCCAGGTCCCGGCCGAGGGGCAGCCGGAGAGCGCAGGCATGGTGGAGCAGCCGGGCGTTGCCGCGCACGGTGCGTACACCTACCTCGCCGAGGCACCCGCCGAGGACGAAGAGCTGCTGCTGCCGGGCGCCCAGGGGGCGTGGGGCAACGAGGTTGCGCCACCCGCTCCGGAACCGGTCGTCGAGGCCGTCCACGAGCCGGGCCCGCACGAGACGGCCGGCCGCGACAGCGGCTCCGTCGACCTCAGTGGCGTCCGCCTGCCGAATCCGTCCCCGGCGCCCGTGCCGCCGTCGCCGGCCTTCCCGGCCCAGCAGGAGCAGCCGGCCGCCGCGCAGGCGCCGCGCCGTCCGCTGCACCTCGGCCCGCCGATCCCCGACGCCTCCGCCAGCCCGGTCCGCTCCCTCGCCGACCGCGGCCCGGCCGGAGTACCGGTACGGCAGCCCGGTCCGCCCGCGACCGGCGCCGAGCATCTCGACGCCCAGCCGCCGCGCGACATGGCGCCGCCGAGCGCGGCCCCCTGGGGTGCGGCGCCCGCCCCCGTGGTGGCCCAGGTCGGCACGCAGGCGCCGGCCGCCGAAACGGTTGACCCGGCCCCCGTCTCCGCCGACGTCGCCGCCCAGGCCGATCCGTCCGGCGCCGCCCAGGCCGCCGTCGCCCGTCTCGCCAACCAGGCGGCCGCACCGGCACCGGGCACCGTGCAGGTGGTCCACGGTCATGACGGCGTGCAGCCGGTGCACGGCCACGACGGCGTGTACGCGGCTCCTGCGGGCCTGGTGCCCGAGGGCGCGATCGACCCCGCCGTGGCCGAGGGCCCCGAGGGTGCCCAGTCGCCGGTGCCCGGTCAGGGCGCCGAGGGTGTCCAGCAGCTCTCCGGCGAGGCCGGTCAGGGCATGCCCGGTGCGCAGCCGGTGGAGGCTACGGCCGCCGTGGACGGCGCCCTTGGAGCCGCAGAGGGCGCCGCTGGTGCTGGCGTGTTCGTCGCCGAGGCGGCGGCCGCCGAGCAGGCTGCCGTGGTGGCCGACGCCAATGCCGACATCCCGGCTGGGGCTGCCCCGATGGCCGACGCCGCCCACGCGCCGGAGACGGCGCCGGTGAGCCCCGCCGATCCGGCTGCCGCTCATGCGGCCCAGGTCCAGGCGGTGCCGGGCGGGCCTGTGCCCGGTCGGATGCCGGAGGACGCCCTGGCAGCCGACGGCGCCGTGCCGTCCGCGTCTGCTCAGCCTCTGAGCCCCGCTCAGACCGGCGAGGCCGCGGAGCAGGGCGAGGGCGCGCCGGTTGCCGATGCCGGGCAGGCGGACACGGTTGCCGCGGAGCCCGTCGCCGTACAGGGCGAGGCCGCCGTACCGGCACATCCGGCCCCGACCATGCCCGGTGCCGTGGAGTCGCAGCCGGGCGTGACGGAGGGTCAGCCTGACATGATGGAAAGTCAGCCCGGCGCGGTGGAGGCCCCCGGAGTGGTGGAGGCCCCCGACGCGGTGCAGGGTCAGCCCGGCATGGTGGACGGTCAGCCCTCCGCTGTCCAGGACGCGGCCTCCGCCGCCCACGACGCCCCCGCCCAGCAAGTACCCGCCGCCGAAGTCGTCACGGCGCCCGAGCCGGCGGCCGTGCCCGAGCCCGGCACTCCGGGTGAGGCTGCGGAGTCCGCCCGGACGGAAACCCCCGCACAGGACGCCGCACCGGCAGCGGACGCCGCCGACGGCACCGGCGCACCCGAGCCGCAGCCCTACCCCGCGCAGGGCCCCCAGGTGGCGGAACCCGTCGCGGTCACCGCCGAGGCCGCGCCCGGCACGGTGCAGCCCGCCGTCGTACCGCAGCAGCAGGCTCCGGCCCAGGCCGAGCCGGTCGCGCAGGACGCGGTCCACGCGGTCGCTCAGGCCTCCGCCGCCGAGACGGCCCCCGCGAACGGCCTGGACGCGCCCGCCGGCCCGCAGACGCAGCCTGCCGAGGCCGTCGAGGCGCCGATCGCCGACGGCGCCCCGGCGCCGGCCGCCGCCGAGGTCGTGCCCATGCCGGCCGACCCCGCCGACGGTGCCCCCGCGCACCCGGAGAGCGCTGGGCAGGCCGAGCCGCTGGCGTCCAGTGTTCCTCCGGCGGCGCACCCGGAGCCGCCGATCGGGCAGTTCGTGCAGGTCGAGGGCCACGTGCCCACGACCCCGCACCTGGCGCCGACCCCGCCGCAGCCCCTGGTCCTCGCCACCGAGGACGCGCCGGAGCCGGTGGCCATGGTGCCGGCACCCCGCGAGGCCGAGCCCGAGCCCGCGGCGGCCCCCGATGTCGTACAGCACGCGGAGGACCTGCAGACCAGGGCCGCCGACCAGGAGGAAGAGAGCACGGCCGACGTGGCGGAAGCACCGCAGTCCACCGGCCCCGCCGCGCCCGGCTACGACGACGCCGAACGCGAGGCCGTCCTGAAGGTCATGCGCGAGCGCCGCGACATCCGCAACGGCTTCCGGGGCGACCCCATCCCGCACGAGGTGCTGCTCCGCGTCCTGGAGGCGGCCCACACGGCGCCCTCCGTGGGCCACTCGCAGCCCTGGGACTTCGTCGTCATCCGCTCCGCCGACACCCGGCGCACGATGCACGAACTGGCGATGCGTCAGCGTGAGGCCTACGCCAAGTCGCTGCCGAAGGGCCGGGCCAAGCAGTTCAAGGAACTGAAGATCGAGGCCATCCTCGACACCCCGGTCAACATCGTCGTCACCGCCGACCCCACCCGCGGTGGCCGGCACACCCTCGGCCGGCACACCCAGCCGCAGATGGCGCCGTACTCCGCCGCCCTCGCCGTCGAGAACCTCTGGCTCGCCGCCCGCGCCGAGGGCCTCGGCGTCGGCTGGGTCAGCTTCTTCGACGAGCGCGAGATGGTCCGCGCGCTCGGCCTGCCCGAGCACCTGGAGGTCATCGCCTACCTGTGCGTCGGGTATGTCGACGAGTTCCCGGACGAGCCCGAGCTGATGCAGGCCGGCTGGTCCAAGCGACGCCCCCTGTCCTGGGTGGTGCACGAGGAGACGTACGGCCGCCGCGCCCTGCCCGGAGAGGAACCCCACGACCTGCTTGCCGAGACCGTCGCCCAGATCCGCCCGCTCGACGCCAAGGCCCTCGGGGAGGCCTGGGAGCGCCAGAAGCGCATGACCAAGCCGGCCGGCGCGCTGGGCATGCTGGAGATCATCTCCGCGCAGCTGTCCGGGCTGTCCCGGCAGTGCCCGCCGCCGATCCCGGAGCCCGCCGCCGTCGCCATCTTCGCCGGTGACCACGGCGTGCACGCCCAGGGCGTCACCCCCTGGCCGCAGGAGGTCACCGCCCAGATGGTGGCCAACTTCCTCGGCGGGGGGGCGGTCTGCAACGCCTTCGCGGGCCAGGTCGGCGCCGAGGTGTGCGTCGTGGACGTCGGTGTCGCCGCCGACCTCCCGGCCACCCCCGGCCTGCTGCCCCGCAAGATCCGCGGCGGCACGTCCGACATGACCACCGGCCCCGCGATGACCCGCGAGGAGGCCAAGGCGGCCATCGAGGTCGGCATCGAGACCGCCCGCGACCTGGTGGCGGCCGGCAACAAGGCGCTGCTCACCGGTGAGATGGGCATCGCCAACACCACGGCTTCGGCCGCCCTCATCTCGGTCTTCACGGGTGCCGACCCGGCCGAGGTCACCGGTCGCGGCACGGGCATCAACGATGAGACGCTGGCCCGCAAGACCGAGGTCGTCCGCCGCGCCCTGGAGCTCCACCAGCCGGACCCGGCCGACCCGATCGGCGTCCTCGCCGCGATTGGCGGCTTCGAGCACGCGGCCATGGTCGGCCTGCTCCTCGGCGGCGCCTCCCTGCGTACGCCGGTCATCCTGGACGGCGTCAGCGCCGGCGCCGCGGCTCTGGTCGCCCGCGCCATCGCCCCCGAGGTGCTGGCGGCCTGCATCGCGGGCCACCGCAGCGCCGAACCCGGCCACGTGGCAGCCCTCAACAAGCTCGGCCTGCGCCCGCTGGTCGATCTCGACCTGCGCCTGGGCGAGGGCACGGGTGCCCTGCTGGCGCTGCCGTTGGTGCAGAGCACGGCCCGGGCGATGCACGAGGTGGCCACGTTCGACTCGGCCGGGGTCACCGAGAAGTAGAGGTCACGGGGTCACGGCAGGGGTGGTCCGGCGTTCCAACAGCCGGACCACCCCGTGCCCGCACCCCTGTGCACAGCTAAAATCCGCACGTCAGGGCCGCTCCGGAGCCGCAGCGCGCCCACCGCACCGCCCTGCACGAGGAGCCGTCCCTCATGGCCGAACACCCCGCCTACCCCGTAGGCCTCCGCCTCTCCGGCCGCCGCGTGGTCGTCCTCGGCGCCGGCACGGTGGTCCAGCGCCGCCTCCCGGCACTCATCGCGGCGGGCGCGGACGTCGTGGTCGTGTCCCCCGAGGCGACCCCCTCCGTCGAGGCCATGGCGGAAGCGGGCGAGATCACCTGGGTCCGGCGCCCCTACCAGGACGGCGACCTCGCCGAGGCCTGGTACGCCCTCATCGCCACCAGCGACCCCGGGACCAACGCGGCCGCCTCCGCCGAGGCGGAGCGCCACCGGGTCTGGTGCGTGCGCTCGGACGACGCCGACCAGGCGACCGCGTGGACCCCGGCGACCGGTCACAGCGAGGGCGTCACCGTCGCCGTACTGACCACGGACGTACGCGGCCGCGACCCCCGGCACACCGCCGCCATCCGGGACGCGGTCGTCGAGGGCCTGCGGGACGGCACCCTCGTCGCACCCCATCACCGCACCCGCACCCCCGGCGTCGCCCTGGTCGGCGGGGGCCCCGGCGACCCCGACCTGATCACGGTCCGCGGCCGCCGGCTGCTCGCCGAGGCGGACGTCGTCATCGCCGACCGGCTCGGCCCGCGCGACCTGCTCGCCGAACTGCCGCCGCACGTCGAGGTGATCGACGCGGCGAAGATCCCGTACGGCCGGTTCATGGCCCAGGAGGCCATCAACAACGCGCTGATCGAGCACGCCAAGCAGGGCAAGTCGGTCGTCCGGCTCAAGGGCGGCGACCCGTTCGTGTTCGGCCGGGGCATGGAGGAGATCCAGGCGCTCGCCGAGGCCGGCATCCCCTGCACCGTGGTCCCCGGCATCTCGAGCTCGATCTCGGTGCCGGGGGCGGCCGGCATCCCGGTCACCCACCGGGGCGTCGCGCACGAGTTCACGGTCGTCAGCGGCCATGTCGCCCCGGACGACGAGCGCTCGCTGGTCGACTGGCCGTCGCTGGCGAAGCTCACCGGCACGCTCGTGATCCTGATGGGCGTCGACAAGATCGGGAAGATCGCCGAGACGCTCGTCGCGCACGGCAAGTCCCCGGGCACCCCGGTCGCGCTGGTGCAGGAGGGCACGACGGCCGCGCAGCGGCGCGTCGACGCCACCCTCGCCACGGTCGCCGAGACGGTACGGACCGAGGAAGTGAAGCCCCCGGCGGTCATCGTCATCGGCCCGGTCGTGACCGTCGGCCCGCAGCCCGGCGCCTGATCATTCACCGCTTGATCACGCGTAACCCGGGGTAACCTACTCGTTCCCACCCGTTGGCAGCACACCCAGGACAAGGCAGTATCACCCTGTGGCCGATCTCATCACCGTCGAGGATCCCGACGACTCGCGCCTCTCCGACTACACAGGCCTGACCGACGTCGAGCTGCGCCGCAAGCGCGAGCCCGCCGAGGGCCTGTTCATCGCCGAGGGCGAGAAAGTCATCCGCAGGGCCAAGGAAGCGGGCTACGAGATGCGCTCCATGCTGCTCTCGGCCAAGTGGATCGACGTCATGCGCGACGTCATCGACGAACTCCCCGCCCCGGTCTACGCCGTGAGCCCCGAGCTCGCCGAGCAGGTCACCGGCTACCACGTGCACCGCGGCGCGCTCGCCTCCATGCAGCGCAAGCCGCTGCCCACGGCCGGCGAACTGCTGCGCTCCGCACGCCGGGTCGTGGTCATGGAGTCGGTCAACGACCACACCAACATCGGCGCGATCTTCCGCTCGGCCGCCGCCCTCGGCATGGACGCGGTCCTGCTGTCGCCCGACTGCGCCGACCCGCTGTACCGCCGGAGCGTCAAGGTCTCCATGGGCGCGGTGTTCTCGGTGCCGTACGCCCGCCTGGAGACCTGGCCGAAGGGCCTGGACTCGGTCCGCGAGGCCGGCTTCACCCTGCTCGCGCTCACCCCGGACGACAAGGCCCGCAGTCTGGACGACGCCGCCCCGCACCGGATGGACCGGGTGGCCCTGATGCTCGGCGCCGAGGGCGACGGGCTGTCCACCCAGGCCCTGGTCGCCGCCGACGAATGGGTGCGCATCCCGATGTCCCACGGCGTCGACTCGCTCAATGTGGGCGCGGCCGCGGCGGTCGCCTTCTACGCGGTGACCACCGGCCGCCCGCAGGCCTGACCCCTCCGGCCGGCTTCCCGACCGCCGGTCACCCCCGGACGTCCTGGCCCGGCACCGACCCGTACCGGTCGGCCATCGGCCGGCCGGCGTCCGCCGCCGGGCGGCTCGACTGCGCGTGGGGCCGGCGCAGGCCGCCGTCGCCGCCGAGGCCGCGGGCCGGACCCTGGCAGCCCTGGGCCACCGCGATGCCCAGCGCCACCAGCAGCGTCACCACGACGAACACGAACAGCCGCTGGCGCAGCAGCCGGGGATTGGCCGGCCGCAGTCCGGTGCCGGTCGTACGCTGCACCGGCCGCCCGGAGCCGTTGCGCTGGGCCGGACGGGTCCCGTTGCCCGAGCGCCGGTCACCGCGCGGCGGCGGGGTCGGGCGCGCCGAACCCGGCCGTGCCGGGGCACCCGCACCGTTGCCGCGCGGGCCGCTGCCGGTCCGAGCGGACGCCCCGCCCCGCGCCGACGCGCCGCCCCGGGCGGGCGCACCGCCGCGCGGCACCGGAGTGCCGGGGGCGGTGCGCCGCTGGGTGCGTTGCTGCTCGGGATAGGTCTCGACGAGCCGCCCGGTGGGCCGGTCCGCCTCCGCGGCGCGGGGCGCCGGCGGCCGTACGTCGCCCAGGCCCTGCGCCTCGCGGGCCGCGATCTCCTTGAGCCGCAGCGACAGCTGCAGCGTGCTGGGCCGGTCCTCGGGGTCCTTCGCCAGGCAGGCCCGCACCAGCGGGGCGAGCGCGTCCGGAACGCCGTACAGCTGCGGCTCCTCGTGCACCACCCGGTACAGCATCACCTCGGAACTGCCGTGCCCGAAGGGCGAGTCGCCGGTGGAGGCGTAGGCGAGGGTCGCGCCCAGGGAGAAGACGTCCGTCGCCGGGGTGACGGCCGCACCGCGCACCTGCTCGGGCGCGAGGAAGCCGGGGGAGCCGACCGCCGTGCCGACGTGGGTGAGCGTGGAGGCGCCGGTGGCCCAGGCGATGCCGAAGTCGATGATCCGCGGCCCCTTGGGGGACAGCAGGATGTTGGAGGGCTTCAGGTCCCGGTGGACCACCCCGGCCTCGTGCACCGCGACCAGGCCCTCGGAGAGCGCCGCGCCGACCGCCGCGGTGTCGGCCGCGCTCAGCGGGCCCTCGTCGGCGACCTTGTCGTGCAGGGAGGGGCCGGGCACGTACTGCGTGGCGAACCAGGGCCGCTCGGCCTCCAGGTCCGCGGCGACCAGCCGGGCCGTGCAGCCGCCCCTGATCCGCCGGGCCGCCGAGACCTCACGGGCGAACCGCGACCGGAACTCCTGGTCCTCCGCGAGATCGGGCCGGATCACCTTCAGCGCGACCCGCTGCCCCTTCTTGTCGGAGCCGAGGTAGACCACGCCCATCCCGCCCGCGCCGAGCCGTCGGTGAAGCCTGAACGAGCCGACGACGCGCGGGTCCTCGCGCCTCAGGCGCATCATCGCCATGTTCATCCCCGCTGCCCGGTCCCTGTGACGTGGCACAGCTTACGTTTCCACGGCCGCCTGCGCGCAGAGGCCGCGCCCTCCGGGCCGGACGGATTGCGCCGACCGCCCGTACGGCATGAAACACGGTCAGGAAGCGGACCGGCACGGGGGCCTTGAGCCGTCGTCACCACCAACCCGTCGTCATAATCCCGGTGTTGAGGTCACAAGAGGGCAGGTGATACCGGTCCGGGCAGCCGTCCGGCACCCGCCGGGGAACGGCCGCGGACCGGTGCGCGGAACGGGCCGTGCACCGGGCACGACGCATCTCCCCCACCCGTCCGGAGTGATCGAAGTCACTCCTCGTGACCGTCGGACGCTTCGGAAATGACCGGACACAGCGGGCGCCCCTTCCGGGAAGACCCCGAGACCCCGACCGGCGTCTCCACCCAGGGGAGTACGTCCTGAGTCGCCGCTCATCCTCGGGGAGGCCCGGCAATCGGTACGAAGGCATGACGCCCGGCAGCCGCCCCGCGCCTAGATTTGAGGTCAAGCGGCGGGTGCAGCACTCGTCCCCCGAGGTCAGACACCCGCCGCTGCCGATGACAACCGACACGGTCAGGAGAGGGACCATGGCCCACACGGCACCGCGGCGCCCGGCATTCGCACCGCGCCGCACGGGCCGCCGCCACCCCCTGGTGGCGACGCTCATGGCCCTTCCCCTGGCGGCCCTGCTCCTGCTCGTCTTCGACGGCTGGGACACGGTGGCCACACAGGCGTCGTCCGTGGGTGCGATGCTGGGGCGCTGAGCGGCGACCCCAGGCCCGGAAGAGCGGTCCGGGCGGGGACATCCATCCAGGAAACCCCGTGGGGACGGGGGTGCGGCGGACGGCACAAATGCCGGCGCAGCTGGGGAGCTGCGCCGGCATGGGCCGTTTCGGGCCGCCGAAGCGGGGTCTCACCGTGGGGGTGCGGTGCATTGTCGGGTGCGGATGCCTGGCAGCGGCAGCCGTACGACCCGCGGCATCCTGCCGGCGCGGGAAACCGACCCCGCCCCCCGGCGGCACCAGTACCCTCACCAGCGCAGCCCACCGTCCCGAGGCACCGTTGACCGCAGACACCCCCGCCCTCATACCCGCGCTCACCGCGGAGGTCACAGCCGTCGCCCACCCGCACCGCACCGGCGGAGCCCCCTGCGCCTGCGGCAGCACCCCCCTCGCCGACCGCCCAGACGCCACCGTCGTACGGCACGCCGACGCCGTGGCCAAGGCCCACGTGCCCCGGACCGACCCCGCCGAGCTGACCCGGCGCCTCGGCCTGGCCGCCCGCCTCCCGGACGTGTTCCTGGCCCCGCTCTCCCCGGCCCCCACCCCCGTGCTGGACCGCCTGGTGACCTTCTGGCCGTACGGCGCTCCCGTGGACCCCGGCGCCCCGGACGCGGCGCCCTGGGAGGCCACCGGCGCCCTCCTCGCCCGTCTGCACCGCACGCCCCCACCCGACGGCCTGCCCCCGATGCGCGGCCCGGTCAAGGCCGCCCGCGCGGTCGCCCGGCTGCACTCGGCCCTGCGCTCCGCAGCCGGGCCCCATCCGGCGGCCGGCCCGGTACTCGCCGCCTGGGGTGCGCTCCCCGCCTGGGCCCGCGCCGAGGCCCCCATGCCCGGCACCCCCGCCCTCTGCCACGGCGACCTGCACCTCGGCCAGCTCGTCCGCCATCCGGCACCGGACGGCCCGTGGCTCCTGATCGACGTCGACGACCTGGGCAACGGCGTCCCGGCCTGGGACCTCGCCCGTCCGGCCGCCTGGTACGCCTGCGGACTCCTCCCGCCCGACGAGTGGACCCGCTTCCTCGGTGCGTACCAGCGGGCCGGCGGCCCGGCCGTGCCCGCCGCCGGGGACCCCTGGCCCGCCCTGGACGTCCCCGCCCGCGCGCTGACCGTGCAGACGGCCGCCCTCGCCGTCGCCAAGGCCCTCGCGGGCGGCCGGCCGCTGGACGAGGCGGAACAGGCGGTCGTCGACGCATGTGCCCGAATGGCCCCGATTCCACACCAGTTGGCGCCCGAAGCCCCGTACTAGGCTGCAACCGACCGGGGCCGGACGGAGTCTGTCCTGGGAGAACACGAAGCGGGACCGACCGGCGAGGAGTTGAGCCGACCATGCATTGTCCGAAGTGCCACGCGCCGATGCACACCTACAACCGCAGCGGCGTCCAGATCGAGCAGTGCAGCGGTTGCCGCGGCATCTTCCTCGACTACGGCGAGCTGGAGGCCCTGACCCAGCTGGAGGCCCAGTGGTCCCAGCCCGCCCCGCAGGCCTACCCGGCGCCGCCCGCGCCCGCCTGGGGCGCCCCGCACGGAGGGCACCACGGCGGTCACCACGGCGGCCACGGACACTACGACCATCACGGCCACCACAAGAGCTGGGCGCACATGCTCTTCTCCAGCTGAGGACACGGAGAAGCCCCCGGTCGCGCGACCGGGGGCTTCCTGGTGTGTGGACGATACTGGGATTGAACCAGTGACCTCTTCCGTGTCAGGGAAGCGCTCTCCCGCTGAGCTAATCGTCCGCAGGCCGTGACCCGGGGGTCACAGGCAGTGCGCGATACTGGGATTGAACCAGTGACCTCTTCCGTGTCAGGGAAGCGCTCTCCCGCTGAGCTAATCGCGCGGGTGGGGATCTTCGAAAAGATCCATGGATCCTGCGAGAAGATCCAGTGGACGATACTGGGATTGAACCAGTGACCTCTTCCGTGTCAGGGAAGCGCTCTCCCGCTGAGCTAATCGTCCTTGGAGGTGGAGACGGGATTTGAACCCGTGTAGACGGCTTTGCAGGCCGTTGCCTCGCCTCTCGGCCACTCCACCAGGAGTGTAGGGGGTCGGGAGGACCCCTTCCTTCGAGCGGACGACGAGGCTCGAACTCGCGACCTCAACCTTGGCAAGGTTGCGCTCTACCAACTGAGCTACGTCCGCCTGTCGTTTCGGACCGCTTCCGCGTCCCGGCGACGTGTTGAACTCTAGCGGATTCCCGGGCCAGTACAAAAACGCGTTTGCGCAGCGTGCTGCGCTGCCCCCGGCGGACCCCGTGGTCACAGTCCGCTTCGGGACATCCCAGGGCCACCTGTCGGACACCCGACCTAGACTCGACCACGTGCTTCACCACCCTTCCAACCTCCCTCCCCTGGCCCGTTTCGGCGACCGCGTCGCCACCGGCCTGCTCGACGTGACCAGTGACCCGGCCGCCCTGGACTCCGCGGGCTTCTGGGCCGTGTGCGCGGACTTCGAGGGGCGGCTGACCTGCGCCCGCTTCGCCGACGTGCGCGAGGAGCCGGTGCCCGCGCCGGTGCCGGGTGGCTGGCGGGGCCCGGCGGTGGGGGAGTGGACCTCGTCCCTGGACCGGGCCGCGTACACGGCCGGTGTCCGCCGGATACGGGAGCACATCGCGGCCGGGGAGGTCTACCAGGCCAACCTGTGCCGGGTGCTCGGTGCGCCGGTGGCCGCGGAGGCCGATGTCGACGCGCTGACCGCCCTGCTGGCCCGGGGCAATCCGGCGCCGTACGCCGGGACGATCCGGCTGCCGCAGCACGGCGTGGAGATCGCCACCGCCTCGCCGGAGCTGTTCCTGCGCCGGTGCGGGCGTGTGGTGGAGTCGGGGCCGATCAAGGGCACCGGGCGCACCGAGGCGGACCTGCTGGAGAAGGACTACGCGGAGAACGTGATGATCGTGGACCTGGTCCGCAACGACATCGGGCGCGTCTGCGCGACCGGCAGCGTGAGCGTTCCCGATCTGTGCGCGGTGGAGAAGCACCCGGGCCTGGTCCACCTGGTCTCCACGGTGCGCGGCGAGCTGCGGGACGGGGCGGGGTGGCCGGAGCTGCTGGCCGCCGCGTTCCCGCCCGGCTCGGTGACGGGTGCGCCCAAGTCGAGCGCCCTGCGGATCATCGGGGCCCTGGAGACCGCGCCGCGCGGCCCGTACTGCGGCGGCATCGGCTGGGTCGACGCCGACCGGGGCACCGGCGAGCTGGCCGTGGGCATCCGCACCTTCTGGATCGACCGGGCGACCGGGACGCTGCGCTTCGGCACCGGCGCCGGCATCACCTGGGGCTCGAACCCCGAGGGGGAGTGGCGGGAGACCGAGCTGAAGGCCTCCCGGCTGCTCGCGGTAGCGTCGGGGGCGTACGACGCAAGCGGAGGGGTGTTGGCATGAGGATCTGGCTGGACGGCGGGCTGCGGGACCTGGAGTCCGCCCGTGTCTCCGTCTTCGACCACGGGCTGACCGTCGGCGACGGCATCTTCGAGACGGTGAAGGCGGTCCACGGCAGGCCGTTCGCCCTCACCCGGCACCTGGACCGGCTGACCCGCTCGGCCCGGGGCCTCGGCCTGCCCGACCCCGACCACGACGAGGTGCGCGAGGCCTGCGCGGCGGTCCTGGAGGCGAACCCGATGCCGCTCGGCCGGCTGCGGATCACCTACACCGGCGGCCACGGCCCGCTCGGCTCCGACCGCGGCGAGCACGGCCCGACCCTCGTGGTCGCCGTCGGCGAGACCACCCGCCGCCCGGACTCCACCGCCGTGATCACCGTCCCGTGGACCCGCAACGAGCGCGGCGCCCTCACCGGCCTGAAGACCACCTCGTACGCCGAGAACGTCGTCGCCCTCGCCCGCGCCCATGAACACGGCGCGTCCGAGGCCCTGTTCGGCAACACGGTCGGGCAGCTCTGCGAGGGCACCGGGTCGAACGTCTTCGTCGTCCTCGACGGCGAGATCCACACCCCGCCGGTCGCCTCCGGCTGCCTCCCCGGCATCACCCGCGCGCTGACCGTCGAGTGGACCGGCGCCAGGGAGACCGACCTGCCGCTGGACGTCCTGCAGCGCGCCGACGAGGTCTTCCTCACCTCGACCCTGCGCGACATCCAGGCCGTCCACCGGGTGGACGACCGCGAGCTGTCCGGCACCCCGGGCCCGGTGACCGCCAAGGCCATGCAGATCTTCGACGAGCGTGCAGGGCAGGACCTGGACCCCTGAGCCGGGGACGGGCCGACGGAGGCGCGGAAAAACGGGCTGACTCGGTGGTCGGCTGAGGGTAGAACACCAGGGATGACCACGACCCTGCGGCCGGTCGAGCCGCTGCAGCAGCACCCCGACGGTACTCGGTCCCGCCGTTACCAGGTGTGCGTGAACAGCCGTCCCGTCGGCGAGGTCCACCTCGGCACCTCGCCGTCGCTGGGCGACTCGGTGGCCCGTGTGATCGACCTGCGGATCGCCGAGCCCGACCGGCGGCGCGGCCGGGGCACGGTGGCCGCGCTCGCCGCCGAGGAGGTGGCGCGCGGCTGGGGCTGCACGCAGATCGAGACCCTCGTCCCCGCCTCGGCCGCCATAGCCCTGCGCCTGTTCGGCGCCCTCGGCTACACGCTGCGCAACCGCGGCATGGAGAAGCGCCTCGGGGCCACCCCGCCCGCACTGCCGCCGGGCAGCAGCGCGCGGCCCATGACCGCGGCGGAGTACGAGGCGTGGCACGCGTACGAGAGCGAGCACTACGCACGCATGTGGATCGAGCGTGGCATCCCCGAGGCCACGGCCCGCGCCAAGGCCCGCCGCGACCACGAGACACTGCTGCCGCACGGTCTCGCGACCGACGGCATGGTCTTCAGCGTCCTGGAGCACGAAGGGGCCCGGGTGGGCACGCTGTGGGTGGCCCTGCGGGACGACAAGGCGTTCGTGTTCGACGTCGAGACCGACGCGGCCCACCGCGGCCGGGGGCACGGCCGTACGCTCATGCTGCTGGCCGAGCGCCAGGCGATCGAGGCCGGCCGGCCGGTCCTCGGCCTCAATGTGTTCGCGGGCAACGCCCCGGCCGAGCGGCTGTACGAGTCACTCGGCTACGAGACGACGACCCACGCCCTCTCCAAGCCCCTGCTGTAGGAGTCCCGAAGGGTCAGGCTCCCTGCTCGCCCAGCAGCCGGTCGGCGATCTCCTCGATGCGCGTCCGCAGCCCCTCCTGGCTCTTGCCGCCGTCGAGGCGTTCGCCGCCGATGACGTACGTCGGCGTGCCGGTCACCCCGATCGCCTTGCCCTCGGCCTGGTCGGCGTCCACGATCAGGATGTGCCGCCCGTCGATCAGCGCGGTGTCGAACTCCTCGGCGTCCAGGCCGAGTTCACGGGCCACCTCGACCAGGAACGGCTCGCCCTTGCGGTCCAGCTCCTCGACCCGCCCCAGCACGGCCTCCACGTACGGCCAGCCCTTGCCCTGCTGCAGCGCCTCCTCGGCGGCCTGCGCGGCGGCGAAGGCGTGCTTGTGCTTCTCCAGCGGGAAGTGCCGCAGCCGCAGCTCCAGCCGGTCGCCGTAGCGGGCCCGCAGGGCGCGGACGTCGTCCAGGGCGGTGCGGCAGTCGGGGCACTGCAGTTCGCACCAGACGTCGAGGACCAGGGCATCGGTGCGTGCGGGGGAGGAGTCGCTCATGCCGACCAGTCTTCCAGGCCGGACGCGGGCGACCCAATCGGGACGGCACGGACCGTACGGCACCGCACCGGCACTCCAGTAGGAGACGACCCGGAGATGTCCCCGATGTCCGCCCGGGGGCGTGGCATCGCGAGGACGGGTCGGGGCAGGATGGAGGGGACGGAGGCGGTGCGCCGTGCCGGTGTGCCGCGTCCGCCGGACGCGCCTTCCACCCGACCGAGCCCGCCAGGAGGACCGGATGATTGCCGAGACCGTCTGCTCCGCCGTGTCCGCGGCGGGCCTGGGCATCGCGGTGGTCACGGCCTACCGCAGGCGTTTCCTCGCGGCGACCCGCATCGCGGCCTACTCACTGGTGCCGGTCGGCCTGGTGATGACCGGGGTCGTCGGCTGGCTCGCCGACACCGCCTTCAGCCCCACCGCCTGGGCGGGCTTCGGGGTGCTGGGCGCGGCCTGGCTCCTGTTCGCGGGCACCCGGGCGGTCGAACGCCGGCGCGGTGGCACCCGCGCCGAGCGCAAGGCGGCCCGGGACGACCGGTCCGCGGCCGTGGCCCCGGGGGCCTCCGCGCCGTCCCTGGGCCCGGGCATCCGCCCCGCGACGGGCTCCGCCGCCCCGCAGGCCAAGGGCTCGACCGAGGACTTCAGCGACATCGAGGCCATCCTCAAGAAGCACGGCATATGACGTCGTGCCTGATGTAACCCTCTCGGACTGAAACGACACAGAGCGTCGCGCGGACGTCCGGAAGCGTTCACAACCCGAAGCAAGTCGGACGGTACGGCGCGTTATACGGCAACTCCCGCATCACGCGAGTGTGTTGATCGCGCAAGGGGCCTCTCCTGCGCCATGATCTGCGGCGAGATGCTGGACACGAGACAGAGCGAGGCCGCGCCGCCGAAGGACGAGCCGCGCGGGTGCCTCTTCGCCCTATCCCAGCCACCGCTGATGATCTTCCTTGCGGTGATCGGGTGTCTGCTCCTCATGGCTGCGCTGCACGACCTGCTGTTGCTGTGAGCCGTACACGTCCGTCCCGGCGCCACCCGCCGGGACCGACGTCGCCCAGACTCCGGCCGACGGCGGTGGGCCGGCAACACGGGCGCGACCAGCCGCAACGCACCCCCGCTCGGCACCCGCAGCAACGCCTGCGGCGCTCTCCCGGGCGATCACCCCGTCGCTTCCTTGCGGCGCGCCCGGTACGCGGCCACGTGCAGCCGGTTGCCGCAGGTGCGGCTGTCGCAGTAGCGGCGCGAGCGGTTGCGGGAGAGGTCGACGAAGGCACGCCGGCAGTCCGGTGCCTCGCAGCGCCGCAGCCGCTCCTGCTCCCCGGCCACCACGAAGAACGCGAGGGCCATCCCGCAGTCGGCGGCGAGATGGTCGGCCACGGAGGCGCCGGGGGCGAAGTAGTGCACATGCCAGTCGTAGCCGTCGTGGTCCGTAAGGCGCGGGGTGGTGCCCGCCGCGGCGACCAGTTCGTTGATCAGCCCGGCGGCGGAGCGGGCGTCGGGCGCGGCGAAGACCGCCGCGAAACGCCCCCGGACCCTGCGCACCGCCGAGAGATCGAACTCCGACAGCACACCGACATCACTGATCTCGTGGTTTCGTACGAAATCCGCGAGCGCCGGGACATCGGGCAGTCCGTCGGCCGCCGCGTCGTCCTCCGGCGCGGTGTTCACCAGATCCACCACGGTGTCGAGGGCGCACCGGGTGTCGTGGGTGATCAGCACGTTTCGCTCCCTGGCCTGAGGGTCGGGCCGACGCCCGCCGATGGTGGCCGATGGTAGCGACAACCCCGCCCACCGCACCGGCCTCCGCCCGACCTCGCTGCCCGTAGAACGCCCCCGCGCCCGGGGTGGTTCCCGCCCGCGGCCCTGCGTGCACGTCATGCCCACGACGGAACCTTCGGGCACAGACCGGCGCCGTCGCGCGTGAATCGCTCACGGTGACGGCGCCGGGCTGTGCCGTATGCGGTTGTCTAGGCCCGAGCCGTCTCCCCGAGTGGACGGCGCCGGGCTGCTTTCGGCCGCGACCTAGCTCTCCGCCAGGATGTGCGAGAGCTCCTGATCCAGATCGAAGTGCCGGTGCTCCGTGCCGGGGGGCACGGCGGCGTCGGTTCGCTTCAGGAAGGACTCCAGGGCCCGCGCCGGGGCCTCGAGCAGGGCCTCCCCCTCCGGGGAGCTGAGGGCGATGCACACGACGCCCTGACCGTGGCTGCGCGACGGCCAGACACGGACGTCGCCGGTTCCGGTGGGCCGGTGGAGCCCCTCGGCGAGGAGGTCGCGGGCGAACACCCACTCGACGGTCTCCTCGGCTCCGGTGTGGAAGGTGGCGTGCACGGCGTAGGGGTCGGCCGTGTCGTACCGCAGGCCTGCGGGGACAGGCAGGGAGGACTCGCTCGACACAACGAGGCGCAGGTGCAGCTCGCAGCTGACCGTGGTGTTCATAAGCGCCAGGGCCTTTCGCTCAGTGTGCGCTCGGGGATTCGCACGTCGGCGAAATCGACATGCCACCTACGGTGCCGTTGTAAACCCCTCTGAGGGTTTTGCGTGTCTTTACGTAACTCTTCCGGCCGAGAACTCGTACGAGATCTACGACCATTCCGGTGACTGGATTCGCTCCGGTAGGGTTTGTCTGGATGAATACGGGGAGTGACGAGCCGGGCGAGGTCGTCATGGAGGCGGACAGGGCGAGGACGGACCGGCACGAACCAGGGCAGAGCACCGTGCGCGGGACCGGTGACGGGCTCGGGTCCCGGGCGCCGGCATTCGTCAGGGCACGTCGGCTGCTGCACCTGAGCTGGCAGGTCGGCGTCTTCGTGGTCGGCCTCGCGGTCGTCGTCGCCGGAATCATCATGCTGCCGCTGCCGGGACCCGGCTGGGTGGTGATCTTCGGCGGCATGGCGATCTGGGCGACCGAGTTCGTCTGGGCGCAGTTGGTGCTCCGCTGGACGAAGCGCAAGGTCACCGAGGCCGCCCAGCGGGCCCTCGACCCCAAGGTGCGCCGCCGCAACATCGCACTGACCGTGATCGGGCTGGTGATCGTGGTTGTGCTGGTCGGGATCTACGTGGGGAATTTCGGCCTCGTCATGCCGTGGAAGATCAGGGATCAGTGACCCGGCCCCGCCACCCGGTCGCCGGTCGCGCCGGCCTGTGGTCGGAGGCACCCCCTGACATGGGGTAATGTTCTTCCTGCGCCCGGGCGATTAGCTCAGTGGGAGAGCGCTTCGTTCACACCGAAGAGGTCACTGGTTCGAACCCAGTATCGCCCACCCGGACCGACGGCCCACCTGCGAGACAGCAGGTGGGCCGTCGGCGTGTGTGCGGTGGATGCGTCCCCGCACCCATCAGCGAGCCGGCAGCAGGTCTTCCGCCCAACAGGCCGCGGCGATGCGGCGTCTCGTGCGGACTCGGTGCGCAGAATCTCCAGCAGACGGCCGAGGCCGCCGAAGATCGTCGACGTGCGGGTGAAGACGTACGGGTGAAGTGGACTGCGGTCCGCCGTCCGCACCGTCGTCGGTGCGCTGATCAAGGACTGGTCCGACCGGTACCAGGTCGTCTTCGTCGTGGAGACCGCCCCCGCGCCGCACGCCCTTCCGTCCGTGGACGGGGACCAGGCCCAGGCCATCGACCTGGCCCTGACCCGCTGCGCGGTCCTCACCGACGGCTCGCGCATCGCCGTCCCCAAGCACCTGCGGCTGCGGCCCCCCGCTGTCGCGGGTGCGTGCCGCAACGTGCCTCACCAGCGGTCCCGCAAGCTGACGAGCGAGAACCAGGCATTCTTCGCGGAGACCCTGAACGTGCAGGGCCTGGCGCGAACCGGCGTGGCTGCCGGACTGGCTCGGCTCGCCGCCCCGCCCGGCTGACTCCCGCTCACCGTATCCGTCCCGTTCGGTCCGTCGGCCGCACCCCGCTCACCTGCGCGAACGGCCGACGGGTCGGCTCCGGGCCCGCCCCGCCCGCAAGAAAATCCTGTCCGACTCATTGACGCACCCCGAGCCCCTCCGTTGCCTGTGCCAGCAAGCGCTTACTTGAAACGATTCATGACGACGGCGACGACGCTGCGGGAGGGCCCCACCATGGGAACCAGCTGGAATCTGGAGAGGCGTACGATCCTGAAGGCCGCCGGGGCCTCCGCGGCCGCGCTCGGGCTCGCCGCGACGACCGGGTGCGGCGGCGGAAGTGGTTCCGGGGACGGGACGGTGACGATCCGTTACTCCTGGTGGGGTGCCGAGGAGCGGGCCAAGAAGATCAACCAGACCATCGCCCTCTTCGAGAAGAAGTACCCGAAGATCAAGGTGAAGACCGACTTCCAGACGTACGCGTCCTTCTGGGAGAAGTTCCAGACCCAGGCCGCCGGCGGAAATCCACCGGACGTTTTCCAATATGCCGTCACCTTTCTCCGGAAGTACGACAAGCGGGGAATTCTTCTCGACCTCAAGTCCCAGGTGCAGACAGGCAATCTGACCCTCGATCACTTCCGCGACGGCGTGACGAAGGTCGGCGAGGTCGACGGAAAGCAGCTCGGAATTCCCGTCGGTTCCAACACCATGGCGCTCGTCGTCGACAAGAAGGTGTTCCAGAAGGCCGGCGTCGAGCCGCACACGGGATGGACCTGGGACGACTACTTCAAGGCCCTGAAGACCATCCACGACAGGACCCAGGTCCCCGGGGACACCGGCTACTTCACCATCATGTACCTGTACGACCTCTATCTGAGGCAGAACGGCAAGGCGTTCTACACCAAGGACGGACTCGGCTTCGACAAGGCCGATCTGGCGGAGTGGTGGACCGACGGCTACAACCGTGTCAAGGCGGGCATCGTCACGGATCCGAAGGTCGTGCGGCAGGACAACCCCAAGTCCTCGCTCTCCGCCGGCCACGGCGCCTCGGAGTTCACCTGGGACAACTTCACCGTCCGCTACGAGAGCGAGGGCAACAGCACCTACGGCCTCGCCCCCATCCCCACCACGGACGGCAAGCACACCGGGCAGTACCTCGCCTCCCTGATGCTCAGCGCCTTCTGGTCCCAGAAGAAGTGGGTGCACTACGAGGAGGACACCCGATGAGCACCGTCAAACCTGCCCTGACGCGCCGCCGCACCGGATCGCTCGCCTGGCACCTGGGCGCCCTGCTGATCCTGGCCGTCATCCTCTACCCGGTGATCTGGGTGATCGGCGCCTCGTTCAAGCCCGGCAAGGACATCATCAACAGCCTCACGCTGTTCCCGGACCACCCGATCCTGTCCAACTTCAAGGGCCTCGCCGACGGCATCGCGGACATCAGGATCTGGACCTTCTTCCAGAACTCGCTCCTCTACGCCGTCGGTGCCGTCGTCGGCGTCCTGATCTCCTGCTCGCTGACCGCGTACGCGTTCGCCCGCATCCGGTTCGCCGGGCGCAACCTGCTGTTCTCCCTGATGATCGGCACACTCCTGCTGCCGTACCACGTGCTGCTGATCCCGCAGTACGTGATGTTCCAGAAGCTGGGCTGGATCAACACCTACGCCCCGCTGCTGATCGGCAAGTACCTCGCCACGGAGGCGTTCTTCGTCTTCCTGATGGTGCAGTTCATGCGCAACCTGCCCCGCGAACTGGACGAGGCCGCCCGGCTCGACGGCTGCGGACACCTGCGCATCTACTGGTCGATCGTGCTGCCGCTGTGCCGGCCCGCGCTGATCACCAGCGCGATCTTCACCTTCATCAACGCCTGGAACGACTTCATGGGCCCGCTGATCTACCTCAACGAGCCCGGCAAGTACACGGTCTCCCTGGGCCTGATGATGTTCCGCGACTCCGACGGCGTGGCCGCCAACTACGGCGGCATGATCGCCATGTCCCTGGTCGCGCTGCTGCCCGTGCTGCTGTTCTTCCTCGCCTTCCAGCGCTATCTGATCGACGGGATGGCGACCTCGGGACTGAAGGGCTGAGGCGAGCGGCATGGCCGAAGCACGTGTGAAGGCACGCAAGGAGTCCGTGTTCGCCGACCGGTTCGGGATCTTCGCCGAGTGTCTGCTCACCGGAGTCTTGATCGCGGTGGCCTCCCTCGGGGTCGTCACCTACCCGGCCGCCTTCGCCGCCGGTGCCCGGCATCTGCGCCGCCGCACCGGCCACCGGGCAGGCGGCCTGCGGGAGTTCGCCGCCGACTTCCGGGCCGCCGTGCGCGGCGGCTGGGCGGTGGGGCTCGCCGGCTGGGTCCTCGCGGGGCTGGCCCGGGTGGACGTACAGGCCGTACGCGCCGGGCTGCCCGGCGGGCCGCTCATGGCGGCCGTGGGACTGTTCGCGCTGATCGGGCTCGCGGTGGCCGGGCTGCGCGCGGCGGCCGTCTGGGCACCGGGGGAGCGCTGGCGGGCCCTGCTCGCCGCGGCCGGGCGCCGTACCGTACGCGACCCCGCCGGATCCTTCCTGCTGGTCGGCGGGGCGGTCCTCGTCGTCTGTTCCGCCCTGCTCGTCGCGCCGCTGGCGGTCCCCGTGCTCGGGGCCGTCGCGGCGGCCGCCGTCGCCGTGGAGGAGCGGTACCGGCGCCGCTGAGCCGGCGGTGCCCGCACTCAAGGCCGGCGCCTGAGCGCCGCGGCCCTTCTCTGTCATGCCCCTGACCATCCGCCCACTGGAAGGAAAGCCATGTCTCCCATCCCGCGCAGATCCCTCCTCAAGGCGGCCGCCGCGGTCGGCGCCGCCACCCAGGTCAGCTGGGCGCTCGGCGCGCAGAACGCGCAGGCCGCGCCCGCCGCCGCGGCCGACGGCGCCGACCCCGTCACCCTCGACTGGCTGGAGGACGGCGGCCTCGGCGCCGCGCCCGGCTCCACGGTCGGCGTCCCCTGGCCCATGGGCGCCCACCAGGAGGACCAGACCTTCGCGCTCACCGACGAAGGCGGCAAGGCCGTCCCCGTGCAGACCTGGCCGCTCGCCTACTGGCCCGACGGATCCCTCAAGTGGACGGCGCATGCGGTGAGTTCGGGCAGCGGCAAGCTGACGTTGAGCCCCGGGACGCCCGCCGCACCGGACAAGAAGGTCACCGTCGACTCCGGCGGCGGCACCATCGACGTCTCCACCGGGGTCATCACCGCGAAGATCGGCAAGGACGGCGCCACACTGATCAAGTCGTCACCCGTGGCTCGACCGAGATCGCGAAGAACGGCAGGCTCGTCCTCCTCCGGCAGCCCGGGATCGAGGACGAGGACCAGGGCACGGTCAAGACAGAGCGGTTCGACGGTGCCATCGACGAGGTGACCGTCGAACAGGAGGGCCCGGTCCGCGCGGTCGTGCGGATCGACGGCGAGCACCGCAAGGGTGACCGGGGCTGGCTGCCGTTCTCCGTCCGCCTGTACTTCTACGCGGGCGCCGAATCCTTCCGCATGGTGCACACCATCACCTACGACGGCACCCAGGAACCCGGCAAAGCGTCCGGCGACTTCATCCGCGGGCTCGGCGTCCGCTTCACCGTGCCGATGCGCGACGCGGCGTACGACCGTCACATCCGCATCGGCGGCGAGGGCACCGGTCTGCTGCGCGAGGCCGTCCAGGGCATCACCGGACTGCGCCGCGACCCGGGCGCCGCCGTGCAGACGGCCCAGTACGAGGGCAGGAAGCTGCCCGACCCCGCCACCTGGGACCAGAGGGTCACCACCCGCCTGCAGTACATCCCGCACTGGGGCGACTACACCCTCTCCCAGCTCTCCGCCGACGGCTTCACCGTCCGCAAGCGCACCAGGCAGGGCTACGGCTGGATCGCCGCCGGCGGCGGCAGGCGCGCCTCCGGGTTCGGGTACGTCGGCGGCGCGAGCGGCGGGCTCTCCTTCGGGCTGCGCGACTTCTGGGAGAAGTTCCCCGCCCAGCTCGACATCCGCGACGCCCACACCGACGAGGCCACTGTCACCCTCTGGCTCTGGTCGCCCGAGGCCCAGCCGATGGACCTGCGCTTCTACCACGACGGCATGGGCCAGGACACCTACGCGAAACAGCTCGAAGGCCTCAACATCACCTACGAGGACTACGAGCCCGAGTTCGGCACCCCCTACGGCATCGCCCGCACCTCCGAACTCCTCTTCTGGGCCAACGACTCCACACCCGACGCCGACACCCTCGCCGGCCAGGTCCAGGCCGTACGGGTGCTGCCCCAGCTCGCGGCCCCACCGGGGCAACTGATCAAGGCCAAGGTCTTCGGCCCCGGCCTGTTCGCCGAGCCGGACCGCTCCACCCCGGCCAAGGCCAAGATCGAGGACCACCTCGACTTCCTCTTCACCTACTACAAGGACCAGGTGGAGCAACGCCGTTGGTACGGCTTCTGGGACTACGGCGACTTCATGCACACCTACGACACCGTGCGCCACCAGTGGCGCTACGACGTCGGCGGCTACGCCCGGGACAACTCCGAGCTCTCGCCCGACCTGTGGCTCTGGTACGCGTACCTCAGAAGCGGCCGCTCCGACCTCTTCCGCTTCGCCGAGGCCCTCACCCGACACCGGCGAGGTCGACGTCTACCACCTCGGCAAGTGGGCCGGCCTCGGCACCCGGCACGGTGTGCAGCACTTCGGCGACAGCGCCAAACAGCAGCGCATCGCCAACACCACCTACCGGCGCTTCTACTACTTCCTCACCGCCGACGAACGCGTCGGCGACCTCATGCACGCCAACGTCGACTCCGACGAGACCTTCCTCGTCCTCGACCCCCAGCGCAAGGTCCGCACCACCCCCTACACCCCCGACCGGCACGCCCTGTCGATCGGCTTCGGCACGGACTGGAGCGGCCTGGTGTCCGCCTGGCTGACCGAGTGGGAACGCAAGGGCCCAAAGTGGGAGAAGGCCAGGGCCCGCGTGCTGTCCACGATGGAGGGCATCGCCGCCCAGCCCAACGGCTTCGTCCAGGGCAGCGGGCTCTACGACCTCGACACCGGCAAGTTCGCCGTCGCGGACCAGCCGGTGGTCTCCGTGTCCCACCTCTCGGCGGTCTTCGGTCTCAACGAACTGTGCGCAGAGCTGATCCACCTCGTCGACATGCCCAAGTTCAAGGAGGTCTACCTGGACTACTGCCGCTACTTCAACGCCACCAAGGCCGAGCAGATGGCCCGCTACGGCTCCGACTTCGGCACCCTGCTGCTCTTCCAGGGCCACTCGCGCCTGGACGCCTACGCCGCCGTACAGACCGGTGACGCCACGCTCGCCAAGCGGGCCTGGACCAAGTTCTACGGCTCGGACGGTTACACCGAGTCCTCGCCGTGGAGCACCGAGAAGCTGACCGGCCCGGTCACCCTGGTCGAGGGCGGCGAGGCGAGCTGGGTGTCCAGCAACGACACCGCGCTCTACGGCCTCGCGGCCATCGAGAACCTGGCGCTGCTCGGCGACCGGATGCCCTAGGCCGAGCTGGGGGAGCGCCGTCGCACGGGCGGCGGCGCTCGCCCACCGAGTCTGGTCCGGCGTGCGGTGCGGCGCATGAGTACGCGTACTCAGATCCCGCGCCCGACCGGAGCAGACTCGTCCCATGGACTGGACCCACTACCGCTTCCGCAGCCTGTGGTCCCTGCCCGCCCCGCCCGCCGCCGTGTACGCGGTGCTGGAGCGGCCCGAGGACTATCCCGGCTGGTGGCCGCAGGTCCGCTCGGTGACGAGGCTCGACGGCGACACCGGGGTGATCACCATCCGGTCGGTCCTGCCGTACGCCATGACGTTCACGGCACGGCAGATCCACCGCGACCCCGAGGCCGGTGTGCTGGAGGTCACGCTGTCCGGTGACATCGAGGGCTGGGCGCGCTGGACGGTCACCGCCGAGGGTTCCGGGACCCTGGCCCGCTACGACCAGGAAGTGAACGTGCACAAGCCGCTGCTCCGCCGGCTCGCCGTACCCGGCCGCCCGGTCTTCCGCGCCAACCACCGCCTGATGATGCGGTCCGGGCGGCGCGGGTTGCTGCGCCGTCTGCAAGCGGTTTGAAGGATCGTCGCCGGGACCTGTATTGTTCAGTGCGTTCCCGGGCGATTAGCTCAGTGGGAGAGCGCTTCGTTCACACCGAAGAGGTCACTGGTTCGAACCCAGTATCGCCCACCGGGAAAGAGCCGGTCCGCAGCAGCGGACCGGCTCTTTTGCTGCCATGGGGGGCGTCGTGGCGCGGCTTCCGTGCGCAGGGCCCGCTCGTCGCGCTCGATCCGTCCGCCCCGACCGCCCCCGAACCGCTCGACGACGGCCAGGTGCGGCTCCGCACGGCCTGGGCGGTCGCGACATCTGGCGGGGAGGGCGCGGCCGGGCTACGCCGCGGCCGGCAGTTCCGGCCTGAGCGGCCAGTCCGTGCTGACGATCTCGTCCGAGCCGCTGCGCGCGAACCACGCCTGCAGCCCACGCGCCTGCGCCGCGTGCCAGTTGGCCTGGAGGGTGTGCAGCTCGGCGGGGGTCAGGCGCTCCAGCCGGGTCGCGAAACGGCGGCCCAGGGCGCGTACGACGTCCAGCGCGGCCAGTGCGTCGGCCGCCGCGTCGTGCGCGCCCTGCAGCGTCACGCCGTAGTGCTCGCACAGGTCGGTCAGCGTGCGGCGGCCCTTGCGGTAGCGGTCCAGGTGTTTGTCCAGCACGCGTGGGTCCAGCACCTTGAGCGGCGTCGACTCGAACCAGCGGTCCAGCGACGACGCCCGGTGCCGGCGCAACTCCCGGTCCAGCAAGGTGAGATCGAAGGGCGCGTTCATCACCACCAGCGGGCGGCCCATCGCCGCGTGCTCCGCGAGCTGCTCGGCTATCTCGTACACCACCGGCGCCGGCCAGCGGCCGTTGCGCTGCAGGTGCTCCTCCGTCAGCCCGTGCACCGCCGTGGCCTCCTCGGGCACCGGGACGCCCGGGTTCACCAGCCAGCGGGTGACCCGGGGCCGGGTCCCCGGCGCGTCCTGGACGACGACGGCGGCCGACACGATCCGGTCGGTCTCGACGTCCACGCCCGTCGTCTCCGTGTCGAAGGCGGCCAGCGGCCCCTCGTACCAGTACGTCATCCCAACCCAACTCCTCGTTCACCCGGGGCAGGTGACGTTCCGTCTTCTGCCCGTTTGGTGATACCCGGGCCGTTTGCGCCGTACGCCGGGAGGAGACAACAGGAGTACGGGTCTTTGCTGTTCAGCGGCCCGCAGCGGGGAAACTCTTGGCTTGGAAGGCTGTTGGTCATGGCCACTGTGCAGCCCGAGCGGGGCGGGCTGCTGCCCGATCGCACGGGCCCCCTCCGCGGCACGCTCGCCACCACCGCCTGCATGGAGACACTGCAGGTCGGCTATCTGCACGCGGTCGCCGCCGCGGCCGGCTGCTCGCTGTCCCAGCCCTTCCCGGACAACGGCATCGACTGGCACGTCAGCCACAGCGCGCCCGGACACACCGTCGACGACGAGGTCACCATCAAGGTGCAGCTCAAGGCCACGTACCAGGTCGCGCCGAACCCTCCGGGCCGTACCTTCTCGTTCACCCTCGACAACGACCATCTGCGCAAGCTCGCCCGCACACCCGTCTCGGTGCACAAGATCCTGGTCGTCATGCTCGTCCCGCGCGCGCAGGACGACTGGCTGCGCGCCAGCCACGACCGGCTCGACCTCAGGCACTGCTGCTACTGGGTCAATCTGGCCGGCCACCCGATCACCGGCCGGCACCGGACCACCGTGCGGATCCCGACCACGCGCATCTTCGACGACCGGGCGCTCTGCGAGATCATGACGCGGGTCGGAACGGGAGGCAGGCCATGAGGAGCCGTCCGTACGAGGAGCTGCCGCGCCAGGTCCGGCCGCATCCCGACGACCTCCCCTGGAACCGGCCCCCGGAGCCCGCCGAGGTCGACCCCGCCGTGCTCGGCGCCCTGCTGCACCGGCACGGCTGGCAGCGGCGCGGCGGGGCCCCCGGTCGCTACGGCCGCTGGACCCCGCCGGGACCCGGGGGCGGCGGGACCAGCCTGCTGGTGCCGGAGACCCGCGCCTTCCCCGACAGCGACGACCTGCTCGGCGAGGCCCTGGACGCCCTCGCCCGCAGCGGGACGCCCGCCGCCCGTGAGGTGCTGATCTCCCTCGCCGTGCCCAGCGACGAGATCCGCTGGGGGCGCGACACCCCGGGCGGACCCGTCGGCTCCGCGCCCTGGACGGCCGACGAGCAACTGCGCGGCGCCGCCCGGCAGATGCTGCTCGCCGCCGCGCTCGCCACACGCGCGCGTGCCGGCTATTACGGCGCCCGGCACCGCCGCGCCGCCGCCGCTCTGCTGGAGGACGTCCTCATCGGGCCCGCCGCCGACGGCCGGCACCTCACCGCCTTCGTGCCCGTGCCCCTCGGCCGCCCGCTCGCCGTCCGCCTGCACCAGGCCCTGTACGCCGCCCGCGAGGCCGTCGACTACCAGCGGGCCACCGGGGGAATGGACGCCTTCGACGGGGCGATCGAGGCCGGCGTCAGCCGCGAACTGGCCGAGGCGCTGGCCGCGCTCGTGCGGGGCACCGAGGGTGCCCGGATAGCCGTCGCCTGGGCGCCCGGCGCCGGCGTCCCCGAGGGCTGCGCCCCCTCGGCCGAACCCGTCGAGTTCTCACCCGGCGACCTGCCCGTGCTGCGCGAGGCCGCCGCCCGCTATCTGCGCGAGGAACCCTCCGTACCGGTCCGCATCACCGGCGCCGTCGTCCGCATGCGCCGCTCCGGACCGGGCGGCGAGGGCACCGTACGGCTGCGCGTCCTCGCCGGCGCCGACGTCCCCCATGTCCGCGTCACCCTGGACGAGGAGGACTACCGCATCGCCGGCCACGCCCACCTCGTCGGGCTCCCGGTGCGCGTGCACGGCCGGCTGGAGCGCCGGGGCGGCTTCCGCCGGCTCACCGGCGCCTCCGGGGTCGTACCCGTGCAGGTGGACGAGGGCGAGCGGGACCGGCTGCTGAAGTCCCTGCAGGAGAACCTCGACTTCTTCGAGGAGGCCTGCGGCGACAGGGATCCAGGAGAGTACGGGGACGAGGACTGAGGGTGACCGTTTCGCGGTCGGTGCCGCCGGGTCGGTACGATCGCCTGTGCGCGCGCTCCTGGTATGGCGCCGCACCCCACCTTCAGTCAGGAGAGACCGGTGTCAGACGTCCGTGTGATCATCCAACGCGATTCCGAGCGGGAAGAACGCGTGGTGACGACGGGCACTACGGCCGCCGACCTCTTCGCGGGCGAGCGCTCGATCATCGCCGCGCGTGTGGGCGGCGAGCTGAAGGACCTCGCGTACGCGCTGTCCGACGGTGACGAGGTCGAGGGCGTCGAGATCTCGTCCGAGGACGGCCTGAACATCCTGCGCCACTCCACCGCGCACGTCATGGCGCAGGCCGTGCAGGAGCTGTTCCCCGAGGCCAAGCTGGGCATCGGCCCGCCGGTCAAGGACGGCTTCTACTACGACTTCGACGTGGAGAAGCCGTTCACGCCCGAGGATCTCAAGGCCATCGAGAAGAAGATGCAGGAGATCCAGAAGCGGGGGCAGAAGTTCTCCCGCCGCGTGGTCACCGACGAGGCCGCCCGTGAGGAGCTGGCCGCCGAGCCGTACAAGCTGGAGCTGATCGGCCTCAAGGGCTCGGCGTCGCACGACGACGGCGCGGACGTCGAGGTCGGCGCCGGCGAGCTGACGATCTACGACAACCTGGACGCCAAGACCGGCGAGCTGTGCTGGAAGGACCTCTGCCGCGGTCCCCACCTGCCCTCCACCCGGCTCATCCCGGCGTTCAAGCTGATGCGCAACGCGGCCGCCTACTGGCGCGGCAGCGAGAAGAACCCGATGCTCCAGCGCATCTACGGCACCGCCTGGCCCTCCAAGGACGAGCTGAAGGCGTACCTGGACTTCCTCGCCGAGGCCGAGAAGCGCGACCACCGAAAGCTGGGCACCGAGCTGGACCTCTTCTCCATCCCGGAGCAGATCGGCTCCGGCCTCGCCGTCTTCCACCCCAAGGGCGGCATCATCCGCCGGGTCATGGAGGACTACTCGCGGCGCCGCCACGAGGAAGAGGGCTACGAGTTCGTCTACACCCCGCACGCGACGAAGGGGAAGCTCTTCGAGACGTCCGGGCACCTGGACTGGTACGCCGAGGGCATGTACCCGCCCATGCAGCTCGACGAGGGCGTGGACTACTACCTCAAGCCCATGAACTGCCCGATGCACAACCTGATCTTCGACGCGCGCGGCCGCTCCTACCGCGAACTGCCGCTGCGCCTCTTCGAGTTCGGGACCGTGTACCGGTACGAGAAGTCGGGCGTCGTGCACGGCCTGACCCGTGCCCGCGGCTTCACCCAGGACGACGCGCACATCTACTGCACCCGTGAGCAGATGTCCGAGGAGCTGGACAAGACGCTCACCTTCGTCCTCGGTCTGCTGCGCGACTACGGCCTGACCGACTTCTACCTGGAGCTGTCCACCAAGGACCCGGAGAAGTTCGTCGGCTCCGACGAGGTCTGGGAGGAGGCGACCGAGACCCTGCGCCAGGTCGCCGAGAAGCAGGGCCTCCCGCTGGTCCCGGACCCGGGCGGCGCCGCCTTCTACGGCCCGAAGATCTCCGTCCAGGCCAAGGACGCGATCGGCCGTACCTGGCAGATGTCGACCATCCAGCTCGACTTCAACCTGCCCGAGCGGTTCAACCTGGAGTACACCGGCCCCGACGGCTCCAAGCAGCGCCCGGTCATGATCCACCGCGCGCTGTTCGGCTCCATCGAGCGGTTCTTCGCCGTGCTCCTGGAGCACTACGCGGGCGCCTTCCCGGCCTGGCTGGCCCCGGTCCAGGCGCTCGGCATCCCGATCGGCGACGCGCACGTGGAGTACCTGGAGAAGTTCGCCGCGGCGGCCCGGAAGAAGGGCCTGCGCGTCGAGGTGGACTCCTCCTCGGACCGTATGCAGAAGAAGATCCGCAACGCCCAGAAGCAGAAGGTGCCCTTCATGGTCATCGCGGGCGACGAGGACATGTCGAACAACTCGGTGTCCTTCCGCTACCGCGACGGCTCGCAGGAGAACGGCATCCCGTTCGACGAGGCCATCGCGAAGATCGCGCAGGTCGTCGAGGAACGCGCCCAGGTCTGATCGGGCAACCGCTTCGTGCGAAGGCCCCCGGGAGGTTCACCTTCCCGGGGGCCTCTCGTCTCCCTCGCGGGTGAAGGTCTGCATCAGCCAGGACGAGAACGAGCCCGTCACCGCGCCGAGCAGGGCGAGGCCGCCGATCATCATCCCGGTGGCGATCGTCCGGCCCATCGGGGTGATCGGGGTGATGTCCCCGTAGCCGACCGTGGTGAGGGTCGACGCCGCCCACCACACGGCGTCCCCGAACGTGCGCATGGTGGCGCCGGGCGCCCCGCGCTCCGCCTGGTAGACCGCGAGCGCACCGGAGAAGCCGAGCAGCATGGTGGACAGGCCGGCGTAGGAGATCACGCGCGCGTGCAGGGAGAGCCGGGGCTGCCCGGCCTTGCGCTGAACGGCGTCGTACAGCGGGACGATCCGCAGCGGGCGCAGCAGCGGCAGGATGACCACCACCGTGTGCAGCATGTGCGTGGGGACGAACCGCAGACCCTGCCCGCTGAGCCGCCAGCGCACCGCGTAGTCCGCGGCGAACAGCAGCCAGAGGACGAGCATCACGGACAGGCACACGACATGCCAGAAGGCGGGCATGGCCGTGGCCAGGACATGCGTGGCATACGCGGCCAGGAACACCAGCGACGCCACGAACAGGGGGATCTCGGTGCGCTGCGTCCAGCGCACCGAACGGCTGTCGTCGTCCACCGGCCCAGCTTGGCCGGTGGCCTTCTTCCCGCCGCCCCGGCGACACGCCGCGAACGGGCGAAGCCATATGCTGCCTAGCATGACGAGTGAGCCGGAGCAGCAGATCGGAGTGGGGACGCAGGACGCGTTCCAGCGCCTGTGGACGCCCCACCGGATGGCCTACATCCAGGGCGAGGGCAAGCCGAGCGGTCCCGGGGCCGAGGACGGCTGTCCCTTCTGCGCGATCCCGGCCAAGTCCGACGAGGACGGACTGATCGTCCGCCGCGGCGAGCACGTGTACGCGGTGCTCAACCTCTACCCGTACAACGGCGGCCATCTGATGACGGTCCCGTATCGCCATGTCGCCGACTACACGGACCTGACCGGCCCGGAGACCGCGGAGCTCGCCGAGCTGACCAAGCAGGCGATGACGGCCCTGCGTACCGCGTCCGGCGCCCACGGCTTCAACATCGGCATGAACCAGGGCACGGTCGCGGGCGCCGGCATCGCCGCCCACCTGCACCAGCACATCGTGCCGCGCTGGGGCGGCGACACGAACTTCATGCCGGTGGTCGGCCACACGAAGGTGCTGCCGCAGCTCCTGGCCGACACCCGGAAGATGCTGGCGGAGGCCTGGCCGGCGTAGCCGCGGGGTGCCCTCTGCCGAGGGCACCGCTCACGCGTCGTACAGGTCGGCCTTCTTCGGCGTGGGGTCCTGGACCAGACCGCTGAGGACGCCCGACCGCGTGCCGAACTTCTCCGTGTTCACGCCGTTCTCCTCCAGCACCCTGATCGCTGCCGAGTGCACCACCCGCAGCACCGGTGTGGCCGCGCGCAGCGCGTCGTCGGCCATGAAGCGGTGCCGCCAGGGCTGGTCGGCCCAGGCGTGCCGCAGACCGAACGGCTCGGGCAGGACGAGCGAGCCGCCGAGCCAGTTGAGCAGCGGCGGGTACCAGCTCAGCGGTGCGCGCGTGGCGAGCCGGACCACCTCGTCCGTGGTGACCAGCGGCAGCATGATCTTCCTGGTCTCCCACGGCTTGAGGGACTTGGCGACCTCCTTGCTCGGCGGCTCCGGCTTGGAGGTGAACAGAGAGTTCACCGGTCCCAGAGCGTGCCCGGTCACCTCGATGCGCAGCGTCTCGTGCAGCACCGTCACCGTGATCAGCATGGTGAGCACCAGCTGCCCGTCCCACAGCGTCCACTGCACGCCCAGGTAGTGCCGGTCGCCGCTGCCGAACTGCTGCTTGTTGCAGATCTCCTGTATCGCGTGCGGCTTGACCTGGAAGGCCTCGACGTCGGTGCCCTCGGGCCGGGACACCTCCCCGGCCTTCTCACCGATCGGCGTGACGATCCAGTGCTTGATGGACGGCTTGGGGAAACCGCCGGTGTTCAGCGGGCCGCGCTCCAGCAGGGCGAGCTGGTCGTGGATCGCGCGTATGACGTCCCAGCTGCGGAACGGGTGGATCTCCCGCGTCGGGTCGGCGGGCACCAGATCCTCGGCGAGCTGCCAGGCACCCCAGCGGGTGCCCATGCCGAGTATGCCCTTGGGGCCGGCGTAGAAGACCGAGTTGGACTGCTGCTCGGCGCTGAGCCGGGCCAGCGACTGGCGCAGCTCCTCGGCCGCCGTCTGATTGGGTCCGCGCGGCACCGCCTCGGGGACCTTGGCACCGACGCTGGTGCCCGAGAGCAGGCCGGCCCAGCGGGCCCGCAGATCCTTGGCCGTGCGCTCGCAGATCTGCTTGGCCCAGAACCAGCCGAGCACCGGGACCACGACGCACGCCCGGGCGTACCACGCCCAGAAGCCGGTGAACGGCATCTTGATCAGGAACAGCGCGGCGAGCAGGCCGACCCCCAGGAGCAGGGCGGTGGCGAGCGCACCCGCGCGCCTGTCCTCGCGGGTGGCGATGAACGTGCGCAGCTGGAAGACGAGCAGCCAGGCGATCAGCCCGGGCAGGAAGAGCACTCCGCACAGGAGTGTCACAGCGGTCAGGCGGTTGTCGCGCTCCCGGCGGATGTTGTTGGCCGCGAGGCAGTGCTCCACGACGAACTGCGGCTCGGACCCGAAGGACTGGATGAGCGGCTTGCGGCCGGGAGCGAGCATCCGGGCGACCACGGCCCGCGAGAACGCCTCACCGAGATTGGGCCGCAGCAGGGCGATCCTGCCGGGCTTGAGGGTCGACTCGTGCCACTCGTTGTCGGCCTTCTTGATCTCCTCCATCGGGCTGTCCCGGTACGCCGCGGAGGCCAGCGCGGCGGTCGCCGCCTGACTCGCGTCGCCCGCGACGGGCACCTGGGGCCCGTCCCACTCCGTTCCCAACGACATTCCCGCCCCCATCGCCGCCGGTGTCGCTTCTGCGGCCTTCCCGACTTCCTCGTCCCGCACACCTCTTGAACAGGCCGTCGCGCCGATTACCCGTCACAACCGGACGACTGCGGCACGACGCGATCAGGTGATCAGCGTATCCGCCGCCACCGACAACCGGCGGGCGGACGGCCGAAGCCGTCCGCCCGCGCACCCGGCTCGCGGGTGCTGAACTACCCGTTGTCACCTGCCTGTTCACGAATCCGTTCGGCGATCTGCGGTGGCATCGGCTCGTGCCGGGCGTAGGCGCGGTCGAACCGGGCCGTGCCGTGCGACAGCGAGCGCAGGTCGACGGCGTACCGGCCGATCTCGAACTCGGGCACCTCCGCCTTGATCAGCGTCCGCCCGGAACCCACCTGTTCGGTGCCGAGCACCCGGCCGCGGCGGCTGGACAGGTCGCTCATGACGGCGCCCACGTAGTCGTCGTCGACCAGCACGGACACCTCGGCCACCGGCTCCAGCAGATGGATCCTCGTGTCGGCCGCGGCCTCGCGCAGCGCGAGCGCGCCCGCGGTCTGGAAGGCGGCGTCGGAGGAGTCCACCGAGTGCGCCTTGCCGTCCAGCAGCGTGACCCGCACGTCCACCAGCGGATATCCGGCGGCGACGCCCTTCGCGGCCTGGGCGCGTACGCCCTTCTCCACGGACGGGATGAACTGGCGGGGCACGGCGCCGCCGACCACCTTGTCCACGAACTCGATGCCCGAGCCGCCGGGCAGCGGCTCCACCTCGATCTCGCAGATGGCGTACTGACCGTGCCCGCCGGACTGTTTCACGTGCCGCCCGCGCCCGGTGGCCTTGTTCGCGAACGTCTCCCGCAGGGAGACCTTGTGCGGGACGACGTCGACCTGGACGCCGTAGCGGCTGCGCAGCCGTTCCAGGGCGACGTCCGCGTGGGCCTCGCCCAGGCACCACAGGACCACCTGGTGGGTGTCCTGGTTCTGCTCCAGCCGCATGGTGGGGTCCTCGGCCACCAGCCGGGCCAGGCCCTGCGAGAGCTTGTCCTCGTCGGCCTTGCTGTGCGCCTGGATGGCCAGCGGCAGCAGCGGGTCAGGCATCCGCCAGGGCTCCATCAGCAGAGGGTCGTCCTTCGCGGAGAGCGTGTCCCCGGTCTCGGCCCGGCCGAGCTTGGCCACGCACACCAGGTCGCCGGCGACGGCGTGCGTCACCGGCCGCTGCTGCTTGCCGAACGGCATGGACAGGGCGCCGACCTTCTCGTCGACGTCGTGGTCCTCGTGTCCGCGGTCGGTCAGCCCGTGCCCGGAGACGTGCACCGTCTGGTCGGGGCGCAGGGTGCCGGAGAAGACACGGACCAGGGAGACCCGGCCGACATAGGGGTCGGAGGAGGTCTTGACGACCTCGGCGACCAGCGGGCCGCCGGTGTCGCACGGCTTCAGCTCGCGGGCCTTGCCGTCGATGGTGGTGACCTCGGGCAGCGGGTGCTCGAACGGGGTCGGGAAGCCGCCCGTGACCAGCTCCAGCAGTTCGACCGTGCCGAGGCCGTGCCTGGCGCCCTCGGCGGCGGGGGCGGCGGCCAGGACGGGGAAGAACGTGCCGCGCGCGACGGCCCGCTCCAGGTCCTGGATCAGCGTCTTGACGTCGACCTCCTCACCGCCGAGATAGCGGTCCATGAGGGTCTCGTCCTCGCTCTCGGCGATGATCCCCTCGATCAGCCGGTTGCGGGCCTCCTCGATGTCCGGCAGCTGGTCCTCGCCGGGCTCGGACTCCTTGCGCTCCCCGGTCGAGTAGTCCAACAGCTTCTGCGACAGCAGCCCGACCAGCCCGGTCACGGGCGCGTGCCCGTCCGGGCCCTCGGGGCCGCGCAGCGGCAGGTACAGCGGCAGTACCGCATCGGGGTCCTCGCCGCCGAAGGCCTCCGCGCAGATCCGGGTCATCTCCTCGAAGTCGGCGCGCGCGGCCTCCAGGTGCGTGATCACGATCGCGCGCGGCATGCCGACGGCCGCGCACTCCTCCCAGACCATCCGCGTGGAGCCGTCCACGCCGTCCGAGGCCGAGACGACGAAGAGGGCCGCGTCCGCGGCGCGCAGACCGGCCCTGAGCTCCCCGACGAAGTCGGCGTATCCGGGGGTGTCGAGCAGGTTGATCTTGATGCCGTCCCATTCGACCGGCACCAGGGAGAGCTGTACGGAGCGCTGCTGCCGGTGCTCGATCTCGTCGTAGTCCGAGACGGTGCCGCCGTCCTCCTTGCGGCCCGCCCGGTTCACCGCCCCCGCGGTCAGCGCGAGGGCCTCCACCAGAGTCGTCTTGCCCGAACCGGAGTGGCCGACCAGCACCACGTTCCGTACGGATGCGGGCTGGTCGGCCTCAAGAGCCCTGCCGGCGGCCCCGGGGTGGTGTGTCTGAGTCTTGTCGCCCATGATCCTGCCTCCCGTGCACGGTGAGGTCACTGTGGGCGCGGACACGCGGGACCCGCGTGCACTGGCGGCTCCGGCGACGCCCGCGGTTATTCGAGCTTTCCACTCCCGTCACGCTGCGTCCATACGAACGACAACCGCACACGCCGATCGCGCCACGCACGCCCCGCGCACGGCGGCGCGCGCCGGTTCGCACCACGGGCTGCGGGTGCCCGCCCGCCACGCGCACGCGCGCGTGGCTACGATGGGCCAGCCGGAGGCCACCAGGGCCGCGGCGACACCGACCGTCGGGAAGGCCATGCTGAACAAGTACGCGCGTGCATTCTTCACGCGTGTCCTCACACCGTTCGCCGCGTTTCTCATCCGGCGGGGCGTCAGCCCCGACACGGTCACGCTCATCGGCACGGCCGGTGTGGTCGCGGGTGCACTGGTCTTCTACCCCCGGGGCGAGTTCTTCTGGGGCACGGTCGTGATCACCCTGTTCGTCTTCTCCGACCTGGTCGACGGCAACATGGCCCGTCAGCTGGGCCGCTCCAGCCGCTGGGGCGCCTTCCTGGACTCCACCCTCGACCGGGTCGCCGACGGCGCCATCTTCGGCGGCTTCGCGCTCTGGTACGCCGGCAACGGGAACAACAACGCGCTGTGCGCCGTCTCGATCTTCTGCCTGGCCAGCGGCCAGGTGGTGTCGTACACCAAGGCACGCGGCGAGTCGATCGGGCTGCCGGTCGCCGTCAACGGCCTCGTGGAACGCGCCGAACGGCTGGTGATCTCGCTGGTCGCGGCCGGCTTGGCGGGCATGCACACGTTCGGCGTTCCCGGCATCCAGTGGCTGCTGCCGATCGCCCTGTGGATCGTCGCCGTCGGCAGCCTCGTCACGCTCATCCAGCGGGTCGTCACCGTCCGCCGCGAGTCCGCCGAGGCGGAGGCGGCGGCCCAGCAGAACGCCGAGGCCGCGAAGTGAGCGCCGGCGAACGGCTCACCGACGCGCTGTACGGGCTCGGCTGGAGCACCGTCAAGAAGCTCCCCGAGCCGGTCGCGGTCCGGCTCGGGCGGACCATCGCCGACCTCACCTGGAAGCAGCGCGGCAAGGGCGTACAGCGCCTGGAGTCGAACTACGCGCGCGTGCTGCCCGACGCCGGCCCGGAGCGCCTGGCCGAGCTCTCGCGCGCGGGCATGCGCTCGTACCTCCGCTACTGGATGGAGTCCTTCCGGCTGCCCGCCTGGAGCCAGGAGCGCGTGAAGTCGGGCTTCGACCCCAAGGACATACATTTCCTGACCGACGGACTGGCCGCCGGCGGGGGCGTGATCCTCGCGCTGCCGCACATGGCCAACTACGACCTGGCCGGCGCCTGGGTCACGACCAAGCTGGAGACGCCGTTCACGACGGTCGCCGAGCGGCTCAAGCCCGAGACCCTCTACGACCGTTTCGTCGCCTACCGCGAGGGCCTCGGCATGGAGGTCCTGCCGCACAGCGGTGGCTCCGCCTTCGGCACCCTGGCCCGCAGGCTGCGCGACGGCGGCCTGGTCTGCCTGGTCGCCGACCGGGACCTGTCCGCCTCCGGCGTCGAGGTCGACTTCTTCGGCGAGAAGACCCGGATGCCCGCGGGCCCGGCCCTGCTCGCCCAGCAGACCGGCGCGCTGCTGCTCCCCGTCACGCTCTGGTACGACGACTCGCCCGTCATGCAGGGCCAGGTCCACCCGCCGGTCGAGGTACCCGAGTCAGGTACCCGGGCCGAGAAGACGTCTGTCATGACACAGGCGCTGGCCGACGCCTTCGCCACCGGGATCGCCGACCATCCGGAGGACTGGCACATGCTGCAGCGGCTGTGGCTCGCCGACCTCGACCCCGCGAAGGGACCCTCGTGAGAATCGGGATCGTCTGCCCGTACTCCTGGGACGTGCCCGGCGGCGTCCAGTTCCACATCCGCGACCTCGCCGAGTACTTCCTCCGGCTCGGCCACGACGTCTCCGTCCTCGCCCCGGCCGACGACGACACCCCGCTGCCGCCGTACGTCGTCTCGGCCGGCCGCGCGGTCCCGGTGCCGTACAACGGCTCGGTGGCCCGCCTCAACTTCGGTTTCCTGTCGGCCGCGCGGGTACGGCGCTGGCTGCACGAGGGCGCCTTCGACGTGGTCCACATCCACGAGCCGACCTCGCCCTCGCTGGGCCTGCTGACCTGCTGGGCGGCCTCCGGTCCGATCGTGGCCACCTTCCACACCTCCAACCCCCGCTCGCGCGCGATGATCGCCGCGTACTCCATCCTCCAGGCCGCCCTGGAGAAGATCAGCGCCCGGATCGCGGTCAGCGAGTACGCGCGCCGGACCCTGGTCGAGCACCTCGGCGGGGACGCGGTGGTCATCCCCAACGGCGTCGACGTGGACTTCTTCGCCAAGGCCGAGCCGAAGCCGGAGTGGCAGGGCGACACCATCGGCTTCATAGGCCGGATCGACGAGCCCCGCAAGGGCCTGCCGGTCCTCATGAAGGCCCTGCCGAAGATCCTCGCCGCCCGCCCGCAGACCCGGCTGCTGGTCGCGGGCCGCGGCGACGAGGAGGCGGCCGTCGAGGAACTGCCCCGCGAGCTCCGCTCCCGCGTCGAGTTCCTCGGCATGATCAGCGACGAGGACAAGGCGCGCTTCCTGCGCAGCGTCGACCTGTACGTCGCGCCCAACACCGGCGGCGAGAGCTTCGGCATCATCCTGGTCGAGGCGATGTCGGCGGGCGCCCCCGTCCTCGCCTCCGACCTGGACGCCTTCGTACAGGTCCTCGACCAGGGCGAGGCGGGCGAGGTCTTCGCCAACGAGGACGCCGACGCGCTCGCCGACGCCGCCGTACGGCTCCTGGCGGACCCGGCCCGCCGCGCCGAGCTGCGCGACCGCGGCAGCACCCACGTACGGCGCTTCGACTGGTCGACGGTCGGCGCGGACATCCTCTCGGTGTACGAGACCGTCACGACCGGCACGGCGGCGGTGGCCACGGACGAGCGGACCGGCCTGCGCGCACGGTTCGGGCTGGCGCGGGACTGAGCGGCGAGGCGGGCAGCCCGCCCTGGGGACCCGAGCGGGTCGTCCAGTAGGGCAGGGGGCGTGGTCGCGTGTGCGCGCGGGGCCGGTGACGGCGGTTGGGGCTGGCGCGGGACTGGGTGGCGGGGCTGGGGCGTGGACGGGCGGTGAGCAGGCCCGTTCGTGCTCGGGACTCGTGCAGGTCGTCCAGCAGGGCAGGGGGCGTGGTCGCGCGTGGGAGCGGGCCGGCAACGGCGGTTCGGGCTGGTGCGGGACTGGGTGGCGGGGGCCCGTGGGGGAGTGGGCCGCCGGCCCGTCGGGGGCCGCTGGGCCCAGTGCCGTGGCCCGATAGCCTTCGGCCGTGACCGCAACCCTCATCTGGATCCTCGTCGCACTCGTCGCGATCGGCGTGTACCTGAGCTGGACCGCCGGGCGGCTGGACCGGCTGCACGTGCGGATGGACGCCGCGCGGGCCGCGCTCGACGCGCAGCTGCTGCGCCGGGCCTCCGTCGCGCAGGAACTGGCCACCTCGGGCGTGCTGGACCCGGCCGCCTCGATCGTGCTGTACGAGGCCGCACACGCCGCCCGGCAGGCCGAGGAGGAGCAGCGGGAGGTCGCCGAGAGCGAGCTGAGCCAGGCGCTGCGCGCGGTCTTCGGGGATCCGGCGCAGGTGGAGGCCGTCAGGGAGGCCCCAGGAGGGGAGGAGGCGGCCCGTGAGCTGGCCGAGGCCGTCCGACGGGTCCCGATGGCCCGGCGCTTCCACAACGACGCCGTGGGAGCCGCCCGCAGGCTCCGCGAACACCGCAAGGTCCGCTGGTTCCGGCTGGCCGGACACGCCCCGTTCCCGCTGGCCTTCGAGATGGACGACGAGCCCCCCGCGGCCCTGGTGGAGCGGGCCTCCTGAACCCCGGGGGAACCCTCCCTGGACGAAAAGGATCCACCGGCTTGCCATTGGCCCTTGCTGTGGCCTGGTCCGCTCGCGTTTCCTCGTCGGTGCAGAAAACCCTCTTTCCCATCAGTGAGGTCACCCGTGTCCACCATCGAGAACCAGGCTCCCGAGACCGGCACCGCGCGCGTGAAGCGCGGCATGGCCGAGCAGCTCAAGGGCGGCGTGATCATGGACGTCGTCACGCCGGAGCAGGCGAAGATCGCCGAGGACGCGGGCGCCGTCGCCGTCATGGCCCTGGAGCGGGTCCCGGCCGACATCCGCAAGGACGGCGGCGTGGCCCGTATGTCCGACCCGGACATGATCGAGGGCATCATCAACGCCGTCTCGATCCCGGTCATGGCCAAGTCCCGCATCGGCCACTTCGTCGAGGCCCAGGTGCTGCAGTCCCTCGGCGTCGACTACATCGACGAGTCCGAGGTCCTCACCCCGGCCGACGAGGTCAACCACTCCGACAAGTGGGCCTTCACCACCCCGTTCGTGTGTGGTGCCACCAACCTGGGCGAGGCCCTGCGCCGCATCGCCGAGGGCGCCGCGATGATCCGCTCCAAGGGCGAGGCCGGCACCGGCAACGTCGTCGAGGCCGTCCGCCACCTGCGCCAGATCAAGAACGAGATCGCCCGCCTGCGCGGCTTCGACAACCACGAGCTGTACGCCGCCGCCAAGGAGCTGCGCGCCCCGTACGAGCTGGTCAAGGAGGTCGCCGAGCTGGGCAAGCTCCCGGTGGTGCTGTTCTCCGCCGGCGGCGTGGCCACCCCGGCCGACGCGGCCCTGATGCGCCAGCTCGGCGCCGAGGGCGTCTTCGTCGGCTCGGGCATCTTCAAGTCCGGTGACCCGGCCAAGCGCGCCGCCGCCATCGTGAAGGCCACCACCTTCTACGACGACCCGAAGATCATCGCGGACGCGTCCCGCAACCTCGGCGAGGCCATGGTCGGCATCAACTGCGACACCCTTCCCGAGGCCGAGCGCTACGCGAACCGCGGCTGGTAATCCCACCCAGAGGACTGCACGAAACACATGACTGACGCACCCGTCATAGGCGTCCTGGCCCTCCAGGGCGACGTACGGGAGCACCTCATCGCCCTGGCCGCGGCCGACGCCGTGGCCAGGCCGGTGCGGCGCCCCGAGGAACTCGCCGAGGTCGACGGCCTCGTCCTGCCCGGCGGCGAGTCCACCACCATCTCCAAGCTGGCCGTCCTCTTCGGCGTGATGGAGCCCCTCCGCGCGCGCGTGGCCGACGGCATGCCCGTCTACGGCACCTGCGCGGGCATGATCATGCTTGCCGACAAGATCCTCGACCCGCGCTCGGGCCAGGAGACCATCGGCGGCATCGACATGATCGTGCGCCGCAACGCCTTCGGCCGGCAGAACGAGTCGTTCGAGGCCGCGGTCGACGTGAAGGGCATCACGGGCGATCCTGTGGAGGGCGTCTTCATCCGCGCCCCCTGGGTGGAGTCCGTGGGCGCCGAGGCCGAAGTGCTCGCCGAGCACGACGGCCACATCGTCGCCGTCCGCCAGGGCAACGCGCTGGCCACGTCGTTCCACCCGGAGCTGACCGGTGACCACCGCGTGCACTCCCTGTTCGTCGACATGGTGCGCGCCAACCGAGCGTGAGAGTCCTTGTAGGATCTCTGACGTTCGTACAGAGATTGGTTACGCGAAGGAGACAGGCAGATGTCCGGCCACTCTAAATGGGCCACGACGAAGCACAAGAAGGCCGTGATCGATGCCAAGCGCGGCAAGCTCTTCGCGAAGCTGATCAAGAACATCGAGGTCGCGGCGCGTATGGGCGGCGTCGACCTCGACGGCAACCCGACGCTCTACGACGCCGTCCAGAAGGCCAAGAAGCAGTCGGTGCCGAACAAGAACATCGACTCCGCGATCAAGCGCGGCGGTGGCCTCGAGGCCGGCGGCGCCGACTACGAGACGATCATGTACGAGGGCTACGGCCCGAACGGTGTCGCCGTGCTCATCGAGTGCCTCACCGACAACCGCAACCGCGCCGCCTCCGACGTACGCGTCGCCATGACCCGCAACGGCGGCTCCATGGCCGACCCGGGCTCGGTGTCCTACCTGTTCAACCGCAAGGGCGTCGTCATCGTCCCCAAGGGCGAGCTGACCGAGGACGACGTGCTCGGCGCGGTCCTGGACGCCGGTGCCGAGGAAGTCAACGACCTCGGCGAGAACTTCGAGGTGATCAGCGAGGCCACCGACCTGGTCGCGGTCCGCACCGCCCTCCAGGAGGCCGGCATCGACTACGAGTCCGCCGAGGCCAACTTCGTCCCGACCATGCAGGTCGAGCTGGACGAGGAGGGCGCCAAGAAGATCTTCAAGCTGATCGACGCGCTCGAGGACAGCGACGACGTGCAGAACGTCTTCGCGAACTTCGACGTGAGCGACGAGATCATGGAGAAGGTCGACGCGTAACGCTCCGCGGGTTCAGCGGATTTCCGGCGGGCCGGAGTTCGGATGGGCGGCGGCGGAGGCAGTTGCGCGGTCAGACGGTGGGCGAGGAGGGCTGCCGGGCGGTGCAGG